>WHUE01000032.1 GCA_009377375.1 Alphaproteobacteria bacterium | reverse complement strand
GCCACGCTCCTGCCCCCGACGCAAAATGCCCGCGGCGCAGGTGCTTCTATTCAGGCGGATCAGACCCTGGGTGGTAAGGCCGGCCGGGGGAAGCAAGCCGTGCGCCGCGTTTGCCGGCAGTCCGCAGCCGCGCTACGCTGCCGGGGAACGGCAGCGGAGGCAGGGCATGATCGCGGTGATATTCGAGGTGACGGTGAACGAGGGCGTCGGGCAGCGCTATTTCGACCTGGCGGGGGAGCTGCGGCCGGAACTGGAGAAGATCGACGGGTTCCTCTCCATCGAACGGTTCGAGAGCCTGGTGAATCCCGGCAAGTACGTCTCGCTGTCGTTCTGGCGGGACGAGGACGCGGTGAAGCGGTGGCGCGAGCACGCCGGCCACATGCTGGCCCAGGAGGAGGGCAAGCGCAGCGTGTTCGCCGATTTCCGCATCAGCGTCGCCGAGGTCTCGCGCCAGTACACCCTGGCCGACCGCAGGGCCGAAGCCGGCGGGTGAGCGGCGAAGAAAAGCCCGCGGCCCTGAGGGCCGCGGGCGTGTCGGTCGGTCCGCGCGGTCCGGCTACTTCTTGTCCTTGATGCCGGCGAGCAGCTCGTTATAGACGGCGCGGGTCTTCTTCACCTGGTCGTCGCTCATGTCGAGGACCGTGTTGACGCGCTTGGCCAGCTCGGCGCCGCCGAGCGTATTGAGCGGGATCTTCTTTTCCGCGACATGCGCCTTGAAGGCGGGGTCCTGCAGCATCTTCTCGAACCCGGTGCGGATCGCCTGCACGCGCTCGGCATTGGTGCCGGGCGGGGCGGCCAGCGCGCGGCCGATCACGCCGTTGGCGGCGAACACCTTGAGGAACAGCTTCTCGCCCTCGTCGCGGCCGAACTCGGTGATCGTCTGCACGTTGGGCAGCTCCGCCATCCGGTCGAGCGAGACGGCGAAGATCGGGACCAGGTCGCCGGAGGCGAGTTGCGGCGCCTTGTTGACCTTGACCACCACCCAGCTCGCCGGCACGACCTCGACCTCCTTCTGGTCCTGCGCGTGGAACATCTGGGACGCGCCCTTGTAGCCGGCGACGATCTTGAACTTCGTGCCCGCCACCCGGTTGAACAGCATCGGCGCGAAGCCGGTCCAGCTGCGGAAGCCGGTGGCGCCGACGACGACCTCGCGCTTACGCGCATCGTCGAGCGACGTCACGCCGGACGCCTTCGACGCCACGCCGACCGAGACGATGTCGGTGAAGCGCCCGAGCCATTCGTATTTCTTGGCGTCGAACTTGACGTCCGGGTTGAGCACCGTCTCCTGCAGCACCTCGGCATGGGCCATGGTGATGAAGGTGCCGTCGCGGGGCGCGACGTTGAAGCTGTAGTTCAGCCCCTTCATCCCGCCGGCGCCCGGCATGGCCTGGATCACCGCCTTGGGATTGCCTGGGATGTGCTTGCCGAGATAGGTCGCGGCGAGCTGCGAATACAGCCAGTAGCTGCCGCCGACGCCGCCGCCGAAATGGACGGTGATGGTCCGGTCCTTGAAGAACTGCGCGAGCGACGCCTCGTCGGCCGCCGCCGGCGCGGCCGTCGCCAGCGCGACTCCGAGCGCCGCGGCCGCAATGCGAATCCTGGTCATCTGGTCTTCCTCCCTTGGGGCCGTTGCGCCGCCCGCCGTTATTCCCTCGGGTCGCCGCGTCGGCGGTCGCTGAAATCGGTTCGGTCCGTTTCTGTTCTTGTAAACCGCGCGGGAACGCTAGTCGTTTCGCACAGGCGCGGCAAGCGGATATGCGCCGCCCGCTTCAGGGCGCGGGGCTATGCCCCGAGCCCCCGGGCGAGCGCGGTCACCAGGGCGCGGGCGATGGAGCCGTCCGCGTCGAGCTTCGGGTTGAAGATGGTCACGTCGATGCCGGCCGCCCTGCCGCTGGCGACGGCGGTGCGGAGTACGGTCGTGAGTTCGTCCCAGCTCAGCCCGCCAGGCATCCGGTAGTCCACGGCGGGCATGACGGCGTCGTCCAGCACGTCGGCGTCGAGATGGATCCAGAACCCGTCGAGCGCGGGCACCGCGAGGCGGTCGACGGCGCGTGCCGCGGCCGCGTCGGCGCCGGCGTCCCGCACGGCGGCGAGATCGATCAGGCCGATGGCGGTGTCCTCGACGCGCTGGCTGCCATGCGCGTCGGCGTCGGCGCCGTCGCGGCGGCCGAACACGGCGACGTCCTCGTCGCGCACCAGTGGGCGTCGGTTCTCGATATTCGCGACGATGCCGGGCCCCCGGCCGGTGGCGAGCGCCAGGTCCATCGAGGCCGCCTCGCCGTTGGGCTCGGCCTCGGGCTGGTAGAAGTCGGCGTGTCCGTCGATGAAGAGCAGCCCGTAACGGCCGCGCCGCTTCAGGGCAAGCAGGTTGCCGAGCAGGATGGAGCAGTCGCCGCCGAGCACCACCGGAAACGCCCCCTCGTCCAGCAGCCCGCCGACCGCATCGGCCAGGGCCACCGAGAACGCCGCGATTCCGCGCGGGTTCAGCAGCAGGGTTTCCGGGTCTCTCTCCGGGTCGTAGGGCGGGGGCTCGATGCGCCCCGCGTGCCGGGCGGCGAGCCTCTCCGCCAACCCGGCCCCGAGCAGCGCCTCCGGCAGGGTCTCGACCCCTTTCGGAAACAGGCCCAGCACCGAGGGGGCCTCAAGGATTGCGAAGGATTCGCTCGTCATCTGCACTCCGGTCCGCGCCTCCGGCGGAAGACCCGGCTCAGGCCGCGCCGGGGCCGGTCTCGTAAAGCCGCTCCAGCCGGGCGAGCGCGTCGTCCGGCAGCGGTCCCCTTTCCGCGGCGGCGCAGGCTTCCTCGATATGGTCGATGCGCGCCGGGCCGATGACGGCGGTGGAGACGTACTCGCCAGTCAGCGCGAACCGCACCGCGGCTTCGGCGAGCGTGCCGTGCGCGTCGCCCAGCGCGGCGCGCGCGCCCTCGGCCATGCGCGCTTCCGTCTCGTGATCGGTGTCGGCGGTCAGGATGCTCTCGCGCCCGGTGCGTTGCCGCGTCGCCAGGAAGCCGGCGGCGAAGACGCGCACGGCAAGGATCGCCATGTCCTGGGTCCGGCAGGCGTCGACGATGCCGGCGGAGTCGAAGCCGCGCCAGGCGGCCGGCATGGCGCGCGCCGCCGACGGGTTGATCGTGTTGTAATAGACCTGCGCGGAATCGAACCGGCCGCTGGCGATGACCTTCTTCGTCTCCGCCGGGTCGCCGAGCGCCGACAGGCCGATGAAGCGGCAGAGCCCGGCGTCGCGGGCGCGTTCCATCGCCTCGGCGACGCCGCCGGGGCGGAGCACATCGTCGGCCGTGACCGCGCGCGGGGCGCGCATGTCCTCGATATGGCTGTGCAGCTGCAGCAGGTCCACGCTGCCGCAATCCAGCCGGAGAAGGCTTCCCTCCACGCCGCGTGCCACCGCGCCGGCGAAGTCGCCCGCATGGTCCGCGCCGAGCATGATTTTGGTGGAGAGGTAAGGAGGCTCGTCCACTTCCTTCAGCAGCCAGCCGAGCGCCTCCTCCGATTTGCCGCCGCCATACTGCGCGGCCGTGTCGAACCAGTTGATGCCGAGCCCCAGCGCCCGCTTCACCGCTGCCCGCTTCGTCTCGTCGTCCGGGTCGATGACGATGCCGCCCTGCGCGCCACAGCCCAGCGCGATCTCCGACACAAGCAGCCCGGTACGGCCGAAGCGCCGGTACTTCAATGCAGCCCGTCCTTGCCGTTGCCCCGGCTGCGCGGGGCGTCGTCGGCCTCGTCGTCGCCGGCGGCGCCGCTGATATAGTCTTCGGTGGTCCGGGTGACGCGGCGGCTGCCGGCCGCCATCTGCTGGCGGTCGGTGAACTGCGCGAGCACGCGGCATTCCTCGCACATGCGCAGCCGCTCGATCGCCCCGGCGTCGCCCGCGAACATCGAATGCCCGGCGAGCTTCTCCACCACGCGCTCGATCGCGGATTTCGTGCCGAACGGCTTGCCGCAGGAGACGCAGAGATGCGGCTCCTCCTGCTTCAGCGTGACCGCCTGGCGCGCGCCGGCGGCGAAGTTGAAGCGCGGCTCCAGCGCGATCACCTTTTCCGGGCAGGTCGCGCGGCAGAGACCGCACTGCACGCAGGCCTGCTCGGTGAAGGTCAGCATCGGCGCGTCCGGGTTGTCGCCCAGCGCGCCGGTCGGGCAGGCCCCGACGCAGGCGAGGCAGAGCGTGCAGCCTTCGGTGTCGACGACCACCGCGCCGAACGGCGCGCCGAGGGCCAGCGGCAGCGTCTCCGCCGGGGCCGGGGCGTGCTCGTACAGATGTTGCAGCGACAGCCCGGTGAGCGAGCGCCGCCCGCCCATCGGCAGGAAGCCCGAGGGCGGAACCGAGGGGGCAGGGTCCAGGGCATAAAGCGCGTCGCACAGCGCATCCGGATCGGCCTCGACGATCAGCTCCGCCCGGCCGGCGCCATAGCCGAGTCCTTCCATCAGCGTCGCGGCGATGGCGATCTGGCCCGCCACCCCGTCGAGCCGGTCGCGCGCCTGCACCGGGGCCATCGCCACGACGCGCGCCGCGCCATAGGCGAGCGCCGCGGCGACGATGTCGAAGCTGAGCTGCGTCACCTCGTTCAGCGCCACCGGCAGCACGTTGGCCGGCAGGCCGCGGCCGAACCGCGCCGCCATCGCGATCAGCGCCTCGCCCTCCCGCGTGTCGTGGAACAGGACCACCGGGCCGTCGCCGCCGGCGTCGCGATACGTCCGCAGCATCGTGCGCAGGCGCCGGTAGAGCGGCTCGGTCGCCGGCAGCGCGTAGCTCGCCGCGCCGGTCGGGCATACGCTGGCGCAGGCGCCGCACCCGGCGCAGATTTCCTGGTCGATGGCGACATGGTCGCCGTCGGGCGCGATGGCGGAGACGGGGCAGAGATCGAGGCAGCGGGTGCAGCCCGTCACCCGGCTGCGCGAATGGGCGCAGAGCGCCTCGTCATAGGCGACGTAGATCGGCTTCTCGAACTCGCCGACCATGTCGCTGGCGTCGAACAGCGCCTTCTGCACGGCGGCGGGGCTGGCCGGATCGGCGCGCAGATAGCCGTCGCGCTTTTCGTCCGCGCCGATCAGCGCCGCGCCGCCGGACAGGTCGACGACGATGTCGAACGTCATCTCCACGCCCTTCGCGCCGTCGCCGTAGGCGAGGCCCGCGCGCGAGGACGGGTCGGCGGCGGCGAGGCCGTCGACCGTCACGGCGAAGGCGCCGAGCCGGCCCGAGGCCGCATCGATGCGCCCGCGGAAGACGGGAAAGCCGGTGACGCGGGGTGGGACGGCATCGCCGGGGGGGATCAGGATCAGCGTCACGTCGAGCCGGCCGGCGAGCTGCGCCGCCGCGGCGACGGCGTCGTCGTCCACGCCGTAGACCAGCGTGCGCCCGGCCGAGGTGAAGCTGAGCGTGCGCGCGGGCGGCGCCTCGATGGCGGCGGCGGCGATCAGCGCGGCGATCTTGGGCGTGGCCTTCGCCGCCTCGCCCGACCAGCCCGCGTGCTCGCGGATGTTGACGTAGGAAACCGTTCCGTCGGGCCCGGCATCGGCCACCGTCTCGTCGAAGAGCGGGGATTCCTGCGTGCAGCAGATCAGCAGGTCGGCGCCGTCGCGCGCCGCGTCGGCGACATTGGCGATCTCGCCGCGGCAGAGTTGGCGGTGAACGTGGAGCTCCCGGCCGCAGGCGCGGCCGAGTCCGCGCGCGTCCAGCGGCATCGTGCCGTCGCAACTACAGACGAAAAGACGTTTGCCCTGCTCGCTCATCGTGCCGTCATGAGACAATGGGGACGCGCCGCATGCAATTGATTTCGGCGGCGCCGGTTGCAGATTTGTACGTACCGCCGATTTTTTGGCTGGCGTGGCGGACCTGCCGCCGCGCTATGATGACGCCGGCAGGAGGGAGCAGCCCGTGCGATCGGAAGTCATGCCGCTGGGCGTTGTGATAGAGCGCCGGACCCTGGACAATCCATGGGAGCCGTTCGCCTGGACGGCCGTCGCGGTCGTTCCCGGCGGCGGCGAGGCCGGGGCGGAGTGGCGTCTGCTCGAGGAGGACGAGCGCCGCCAGCGGTGGTACGCCGGCACGCTGCCGCTGGAGCTGCACCGCAAGGCCACCGACGGCTACCTCTACAACCTGGCTCACGACTCGCCGCGCATCTATGTCGAGTTGCGCGATGACGAGGAGGGCGCGCACGAAGTCGTGGCCTTCGCCGTGACCGCGTGCCCGTTCGAGGCGCAGTCGGCGCTGGACAGCGAGGGCAGCCTCGTCGAGGGGGTGCCGATGCCGGACATCGTGCGCAACTGGGTCGCGGAGTTCTGCGAGGCGTTCCACGTCGACCAGCCGCATTACAAGCGCAAGCGCAAGCCCTGGGATCCGCGCAAGGGCGGCCCGCCGCCGGGCGCGGAGCGGGGGTCAGGCGCATGAGCGGCGACCGCGGCGAACCCGCCATCGGCCGCTGGTCGCGGCTGAAGCGCGAATCCCGCGACGCGGAGCGGGAGAAGACGCAGGCCGCCGCGCCGCCGGCGGAGGAGGGGGCGGACGCGAAGGCCGCCGCCGAGGACCCGACAGCCGGGCTGCCCGATATAGAGACGCTGGACAGGGACTCCGACTACACCGGCTTCCTGCGCGCCGGCGTGCCGGAGGAGATGACCCGGCGCGCGCTGCAAAAGCTGTGGCGGTCCGATCCGGTGCTGGCCAATCTCGACGGGCTCAACGACTACGACGAGGACTTCGTCGCCGAGATGAAGGAGGGCATCGCCATCATGCGCCGAGTCGCCGAGGAAGAGGCGAAGAAGCTCGAACGGGAGCTGGCCGCCCGCGACGACGCGCCCGAAAAGGCGGACGCGGAGGACGACGCCGTCGGCGGCGCGGCGCCGCCGGAGGACGGGTCCGACAGCCCGCCAAAGGCCGGGCCCCGCGATGCGTGACGGGGAATTTCCCTCAGGGTTCGGCGAGTCCGAAGGTCAGGACTCTAAGCATTTTTTGAGAGACATTATCATCCTGTCATTTAACAGCTTGTAATCGCCGAAAAACTCATCTTCCGGTTCTCATCGGCTGTTATCCTTTCTGCGCCGCAAAAGGGCTTACAAACGCTCCGGTATTGATTTACCGATTCCCCGATATGTATTGACGCGGCGCGGAATAAGCTCGCATGCTATCGGTCGCAGGTTCGGCGTAATCCTGCGCATCGGGCGGACAGGCCCGTGAAGCTGCCGGGAACAGGCGGCATCGAATGTCGGGTGGAGAGACCGTGCGCGAAGATCGCGATGCGGGAGACCAGGACGAAGGGACGGATCGGGAGATCGCCCCCGAGGATGAGCTGAGAGCGAACGCGTATGCGCTGCTCGCCGTGTTGCTGCGGCGGGAGCCGGACATGGGGACGCTCCGTCAGCTTGCTGCGCTGGCCTCCGACGAGACGGATATGGGACAGGCGCTCGGCGCTCTCGCCGAGGCCGCCCGTGCGGCCGATCCGGAGGCCGTGACGGAGGAATTCGAGACGCTGTTCATCGGCGTCGGCGAATCCGAGATCAGGCCGTACGGCTCCTACTATCTCACAGGCTTCATGTACGAAAAGCCGCTGGCCGCGGTCCGCGCGGCGATGGCTGATCTGGGGATCGCCCGCGCCGAGGGCGTGGCCGAACCGGAGGACCATATCGCCGCGCTGTGCGAGACCATGTGCGCGCTGATCACCGGCGCGCTGGGCCGGCCGGTCGGGCTCGCCGCGCAGCGCGCCTTCTTCGACGCCCATATCGCCCCCTGGGCCGGGCGTCTGTTCCAGGATCTGGAGACTGCGGAAAGCGCCGCGTTCTACCGGCGGGTGGGAACGATCGGCCGGCTTTTCATGCGTATCGAAGCGCAGTCTTTCGAGATGGCGGCCTAGAGCCGCGTGCCAACGCCTGCCAGAGACGAGGTGTGACATGAGTGACGACAGGACCCTGAAATCGCCGGACCGCCGCGCCTTCTTCACGAGGGCGGGCGCCGGAGTCGGCGCCGCGGGCGTTGTGGCCGCCGGGCTCGGCCGCGAGGCCGCGGCCGAAGCAGCGCCGAAGGGCAAGCCCGAGGAGGGCGCTTACCGGGAAACGGATCACGTCAGGACCGCCTACCGCCTGTCCCGGTTCTAGGAACCGGACGGCGCGCGCGCGATCGGACAGGTAGAGGAGGACTCCCATGCTCAGGAAAAAGACCAGCGGAACGGCGACGATCCCCCGTTTGTCGAAGGCCCTTGCCGGATCGGTCGGCGGGGCGGTCGACCGTCGGGCGTTCCTGAAGGGCTCGGGACTGGCTGCGGGCGGCATCGCCGCCGCGTCGGCGCTCAATTTCGGCATGGTCGGGAAGGCCGACGCGCAGGCGCAGACGGCCGCCAAGGAGATGAAGAAGATCGTCTCAGTCTGCACCCATTGTTCGGTCGGCTGCGCCGTGACCGCCGAGGTCGAGGGCGGCGTCTGGGTCGGGCAGGAGCCCTCCTTCGACAGCCCGTTCAATCTCGGCGCGCACTGCGCCAAGGGCGCCAGCGTGCGCGAGCACGCCCATGGCGAACGCCGGCTGCGCTACCCGATGAAGCTGTCGGGCGGCAAGTGGCAGCGGGTGTCATGGGACGTCGCGATCGACGAGATCGGCGACAAGATGCTGGACATCCGCAAGTCGTCCGGCCCCGACTCGGTCTACTGGCTCGGCTCGGCCAAGCACAGCAACGAGCAGTCCTACCTGTTCCGCAAGTTCGCCGCCTTCTGGGGATCCAACAACGTCGATCACCAGGCGCGCATCTGTCATTCCACCACCGTCGCCGGCGTGGCCAACACGTGGGGCTACGGCGCGATGACCAACAGCTACAACGACATGCACAACTCCAAGGCCATGATCCTGATCGGATCGAACCCGGCCGAGGCGCATCCGGTGTCGCTGCTGCACATCCTGAAGGCCAAAGAGCAGAACAACGCGCCGCTGATCGTCTGCGATCCGCGCTTCACCCGCACCGCGGCCCATGCCGACGAATATGTCCGCTTCCGCCCGGGCACCGATGTCGCGCTGATCTGGGGCATCCTGTGGCACATCTTCGAGAACGGCTGGGAGGACAAGGAATATATCCGCCAGCGCGTCTGGGGCATGGGCGAGATCCGCGCCGAGGTGAAGAAGTGGACGCCGGAGGAGACCGAGCGTGTCACCGGCGTGCCGGGCGCGCAGCTCAAGCGCGTCGCCCGCACCCTCGCCAATAACCGTCCGGGCACGCTGGTCTGGTGCATGGGCGGCACCCAGCACACGAACGGCAACAACAACACCCGGGCCTACTGCGTGCTGCAGCTGGCGCTCGGCAATATCGGCGTGCCGGGCGGCGGGGCCAACATCTTCCGCGGCCACGACAACGTGCAGGGCGCGACCGATCTCGGCGTGCTGATGGATTCGCTGCCGGGCTATTACGGCCTGACGGCGGGGGCGTGGCAGCACTGGGCCCGCGTGTGGGACGTCGACTACGAGTACCTGAAGGGCCGGTTCGCCTCGCAGAAGCTGATGGAATCGGCGGGCATCCCGGTGTCGCGCTGGTATGACGGCGTGACCGAGGAGAAGGCCAAGCTGGACCAGCCGGACCACGTCCGCGCCATGGTGTTCTGCGGCCACGCGCCGAACTCGCAGACGCGCCTGCCCGAGATGAAGAAGGCGATGGAGAAGCTCGACCTGCTGGTCGTGATCGATCCTTACCCGACGCTGACCGCGGTGATGCACGACCGCAAGGACGGCGTCTACCTGCTGCCGGCGGCGACGCAGTTCGAGACCTATGGCTCCGTCACCGCGTCCAACCGTTCGCTGCAGTGGCGCGAGAAGGTGGTCGAGCCGGTCTTCGAGTCGCTGCCGGACCACACGATCCTGGCGAAGTTCGCCAGGAAGTTCGGCTTCGACAAGGAGATGTTCAAGAACATCAAGATGAACGGCGAGGAGCCCCTGATCGAGGATATGACCCGCGAATTCAACCGCGGCATGTGGACCGTCGGCTATACCGGCCAGTCGCCGGAACGGCTGCGGCTTCACATGCAGAACATGGGGACGTTCGACAAGACCACGCTGCGCGCCAACGGCGGCCCGGCCGACGGCGACTATTACGGCCTGCCCTGGCCGTCATGGGGCACGCCGGAGATGAAGCATCCGGGCAGCCCGGTGCTCTACGACACCTCCAAGGCCGTGACCGATGGCGGCATGGGGTTCCGCGCCCGGTTCGGGGTGGAGCGCGACGGCCAGAACATGCTGGCCGAGGGTTCCTATCCGGTCGGCTCCGAGCTCAAGGACGGCTATCCCGAGTTCACCATGGCGATGTTGAAGAAGCTCGGCTGGGACAGCGACCTGACCGCCGAGGAAAAGGCGTCGATCGGGAAGGTGGCGGGCGACAAGACCAACTGGAAGACCGACCTGTCGGGCGGCATCCAGCGCGTCGCCATCAAGCACGGTTGCGCGCCCTACGGCAACGCCAAGGCGCGCACCGTGGTGTGGAACTTCCCCGATCCGGTGCCGCTGCACCGCGAGCCGCTCTATACGGCGCGGCGCGACCTGGTGAAGGACTACCCGACCTATGCCGACACAAGGAAGCACCGCCTGCCGGTGCTCTACAAGTCGATCCAGGACAAGGACGTCTCGCAGGACTTCCCGATCATCATGACCTCGGGCCGGCTGGTCGAGTACGAGGGCGGCGGCGACGAAAGCCGGTCCAACCCGTGGCTCGCCGAGCTGCAGCAGGACATGTTCTGCGAGATCAACCCGTTCGACGCCAACAACGCGGGCATCCGCAACGGCGCCAGCATGTGGCTGGAAAGCCCCTCGGGCGCGAAGCTGAAGCTCAAGGCGCTCGTGACGGAACGGGTGGGGCGCGGCGTGGTGTTCATGCCGTTCCATTTCGGCGGCCATTGGGAAGGCGAGTCGCTGCGCGACAAGTACCCCAAGGGCGCCGATCCCTATGTGCTGGGCGAATCGGCGAACTCCGCCTTCACCTATGGCTACGACATCGTGACGCAGATGCAGGAGACGAAGGTCTCGCTGTGCCGCGTCAAGGCCGCGTAAGGAGGGCTGACCGATGGCAAGAATGAAATTCCTCGTCGACGCCGAGCGCTGCATCGAGTGCAATGCCTGCGTCACCGCGTGCAAGAACGAGCACGAGGTTCCGTGGGGGATCAACCGCCGCCGGGTCGTCACCATCAATGACGGCAAGCCCGGCGAGCGTTCGATCTCGGTCGCCTGCATGCACTGTTCGGACCCACCCTGCATGGCGGTCTGCCCGGTGGATGCGTTCTACCAGACCCAGGACGGAGTGGTTCTGCATTCGAAGGACGTGTGCATCGGCTGCGGCTACTGCCTGTTCGCCTGTCCGTTCGGTGCGCCGCAATATCCGCAGGCCGGCAATTTCGGCAGCCGCGGCAAGATGGACAAGTGCACCTTCTGCAACGGCGGGCCGGAAGAGAACCATTCCAACGCGGAGTTCCAGAAATACGGCCGCAACCGCCTGGCCGAGGGCAAGCTGCCGCTCTGCGCGGAGATGTGCTCGACCAAGGCGCTGCTCGCCGGCGACAGCGACCAGGTGTCCGACATCTACCGCGAGCGCGTCGTCGCCCGCGGCTTCGGGTCCGGCGCCTGGGGTTGGGGCACGGCTTACCAGGTCAAGGGCGGGCGGACGTAACCCGGGGGCTCGCGCGGCGGTGCGCGGCGGGGGCGCTCCCCCGTCGCACCGCGCCTGCCCCGCCCGGCCGGCGAACGTCGCTGTGCCCGGCGCCTTATTATCAGGGGATGGCGGGCATTCTTCCGTCGTGTCAGGGGAACCATGAACGCAGGAAAATCGATCGGACTTCTCGGCTGCGCCCTCGTCGCCGCAATGACGCTGGGCGCCTGCCGCGAAGAAGAGCAGGACCGCGTGCTCCGTTTCAACAAGGGCGAATATGCCGGCAAACCTGACCAGCCGCTGACCGCCGAGGCGCGGGAGTCGCTGAAGGAGCGCATGCGTCACCAGGGCGGTCTCGGCGGCGTCGACCATGGCCCCGCCGCCCGGCAGCCCGCGGTCTCCGGCGGTGATGTCCGCCCGCCCGCCGCGCCGGAGGCGGTGCGCGAACGCAGCCAGGGCCAGAGCCCGAAATGACCGCCGGGGAGGGCGTAATGAAAAACCGTCGCAGGATTGGGCCCTGTCTCCGCGCGCTGGTGCTGGGAATCGCGGTCGCGCTGGCCGGCATCGGCGGCGCCGCGCCCGGATTCGATCCGGGCGTCGCGGCGGCGCAGGACGTCCGCCCGCCCGATACCGACCGCGCGACCCGGCCGGACGCCGTGACCGGCAGCAACTCGGCGGAGATGTGGCGGGCGATCCGGCAGGGACAGCGGGGGCAGGTCACGCTGCCCGACCGGCAGGCCGGGGTGATGATCCAGTCGGAAGGCGAGAATTGGCGCGCCATCCGCAACGGCCCGGTCTCGGCTTTCGGCGTCTGGCTGCTCGGCGGCACGCTGGTGCTGCTGGCGCTGTTCTTCGTCCTGCGCGGGCGCATTCGCGTTGAGCACGGCTTCTCCGGCCGGCTGATCGAGCGGTTCAACAACATCGAGCGTTTCTCGCACTGGCTCACGGCGACCAGCTTCATCGTGCTCGGCCTGACCGGCCTCAACATGCTGTACGGCCGCTACGTCATCAGACCTGTGATCGGGGCGGAGGCATTCTCGGCCGTCACCCAGTGGGGCAAGTACGCGCACAACTTCATGGGATTCGCCTTCATGGTCGGGCTCGTGCTGATCCTGATCCTGTGGGTGCGCGACAACGTCCCCAACCGCTACGACTGGGAATGGATGAAGAAGGGCGGCGGGCTGTTCACGAAGGGCACGCATCCGCCGGCGCGCCGGTTCAATGCCGGTCAGAAGGTGATCTTCTGGCTGGTGGTGCTGACCGGCGCGTCGCTCAGCTTCTCCGGGCTGTGCCTGCTCTACCCGTTCACCTTCGCGCCGTTCCAGGGCACCTTCACGGCGCTGAACGCCATCGGCTTCGACCTGCCGGCGCAGATCACCCCGATGAAGGAGATGCAGCTCACCCAGCTCTGGCACACGGTGCTGTCGCTGGTGATGATCGCGGTGATCCTGGCGCATATCTATATCGGCTGGATCGGCATGGAAGGGGCGTTCGACGCGATGGGCAACGGCTATGTCGACGAGAACTGGGCGAAGGAGCATCACTCGGTCTGGGTGCAGGAGGTAGGCGCGGACGGCGCCGGCGCGCGAAAATCAGATGGCTGAGCGCCCCGGCGCCCGCCTGATGCTGGCGGCGGCGCTCGGCGCGGCTCTGGCCTGGCCGCAATCCGGCGCGCTGGCCGCGATGACGGGGGAGCAGGTGCGCGATCATGTCGCCAGGACGCTCGGGGTGCGGGTGCTGAACGTCCGGGAAGGCGAGGTCGACGGTCGCGCGGCCTTCATCGTCACGGTGATGAACCCCGGCGGCGACTTCAACGAGGCGTTCCAGGTGAACCGGCTCGCCGTCGACGCCGAGACCGGCGACCTGATTCCGGCTTTCCGCGACCGCGCCAGCGGCTATGATGGTTCGGGCGGCGGCAGCCGGACATCGACGCCGGAGCCGACCGACACCATGCGCCCGTCGCCGCGCGGGACGCGGTAGACACGGGCAGGACGCGGGCCCGGCGTGGCGGCCCGCGACGGATCATGGACGAAAACCTCAGACTGCCGCCGATCTTCCACCTCGTCGCGATCGGCAGGAAGAATGCGGCGGCGGAAGCCTGCCGTCTCGCGAAGCGGGGCGCCGATCCGGCGACGCTGGTCTGGGCGCGGCGCGACGGCTTTCTCGACTGCGCGGTCGTGCTTTCCCCGGAGACGCCGCTGGCGGAGGCGCGGCTCGTGCTCTATGCCGGCATGCTGGGGCTGGGCGACGCGCTGGGCGCGCTGGTCCCCGCCGGAACCGACGTCACCTATCGCTGGCCCAACGTGCTCGAGGTCAACCTGGCCGCCGCAGCGCGCCTGTCGCTGGCCGCCCCGCCGGGCGCGCGGGCGGGCGGGACGCCCGCCTGGCTGGTGCTGCGCGCCGAGGCGGCGCTGGGATTGAGCCCGGACTCGAAGCCGCCGGCCGGGTTCGGCACCACGCTGCGCGCGGAAGGCTGCGCCGATTTCGGGGTGGCGGATCTGCTCGGCGCCTATTCGCGGCATCTGCTGACCTGGATCAATCGCTGGATGACGGACGGGTTCGACCCGGTCCGTGCCATGTGGCTGCGCCACGCGCCGGCCCACGGCGAGACGCTGCGCGTGACGGTCGGAAGCCGCGCGCTGCGCGGCGTGTTCGACGGCATCGGCGACGACGGCGCGATGCTGCTCAGGGGGCCGAAGACGGTGCGGCGCGTGGCCCTCGACCGGGCGCTGGCGGGATGAGGGCCGCGCGCGGCATCCTGCTGCCGCTCTTCCTGCTGGCCGCGCCGGCGGCGGCGGATATGAGCGGGCATGGCGGCATGGTACGCGCGCTCGCCATCTCGCCGGACGGCAACCGGGTGCTGTCCGGCAGTTTCGACTATACCGCGCGGCTCTGGGATTTTTCGGACCAGAGCCAGATCGCGGAGCTGAACGAGCATTTCGGCCCGATCAACTCGGTCGCCTACGCGCCCGGCGGCGCTTCGGTCGCGACCGCCAGCGACGACGGCACGGCGATCGTCTGGGACGTGGCCGCGAAGACACCGCGCTTCACGCTCAGGGGCCATGACGGCAAGGTGATGGCGGTGGCGTTCTCGCCCGACGGTGCGCTGATCGCCACCGGCGGCTGGGACCGGACGGTCCGGCTGTGGGACGCGGGCACGGGCAGCCCGCTCCGGACGCTGGAGCATCCGGCGGACCTCACCGCGCTGCGCTTCACCGGGGACGGTCGGCTGATCGCGGGCGCGCGCGACGGGGCGCTCCGCGTCTGGCGCACGCGGGACGGGGTGCAGACCGGCGAGATGAAGGGGCATGACTGGGTGGTGACCCAGATCGCGGTCTCGCCCGACGGCAGCCGCGTGCTGTCCGCCGGGACCGACGGGACCGTGCGGCTGTGGGATATGGCGGCGCTGACCGAGCTGGCGGCGCTGCGCGGCCATGAAGGGCCGGTGTCCGGCGTCGCCTTCTCGCCCGACGGGCTGGGCGCGATCTCGGGCGGCAGCGACGGCGCCATCGTGCTGTGGGACCTGGCGAAGCGGGCGCAGCGCCGGGCCATCCTCACCCACGTCAAGCCGGTCTGGGCGGTGGCGTTCTCGCATGACGGCCGCTTCGGGCTGTCCGCCGGCAGCGACGGGGTGATCCGCGTCTGGCATCTGGAGACCGGCGACCGCATCGGCATTCCCGGCGAGGGGGACGGCGAGCCGAAGCCGTGGCTGGAAAGCGACCATCCCGGCGCGCGGCTCTACCGCAAATGCGCGAACTGCCATTCGCTGACCGCCGACGGGCCGCGGCGGTCGGGACCGCATTTCGCGGGGCTGTTCGGCCGGCAGGCCGGTTCGGTGGATGGCTACAAGTATTCCCGCACGCTGCGCGGCGCGGATTTCACCTGGAATGACGAGACGCTGTTCGCGCTTTTCAGCAAGGGGCCGGACGTGTTCCTGCCCGGCACCAAGATGCCGGTGCAGCGGATTCCGCAGGACGACCAGCTTCGCCGGCTGATCGACTACATGCGCACGCTGACCGGCTCCGCCGGACGTGGCGGCAGGCCGTGACGGCACATTCCCTTCTAATCGAGACGCACGCTGTCGCTGGTGCGGGAGGCGTGCTTGTTCGCGTCCTGACCGGTCAGCATATAGGCCGCGCCGACGCTGATCGCGACGCAGGCAACGACCGCCCAGAGGAATGCTTTCATGGCCCGGGTCCCTCCCTGATAGAGTTCGAATCCTAGCATGAACCGCCCGCCGGAACCAACCATGCCGCGCCGCGAACCGCCAGGAGGGACGAGGCGCTTTCCGCGCACGCTGAGGCTGGACGACTCGGACAGCCATGTGTTCGACCGCGCGGCCGGGCCGGGCGAATGGGCTATCCCGGGAAGCTTCGTGTTCTCCCAGGTCGCATCGGAGGCGCTGGAAGGCGCCATGCGCGGCGCCTTCGTCCAGGGCTTTCTCGGATTGTCCAGCTTCGGCTGGGCGACGCTGGTCGAGGTAGCGGAGATCACGGAGCCGGAGTACGCGATGCTGACCGACTCCCTCGCCATGCATTTCGTCGCGCGCTACGGCGCGCCCGATATCGCCGCCGCCGCGCCCGAAGCGCGGCGGGAGATGGAATTCGCGGCGAGCCTGTGCGAGCACGAGGCGCGGACCATCCTCGCGGTCGAACGCAGGCTGGAGGCGGACGGCATCCATGAGCGGTTCCGCGTCGTCGCCCGGCCGGGCGACCCGCGGCTGCACCAGACCGGCTGGTCTTCCGCCGGGGAGGACGACGCATGAGCCCGGATTTCTGGCGCGCCTCCGGCTGGCATCTGCTGGCGCGCGACGCGGCCGGCTGGCATGTCGTCACCGACGACTTCCTGCGCGCCTATCTGCGCCGGCCGGAGCTGGCGCCGGAAGCGGAGTCCTGCGCGGCGGAACGCGCGCTTCATGCCGCGCTGCTGGACGACCCGCGCGCCGCCGTTCCGGCCGCGCGCCTGGCCGCGCTTGCGGATGCGGACGCGCGCGACAATTACGACCTGTTTCTCGGCTTCCGCGACCGGCTGGTCGCGGCGGGCACGCTTGAGGCGTGCTATCTCGGGCTGTTCCGTTCCGGCGAGGTGCTGCTGCCGCCGTTGTTCATCGACCACATGGCGCATGCGATCCTGCGCGGCGTTCTCGACGGCTGTGACGATCCCCTGCGGCTGCGCGCGGCCGAGATGATGTTCCGCAGCCAGAAGCTCAACCGCGCGGACGGCGCGATTCTGGCCGCCGACGAGGAGATCGTCGAGATCCACCACCAGACCGGCGGGTTCGGCAATCTCGGCCGGCTGATCGCCGAGGCCGATACGCCGACGGTGGGCATCGAGCTCGAGGTTCTGACGGACGAGAACGCGGCGATCTACTGGGGGCGCAGCGACGCCTACGACACGGTGATCGCCCTCGGCTTCGCCCAGCCGGGCCTCGATGCGCTGTGCCGGGTGCTGGAAGCATGGGTGCGGCATTTCCTGGCCGTCGAGGTGCGCATCCAGCCGTTGCAGCACATCCGCGATCCGCAGTGGTCGTGGCATACCGGCCTCGATCCGGAGTCGTCGGCGATCCTCAACGATCTTTACGAAGGCCGCGACCTGCCGGAGGACCGGCTGCGCCGGCTGCTGGCGCTGTTCCGGCTGGAATTCCGCGACCCCGCCGCAATGCGGGCGGAGATGGCGGGCAAGCCGGTCTATCTTGGCATGGCGGCGGACGGTTCAGGGGTCCTGAAGCTCAAGCCGCAGAACCTGCTGGTCAACCTGCCGCTGGCCGGCGACATATAGACAGGACAGTGAGGAGGACGGCGATGGACGAAGAACGGTTCAACATGGAGATCCGCAGGTTTCTCAAGAAGGTCGGCATCACCTCGCAGCGCGAGATCGAGAAGGCGGTGCGCGAGGCGCTCGCCGGCGGTACGCTGAAAGGCGATGAAAGCCTGCCCGTGCGCGTGACGCTGGAGATGGACCGGCTCGGACTCAGCGTTCCGATCGACGGCGAGATCGAGCTCGGCTGAAAGGGGCAGGCCGGCGCGCCGGCGCCAGCACCCCCGGCGTCAGTCCCCGTTCCACATCGCGTTGCCGAGCGGGGCGAGGTCGTAGCCGCCGAGCTCCTTGGCGCGGCGCTGGAAGCTGCCGCTGCGGGCGAAGGCGAGCAGGGCCTGCATCGGCGGGTCGAAATAGCCGCGCCGGTCGACCGCGAGGTCGAACCGTTCGCGCGCCAGCTTCACGAAGGTGAGGCCGAGTTGGCGCGCCGCCGATTCCACCGCGATGCCGGCGTCGGCGCGGCCGTCGAGCACCGCGAAGCCGAGCTCGGTTTCGCCCTTCGGCACCTCCTCGATCAGGTTCAGCCGGTCGCGCCCGACGCCTTCGCGCGCGACCAGCGTGTCGAAGAGAAGCTGGCTGCCCGATCCGTCCTGGCGGCAGACGACGCGGTGCCCGCCGTCGATCACGTCGCGCAGCGACTCGATCCTGAGCGGGTTGCCCGGCTGGAGCACCAGCCCCTGCGACCGCCAGGCCCAGCCGATCAGCACGGCATCGCGGCCGCCCGCCATCCGCCGCAGGAACGGCACGTTGTATTCGCCGGACTCGGCGTCGAGGAGATGCGTGCCCGCGGCGACCGCCCCGCCGGCGGCCAAGCGTTCCAGCCCGCCCGCGCTGCCACAGGCCAGCAGGGCGAGGTTCGATCCGGATTCGCGCACTGCCCAGTCGAGCAGCGGGTCCTGGCTGCCGGCGACGATCGGGGGCAGGGGCGGCCGATCCTCGACCGCCGCGCCCTCGGTTTCGCGCGCCACCCAAGCGTCGATCAGGGTCGTTGGAAACAGCAGCTTGCCGGTGACGCGGGCGAAGGGGATGCATCCGTCGCGCACCAGCTCGTAGACCTTGCGCTCCTTGATGCGCAGGTAGTCGGCGACCTCTCGCGTGGTCATCAATGCCGGCACGGAGTGACTCCTCTGTCCTGTCGTGTTATTCCATACAGAGAATTCTCTATTATACATAATAAAAACAGGAAAACATACAAATATGCGTAATGCGGGACCCGCTCGGCGATGACGGAGCTTTCCGATGCCTTCGTCGCGGCCTTCCGGCTGGTGGTCTCCCTCGACCCGGCGCTGGGCGAGATCGTGCTGCGCTCGTTGCAGGTGAGCCTGACGGCGGTCGCCGCCGCGTCGCTGGTCGCGCTGCCGCTGGGCGCGGCGCTTGCGCTGCTGCGCTTTCCGGGGCGGGGGGCGCTGACGGTCCTGGTCAACGCGATGATGGGCCTGCCACCGGTGGTGGTCGGGCTGGTCGTCTACCTGCTGCTGTCGCGCTCCGGCCCGCTCGGCGTGCTCGGGCTGCTGTTCACGCCGGCGGCGATGATCGTGGCGCAGACGGTGCTGATCCTGCCCATCGTCGCCTCGTTGGCCCGCGAGTCCAGCGAGGGGCTGTGGTCGGAATACCGCGAGCAGCTCGCCTCGTTCGGCGTCGGGCCGGGCCGGGCCATCGGCACCGTGCTGTGGGACGGCCGCCATGCGCTGGCGACGGCGGTGCTTGCCGGGTTCGGCCGGGCCAGCGCGGAGGTCGGGGCGGTGATGATCGTCGGCGGCAATATCGATCATGTCACACGGGTGATGACCACGGCCATCGCGCTGGAGACCAGCAAGGGCGACCTGGCGCTGGCGCTGGGGCTCGGCGTCGTGCTGATCGTCATCAGCATTTCGGTCAACGCCGCGATCTACGGCCTCGGCCGGTCCCGCCGGCGGGAGGGCGCCTGATGCCGGCCCCGTCCATCCTGCCGCTCACCGTGTCCAGCCTCCGCTTCGAGGCCGGCGGCCGGCGGCTGATCGACGATGTCGGCTTCACGCTCGATGCCGGCCGGCGCAGCGTCATCCTTGGCCCCAACGGGGCGGGAAAGAGCCTGACCCTGCGGATCTGCCATGGGCTGCTGCGGCCCACAGCCGGGACGGTGCGCTGGCAGGGCGGCGCCGACGTGCGTGCCCGCCAGGCGATGGTGTTCCAGCGCCCGGTGATGCTGCGCCGCACCGCATGGGCCAACCTCTCCTACGCGCTTTCCGTGCGCGGCGTGCCGCGGCGGGAGCGGGCGGGACGGATTGCCGAGGCGCTGCGCCGCGCGGGATTGCTGGACATCGCCCGCACCCCGGCGCGGCTGCTGTCGGTCGGCGAGCAGCAGCGCCTCGCCCTGGCGCGGGCCTGGCTGCTGGAGCCCGAGGTGCTGTTCCTCGACGAGCCGACGGCGAGTCTCGATCCGTCCGCGACCCGGGCGGTCGAGGCCATCATCCAGGCCATTCACGCCGCCGGCGCCAAGATCGTGCTCACGACCCAGGACATGGGCCAGGCGCGGCGGCTGGGCGACGAGGTGCTGTTCCTCTATGGCGGGCGCCTGCTGGAGCACGCGCCGGCGGAGCGGTTTTTCGAGACGCCTGCGACGCCGCAGGCGCGGGCCTTCATCAACGGAGAACTCTATGAGGACTGGAACTGACAGGCGCAGGCGCGCCTTCTTGACCGGGGCGACCGTGGCCGCGCTGCTGGCGGCGACGATGACGACGGCGGGACCGGCGCGCGCGGCCGATCCCTACATCACCGTGGCGTCGACAACATCGACCGACAATTCGGGCCTCTTCAGGGACATCCTGCCGAAGTTCGAGGCGAGGACGGGGATCGGCGTGCGCGTGGTCGCGGTCGGGACCGGCGCGGCGCTGAAGCTCGGCGCCAAGGGCGATGCCGACGTGGTGCTGGTGCATGCCCGCGCCGCCGAGGACAGGTTCGTCGCCGACGGCTTCGGGGTCGACCGGCGCGACGTGATGTACAACGACTATGTCGTCGTCGGTCCGAAGGACGATCCTGCCGGGATCGAAGGCATGACCGACGCAGCCGCGGCGTTCGCGCGGATCGCGGCGAAGGGCGTGCCGTTCTCGTCGCGCGGCGACGACAGCGGCACCAACAAGAAGGAGCTGCAGCTCTGGCAGGCGGCCGGAATCGACCCGAAGCCGCATTCCGGCACGTGGTATTTCGAGACCGGCTCCGGCATGGGGGCGACGCTCAACACCGCGGCCGGGCGGGGAACCTATGCGCTCAGCGACCGGGCGACCTGGCTGGCCTTCAGGAACAGGGCCGGCCTCGCCATCGCGGTCGAGGGCGACAGGCGGCTGTTCAACCCATACGGCGTGATGCTGGTGAACCCGGCGAAGCACGGCCACGTCAAGGTGAAGGAAGCGAGGATGTTCATGGACTGGCTGACCGGGCCGGCGGGCCAGGCTGCCATTGCCGCCTTCAGGCCCGGTGGCAGGCAGCTGTTCTTCCCGAACGCGAAGAACGCAACGAACTGAGGGAGGCCTGACGCCGGGTCTCCCCGGGCGCCTCAGCCCGCGCGCACCTCGGCGCGGTGCTCGAGGAACCACCGGTAGGTGCTGGCGACGCCGTCCCGCAGCCCGGTCTTCGCCCGCCAGCCCATCGCGTGCAGGCGCCCGACGTCGAGCAGCTTGCGCATCATGCCGTCGGGGCGGGTCGAGTCGAACTCGAACCGGCCCCGCCAACCGACCGCGTCGGCGATGAGGGCGGCGAGGTCCCCGATGCCGATCTCCTCGCCGCTGCCGATATTGACGTGTGGGGCGTCGGAATAGCGCATGGTCAGGAACACCAGCGCGTCGGCCAGGTCGTCGACATGCAGGAACTCGCGCAGCGGCCTGCCGGTGCCCCAGATCGGCACCGTGTCGCGCCCGGCCTCCTTCGCCTCGTGTATCTTGCGCATCAGCGCGGGCAGGACGTGGCTGGATTCGAGGTCGAAATTGTCGCCCGGGCCGTAAAGGTTGTTCGGCATGGCGGAGATGAAGTCGCAGCCCCATTGCCGGCGATAGGCCTGGCACAGCTTGATGCCGGCGATCTTGGCGACCGCGTACCACTCGTTGGTCGGCTCGAGCGGGCCGGACAGCAGCGCGTCCTCCGCCATCGGCTGCGGCGCCTCGCGCGGATAGATGCAGGCCGAGCCGAGGAACATCAGCTTGGAGACGCCCACCTCCTTCGCCGTGTTGACGATGTTGCTCTCGATGACGAGGTTGTCGTAGAGGAATTCGGCCGGGCGGGTGTCGTTGGCGTGGATGCCGCCCACGGTCGCGGCGGCGAGGAACACGGTGTCCGGGCGCGTCCTCGCCATCCAGCGCTCGACCGCGTCCTGGCGGCGGAGATCGACCTCGTCGCGGCCGACGGTGAGGATTTCGCAGTCTTCGGCCTTCAGCCGCCGGACGATGGCGGAGCCGACCATGCCTCGATGGCCGGCGACCCAGACGCGCCTGCCGGCGAGGGGATAGAGGACCGGCGCCTCATCCGCCATGGTTGCGGTGTTCCCGTTCGACCAGCGCGAGGTCGGATTCGACCATCTCCCGCACCAGCGAATCGAACCCGGTCCGATGGCGCCAGCCGAGCTTCTCATGCGCCTTGGTCGCGTCGCCCAGCAGGGTCTCGACCTCGGTCGGGCGGAAATACTGCGCATCTACCGCGACCAGTTCCTCGCCGGTGGCCGCGTCGAAGCCTTTCTCGTCCCGCCCGCTGCCGCGCCATTCGACGGTGCGCCCGATGACGGCGAAGGCGTGCTCGACGAATTCGCGCACCGAGTGCTGCTCGCCGGTCGCGAGGACGTAGTCGTCGGGCTCCGCCTGCTGCACGATCATCCACATGCCTTCGACATAGTCACGCGCATGGCCCCAGTCACGTCTGGCGTCGAGATTTCCGAGATAAAGTTTCGACTGCAGCCCCAGGCTGATGGCGGCGACGGCGCGGGTGATCTTGCGGGTGACGAAGGTTTCGCCGCGGGTCGGCCCCTCGTGGTTGAACAGGATGCCGTTGGAGGCGTGCATGCCGAACGCCTCGCGGTAGTTCACGGTGATCCAGTAGGCGTAGATCTTGGCCGCGGCGTAGGGGCTGCGGGGATAGAAGGGGGTGTCCTCGTTCTGCGGCGTCTCGACGACCTTGCCGTAGAGCTCGGAGGTGGAGGCCTGGTAGAACCGCGCCGTCTTCTCCATGCCGAGGATGCGAATCGCCTCCAGCAGCCGGAGCGTGCCGAGCGCATCGGCGTTGGCGGTGTACTCGGCGGTCTCGAAGCTGACCTGCACGTGGCTCTGGGCGGCGAGGTTGTAGACCTCGTCGGGCCGGGTCTCCTGCATCACGCGGATCAGGTTGGTCGCGTCCGTCATGTCGCCGTAATGCATGTGGAACCGCGTATGCCGCTCATGCGGGTCCACGTAGAGATGGTCGACGCGGCCGGTGTTGAACGACGACGACCGGCGCTTGACGCCGTGCACCGTGTAGCCCTTCTCCAGAAGAAACTCGGCGAGATAGGCGCCGTCCTGCCCGGTGATGCCGGTGATGAGGGCGGTCTTTTCGGTCATGGGCGCGTCTTCGTTCCTGCCGCGGTCGTCGCACTATAGCGACTCGGCAGGATTGTGAAAGCGCGCCGCGGCCCGTTCAGCCCGTGGCGGGCGCGGGCGTCAGCCCCAGATCAGGAAGGGCGTGATCACGAGCGACCAGGAGGCGAAACCGCAGACCAGCAGGCAGCTCAGCTTCTTGAGGGCGGACCAGGGCTTCTCCTGCTGCGGCGCCCTGACGTAGCTGTGCCGGTGGCGGGCGGACTCGGCGTCGTGGTCGATGAAAAGGGTTCCGGACATGGCATTTCCCCCGAAAGCGCAGTGACGTGTTCTTGGACGATTCTGGTCCGGGATCGCTAATAATCGGTTAACGGGGATCGGCTATCAGGAAGATGAGCAGGGCCCTGTCGCCGGGCGCCGCGGCGTTGCTGGACGGATGTTGACGGCATCAGGATCGACTCACGGCAGACACGATGACTTTATATTATATGGTCGAAGCCGACTCCGAAATTGGAAGATGTGCGATTAACCAGTTGCAGAATCAGAGTGAATCCGGTATCTGAAATGGGCGTTCCAGCAATTGTATGCGGCTGCGGGGGTTAGAATGGGTATGTCCACAATTCGAGTTTTGGCTGCCGGGGCTGTGGTGGCGGGGTGTCTGGCGCCAATTCTGTCATACGCGCAGACGCCGGAGCGCGGCGTGACGGTGACCGAGCGGCAGCGGCCCGACCTCGATCCCCTCGGCGTCCGCGCCGGCGGCTTCCTGGTGATGCCCAAGCTCAAGCTCGATGGCGTGTACGACGACAACGTCTTCGCGACCGACAACAACACCGTCGACGATTTCATCGCCGTCATCTCGCCGAGCCTCCGGGCGACCTCGGACTGGAACACGCATTCCCTGGAGTTCCACGGCGGCGCGGACGTCGCTCGTTATATGGACCAGACCGACGAAGACTACATCCACTACAATCTCGGAACCAGCGGCCGCCTGGATATCCGGCGGGACACCAATGTGAGCGCCGGCGTCGATTTCGTCTCGACGACCGAGGATCGCGGCTCGCCCGACGACGCGAACGGTATAGAGCCGACGGAATACACCCTGCTTACCCCCCGTATCGGGGCGTTCAACCGGTGGAACCGCGTGTCGCTGGATGTCGGCGCCGAGGCGCAGATCTACGACTTCGACGATGTCGCGAGGGCGGGCGGAGCCATTGCCAACAACGACGACCGCGACCGCACGCGCTACCTGCTGAGCATGCAGGGCGAGTACGAGATCGTCCCGCAATACGCGGCGTTCCTGCGGGTCGAGCTCAATCAGGTGGATTACGACTCTGGCGTGGACGACAACGGCGTCAACCGCGACTCGGACGGCTATGAGGTGGTCGCCGGCACGCGCGTCGACCTGACCGGCGTCCTGTTCGGCGACGTGTTCGCAGGATACAGAAGCCAGAGCTACGACGATCCGTCCCTGAGCACCGTCGACGGGATTTCGTACGGCGGCGCCCTGACCTGGAACGTGACCGAGCTGACGACGGTGAAGGGCTCGATCGCGCGCACGGTCGAGGAGAGCACGCTGCAGGGAGCCTCCGGCTATCTCGCGACCGCCTATACCGCGTCGGTCGATCACGAACTGCTGCGGAATCTCCTGGTGGGCTTCCGCGCGGGTCTGACCAACAACGACTATGAAGGCATCTCGCGCGAGGACGACGTGTACACGGTCGGGGCCTATGGCCGCTACCTGATGCAGCGGAATCTCTACCTGTCGCTGAACTACAACTACACGAATCGCGATTCCAGCGTTTCCGGCGCGGATTACGAAAAGAACGTCATCATGCTCCGCGTGGAAACGCAGCTCTGAGTCGAGCGCTGCGGCTGCGCCGTCAGCCGGCCGCGCTGGAGCGGCCCATCGCCCAGTCGCGCATCGCTTCCAGCATCGGCCGCAGCACGGCCTTGAGCCCCGCGGCGCGGTCGGGCAGGTAGGTGAAGGGCGGCGCCTCGTCCATATAGCAGCGCCAGGTCAGCTCGAGCTGCACGGCGTTCACGCCCTCGGCCGGCCTGCCGTAATGGCGCGTGATGTAGCCGCCGGTGAAACGGTCGTCGAGCACCGTGTCGTATGGCGAGGCGTCGAGCAGCCGGTGAACGATGCGGCGCAGCCCGTCCTCCGCCGCTGCGCCCTCCGCCGTGCCGATGTTGAGGTCGGCGACGCGCCCCTCGAAGAACCGCGGCACCTCGGACTTGATGGTATGGCCGTCGAACAGGACCGCCGTGCCGAACCGCGTGCGCAGCTCGGCCAGCGCCTCTGCCAGTCGCGTGTGGTAGGGCGCCCAGCAGGTTGCTACCCGTTCGGCGATCTCGTCGGCGTCCGGTTCCTCGCCCGGGCGGTAGATGGGCTCGTGCTCGAATGTCGTGATCGGCACGATCTCCGTGTTGTCGGCGCCGGGATACAGCACGCCGCCCGCCGGGTCGCGGTTGAGGTCGACCACGTAGCGCGAATGGGTGGCGCACAGAACCGAGGCGCCGAGCCCGGCGGCGAAGTCATAGAGCTTCGCCACGTGCCAGTCGGTGTCCGCCACTTGCAGCGCCGCGGGGGTCATGCGCGCCGCCAGCGGCCCGGGGATGTGGGGCGAGTCGTGGGGCAGGCTGACCAGCAGCGGGGTCTCACCGCGATGGAACAGAAAGGGCTCGGTCATGACGCCGCATCTTAGCGCAGCGCCGGGCCGCGACATAGCGCCCCGGCGGATGACGCGGCCGCCGCTCTCTGGCATGGTGCGCGTCCCGCGCGCCTCGCCACGACCGCCCGTTCCATGCCTCTCGAATCGATCGCCATCATCGTGCTCGGCCTCGCCCTCGGCGCGCTGGTGAAGGGCGTGTCGGGGATCGGGCTGCCGCTGGTCGCCATCCCCGTCATGGCCGGGTTCATCGGGGTGGAGACCTCGGTGGCGGTCATGGTGATTCCCGGTTTCTTCGTGCAGTCCTGGCTGGTCTGGACGCACCGCCGCGAGCTGCCCGCGCTGCCGTCGCTGGGCGCGATGATGCTGGCCGCGCTGGTCGGGGTGGCGGCAGGGTCCTGGGTGCTGTCGGCGGTGGACGAACGCTGGCTGACCGTCGCCATGGCGCTGTGGGTGGGGACCTATCTGGCCACGGTCGCGCTCCGCATCGATCCGTGGGAACGCCTGCGGCGGGCGAAGCGCGGCGGGCCGGTGGCGGTGCTTGCCGCCGGCATGGTGCAGGGCGCCACCGGCATCTCCGGGCCGCTCATCGCCAGCTACATGCATGCGCTGCGGCTGACGAAGGGCGCCTATATCCTGTGCGCGAACCTGATCTTCCAGGTCTTCATGGTGGCGCAGTTCGCATCGCTCGGCGCGCTCGGCCTGATGACATGGGAACGCATCCAGCTCGGCCTGCTCGCCTGCATTCCCGTGGCGGTCGTGCTGCCGATCGCCATCGCCATTTCCCGGCGCATCAGCCAGCGCCTGTTCAACGGCTTCGTCATCCTGCTGCTGGCGGCGATGGAAATCCGCCTGATCGTGCGGATTTTCGCCTGATCCGGCCGCTCCGGGCACGGGAAATCGGCGGAAATCTGGCCTGTTGCGGGCGTGAAAACTCAAGGGCGGTGCCTTGTATCGGCCGGTTGCGGCCACTATACTCCAGCCACGATTAAGGACATCTCGTCCCGCTTTTTCCGGCCATTCGTCCCGCGTTCGCGCAGCTACGGCGCCGTGGGGAAAGCGCCGGGAGCACGGGGCCTCTGACTTCGGAGTTTTTGGCACGATGGCTTCTGCAAAAGGATCGAACGGCTCGAGCGTGACGAGCGGGAACGGGCTGGATCTGGACATGCCCGACATCGAGGTATCGGTGCGCCAGGCGTTCGGGCTCGACAGCGAGATGGTGGTCCCCGGATTCAGCAAGCGCACCGAATACGTGCCGGATCTGGACGAGACCTACTGCTTCGACCACGACACCACGATGGCGATCCTCGTGGCCTTCGCGCATAACCGCCGGCTGATGATCCAGGGCTATCACGGCACCGGCAAGTCCACCCATATCGAGCAGGTGGCCGCGCGGCTCAACTGGCCCTGCATCCGCGTCAACCTGGATTCGCATATCAGCCGCATCGACCTGATCGGCAAGGACGCGATCGTGCTGCGCGAGGGCCAGCAGGTGACGGAGTTCCGCGAGGGCATCCTGCCCTGGGCGATCCAGCACCCGGTCGCGCTGGTATTCGACGAGTACGACGCCGGCCGCCCCGACGTGATGTTCGTCATCCAGCGCATCCTCGAGGCGGACGCCAAGATGACGCTGCTGGACCAGAACCGCGTGATCCGGACGCACAAGGCGTTCCGTCTGTTCGCGACCGCCAACACGGTCGGGCTGGGCGACACCACCGGGCTGTATCACGGCACGCAGCAGATCAACCAGGCGCAGATGGACCGCTGGAACCTGGTCGCGACGCTGAACTACCTGCCGCACGACAAGGAGGTCGAGATCGTCCTCTCCAAGGTGCCGGCCTATGGCGATGCCGCCGGCCGGAAGACCGTCTCCGCCATGGTGCGCGTCGCCGACCTGACCCGCGCGGGCTTCGTGGCCGGCGATATCTCCACCGTCATGTCGCCGCGCACGGTGATCACCTGGGCGGAGAACGCGCAGATCTTCGGCGATCTCGGCACGGCGTACCGGATGACCTTCCTCAACAAGTGCGACGAGCTGGAGCGCGGCGCGGTCGCCGAGTACTACCAGCGCTGCTTCGGCGTCGAGCTGCCGGAGTTCCACGCCGCCACCGCCGAGGCGAACTGACCGCAGGACCGCGTATCGATGGCATCGGAAGAGAGCCCGGTAGAAGCCTTCCGCCGCGCAACGGCTGCGGCGATGCGGGCTATTGCCGAGCGGGACGACCTGCAGCTTACCTTCGGATCCGAAGCGCGGCTGACCGGCGTCCAGGCCCGTCTGCCGACGCCGCCGCGCGAGATGACCGACGCCGATGTCGCCCATCTGCGCGGCGAGGCCGACGCCATGGCCCTGCGGCTGCGCCATCACGACGAGGCGGTGCACCGCCAGCGCGCGCCCGCCGCGCCGGAAGCCCGCGCCGTGTTCGACGTGCTGGAACAGGTGCGCATCGAGGCGCTTGGTTCGCAGGAGATGAAGGGAGTCGGCGCCAACCTCCAGGCGGCCCTGACCGAACGCTGCCGTCGGGCCGGCTACGCCCGGGTGAACGAGCGCGAGGAGGTTTCGCTGGCCGAGGTCGTCGGGCTGCTGACCCGCGAGCAGCTCATGGACGAGAAGCTGCCCGACTCGGCGGAACACGCGCTCGGCTACTGGCGCAACTTTCTGGAATCCCGCATCGGCGCCGATTTCAGCGAGCTGTCGAAGAACCTCGACGACCAGGAAGGCTATGCCAAGGCGCTGGACCGGCTGCTCGTCCATCTGAACCTGCTCGACCTCGAGGACGATTCCGAGGAGGGCGAGGAGCAGATCAGCGAGGAGACGCCCGAGGAAAGCGACGAGCAGGACCAGGACCAGGACAGCGATTCCTCCGAGACCGCCGAGGCGCCGTCGAGCGAGGAAGAGCTGGAGGATGGCGAGGACGACGAGGAGGGGCCGGAGGATTCCGAGGAAGAGGCGATGGCCGGGTCGGCCGACGACGACGTCCCGGATTCGGAGCGCCGCCGCCAGCGCCGGGGCGACGGCGGCGGGGTCAGCGTCCGCTACCGCGCCTATACCGTCGAATACGACGAGATCGTCGACGCGGTGGATCTGTGCGAGCCGGAGGAGATGACCCGGCTGCGCATGCATCTCGACCAGCAGCTCGCCAATTTGCAGGGCATTATCGGGCGGCTGGCGAACCGGCTTCAGCGCCAGTTGATGGCCAAGCAGTCGCGCTCGTGGGAATTCGATCTGGAGGAAGGGCTGCTCGACGCGGCGCGGCTGGCGCGGGTCGTGGTCAACCCGACCCACGCGCTCTCCTACAAGATGGAGCACGAGACCGAATTCCGCGACACGGTGGTGACGCTGCTGATCGACAATTCCGGCTCGATGCGCGGCCGCCCCATCGCGGTGGCGGCGATGAGCGCCGACATCCTGGCGCGCACGCTGGAACGCTGCGGCGTGAAGGTGGAAATCCTCGGCTTCACCACCCGCGCGTGGAAGGGCGGCCAGTCGCGCGAGAAGTGGCTGGCGGAGGGCAAGAGCCCGGCGCCGGGGCGGCTGAACGATCTGCGCCACATCATCTACAAATCGGCCGACGTGCCCTATCGCCGCGCGCGCAAGTCGCTCGGGCTGATGCTGCGCGAAGGGCTGCTGAAGGAAAACATCGACGGCGAGGCGCTGCTGTGGGCGCATAACCGGCTGGTCGCGCGGTCCGAGGAACGCCGCATCATGATGGTGATCTCCGACGGCGCCCCGGTGGACGATTCGACGCTTTCGGTCAACCCGGGCAATTACCTGGAGAACCACCTGCGCGCGGTGATCGAGTGGATCGAGACGCGTTCGCCGGTGGAAATCGTCGCGATCGGCATCGGCCATGACGTGACGCGCTATTACCGCCGCGCCGTCACCCTGATGGACGCGGAGCAGCTTGGCGGCACGATGATGGAAAAGCTGGCCGAGCTGTTCAACGAGGACGCCGAACCGGGCACGGGCGGCCGCCGGGGGCGCCGGCGCGGCCGTGCCGCGTAGCGACGGTATCCGGCCGGGTATTGACCCGGCTTCCTCCGGTGCCTAGTTAAATAACGTTGACGGGCGGCACGCAGCCGCCCATCCCCTGCTGGGGAGTAGCCTGCCTGCGCCAGCCAAAGCGGCGCGGGTGCCCGTGTCAACATACTCGGCGCCGCTGTGGCGGGCCGTGGTGCGGGCGGCCGGTCCGGGACGATAAATCGTCCCGGCGGCTTGGCGAGACCGGCGACGCGCCCGCCCCGATGGCCGGGGGCAGCGGCGCGTTGCCCGTATCGCCTGGCCGTGGAGACCGGTCCGATGAGCGTCGTCAACGCCTTCGCCCTCAGCCTTTCCCTGTCCGCCGATTCGTTCGCCGCCTCGCTCGGGCGCGACGCGGGTGCAGGGCGCGCGCGTCTGCTGCGCGCCGCGCGCACCGGCCTGGTCTTCGCGGTCTTCGAAACTGCGGCGCTGAGCGCCGGATGGGGCCTGGGAGAAGTGGCCAGCGGGATCTTCCGGGCGCTGGACCACTGGGTCGCGCTGGCGCTGCTGACGGCGATCGGCGGGCGCATGATACGGGAGGGAGTCCGCGCCGCCCCGCGAGGCGAGGTCTCGCGGCCGCGGCCGTTTCGGTTGGCGGCGACGGCGCTGGCCACAAGCATCGATGCCTGCGCGGTCGGCGCCTCGCTGGCATTGGCCGGCGGCAGTTACCTCGTCTCCGCCGTTACCCTCGCCGCGGTGACCTTCGCGATGACCCTGGCGGGCTCGTTCCTGGGCCGGCGCCTCGGCGCGGCTGCGGGGCAGCGGGCGGAGATCGCCGGCGGGCTGGTGCTCATCGCCGTCGGGGTCAACATCGCCGTGACCCACAGCCTGGGCGTCTGAACCGCGTTCTATTCGGTGCGTGCGCGGCCGCGCGGCATGTAGAGCGTGGCCACGGCCAGCAGCATGATCCCGGCGAGCATCCAGAACACGCCGGATTCCATCCCGGAATCGATCATCCAGCCGATCAGCAGCGGCGTCGCGGTCCCGCCGAGCAGCCGGCCGGTGGACATGAAGGCGAAGACGCTGCCGGAGGTGCCCTCCGGCGTGATCTGGTTGACCATCATGTCGCGGGCCGGCTTCACCAGCCCCTGCAATATGCCGATCGCCCCCATCGCGCAGAACACCAGCACCATCGGCAGGGCGAGCTCCCCCACTCCGATCAGCAGTGCGGCCGTGGCGAAGAAGGCCAGCGCCGCGGTCAGGTCGTGGCGCTTCGTGCGGTCCGATACCCAGCCGCCGACCAGCACGCCGAGCGCGGCCGCGACCAGATAGGCGGTCAGCGCCGTGTTCGCCGCGGCCAGCGGCGCGCCGTGGACCTTGTCGAGCAGCACCACGGTGAACGAGGCGAGCCCGCTGGTGACGACCGTGGTGGTGAGGAAGAACGCGAACAGGATGAGGACCGGCGCGGACAGCAGGGCCTTCAGGCTGCCGGGCCCTTTTCCGGTCCCGCCGGTACGGGCCGTTTCCTTCTTCCGCGCGGCGACGTGGTCGTTGAGGATATGGATCTGCGACAGCATCAGCAGGGCCACGACGATGCCCACGGCCGCCGCTGTCAGCAACGCCACCTGCCAGCCCCACAGGCTGGCGAGCGCGACGAGGCAGACCGGCGCCGCGGCCGAGCCCAGCTCGCCGGAAAAGATGTGCACGCCGAAGGCCCGCCCCATGCGGTTCGGGTCGACCGACGAGACCATGATGGCATAATCGGCGGGGTGAAACACGCTGTGCCCCAGCCCCGCGACGACGGCGAGACCGAGCAGCACGTACAGGTCGGAGGCGAAGGCCATGCCGCCGATCCCGACGGCCTCCATCATCAGCCCGACGACCAGGATGGCGCGCGCGCCGGCGCGGTCCACGAGGAACCCGACCGGGAGCTGCGCCAGCGCCGCCGCGCCGCGAAAGGCGGTCAGGATCAGCCCCAGCTCGGTATAGCTCAGCCCGTACTGGATCTTGAGCAGCGGGAACAGCGGGGGCAGGGCGATGATGTAGAAATGGCTCATCATGTGCCCGGCGCCGATCAGGCCGAGCACCTTACCGTCCCTGACAACGGATGCGGTGGTGGAGGTCACGTCGAAATACCCTGAATACGCGGCAAAGCGGGACTATATCGCGAATCCGGGAAAAAAATCCCCCGGCACTGGGCCGGGGGAAGTGTTGTTTGCCGGGCGGGGAGGAGGTGCCCGGACGGAACAGGTCGATAAGACCGCTTTATGCATTGCAAAAAGCGTGCCAACCGACGATTCGGCGGGGAATGCAGGCAAACCGGCGTTTCAGCCGTTTCGGGCGCCGGGATCGTCCGACCATACGCCCAAGAATTGTGCATTATGCTGCTCAATCGAGCGGCGGGTAGCTTAACCCGGCAGCACCGTCATCAGCCCTGCGGCGGCAAGCCCCGCCAGCGGCGGCATCAGGAAGGACGCGGTGATGCGGATGGCGACGAAATTCGCGCCCAGCATGGGCAGCTCGAAGGCCAGCACCCGGTGGACGGCGAAGACCTCCCACGACGTCAGGAAGGCGATGAGCTGCGGCACGCCGACGCCGACCTTCAGCATCGCCAGGGCCAGCGGAAACGCGATCACACCGCCCGCCGGCACGAAGATGCCGCAGACCGACGCGATCAGGATGCCGGTGAAGCCCGATTCCGCGCCCAGCCAGCGCGAGACCATGTCGCCGGGAATCAGCTCGGCAGCGAAGCTGGCCAGCATCAGCGCCACCACCATGCGCGGCAGCATCAGGATCAGGTAGTCGCCGGTCTGCGCCAGCCCGCGCCTCGTCGAGCCGTCGCGCCGGCGCCAGGCCGTCGCCATCAGCGCCAGCGCGCCGACCCACATGGCGATGGCGACTCCCTGCATGGCGCTACGCCTTCCGGTTCATGTGGGGCGCCGCCGGGGCGCGGATTTCCCAGGGCAGGCGCAGCGCGATCAGCCCTGCCATGACCGGCAGCGCGGCGGAGGCGCAGACGCGGAGCAAGGTGAAGTCGCCGCCCATCAGCGGATATTCCCACACCAGGATGCGCTGGAAGCCGAACATCGCCCAGGCGCTGAGATAGGCGACCAGCGCGCCCTTGTTGGCGCCGGTGGCATAGAGCGCGACGACGATCGGGAAGGCGGTCAGCGGCCCGCCCGGCGTCAGCGCGCCGGCGAACGTGGCGACCAGGATGCCGCGCAGCCCGGTCTTCTCGCCGATCAGCCTCGAAATGATCGCGCGCGGCACCAGCACCTGAAGGAAGGCCGCGATCAGCAGCGCGGCAGTCATCCGCGGCAGGATGAAGATCGCGAACTCCCGCGCCTCGTGCAGGGCGCGGTCGTAGGCCTCGGGGCCTTTCCAGAACCAGGTGGCGATTCCCGCCGCGACCGCGAGCGCGACGAAGGCGAAGAACGGGGCGTCGAAGCTCTTCTTCAGCTGCACGCCGATGCCGCGCCTCGCGCCGCCGTCGATGTCGATGTCGTCATCCGCCATTCCGCTGCGCTACGCTAGGGATGGTCCCCGGGATCAGGGATGCACATCCTCGGTGAACCAGTCGGTGGGAAGCTCGTGGCCGAGACCCTTCTCGACGGCCGCCTCGTAGGCGATCCCGCCGATCACGGCGAACTGGAGCCCGAGCCCGAGATCGTTGATGAAGCAGGTGATCTCATCCGCCCGCTCGCGCCCCCTGACGGCGCCGGACACCATGTCAGGCAGCTTCGGGCAGGAATCGAAATCGTAGCCGTGCCGCGCGCCCCATCCGCGCCCCTTCGCATGGTCGGGGACCTCCAGGTCGGCGGCCATCACCGTGATCGGCGTCTGGTGGCCCATGTGCAGCCCGACCCGGTCTGCGCGCCGCAGCGCCTCGTGATCGATCTCCGGCATCTTGATGGAGCTGACATGCATGCCGGGCGACATGTCGTCGCGGAAGAAGATCGGCTCGATGCTGTTGGACGAGCACAGCACGATGTCCGAACCGGCGATGGCGACCTCGGCGCTGTCCTGCGGCAGGATGGCGACGCCGAGAAAATCCGACATCTCGGCGGCGAAGCGTTCGCGGTTGTCGGGGTTGGGGCTGTAGCAGCGAATCTCGCGGATCCGGCGCACGGCGCAGACCGCCATCAGCTGGCTGCCCGCCTGCCAGCCGGAGCCGAGAATGGCCACGCTGCGCGCGTCCTCCCGCGCCATGTACTTGACGCCGAGCCCGTTGGTCGCGCCGACCCGCATGCGCTGCATCACCCCGTCCGGCATGATTGCCAGCGGCTCGCCCGTCTTCGTGCTGAACAGCAGGACCAGCCCGGTATAGCGCCCGCCTGGCGCCAGGGGCTGCTTCACCCGGCGCTGGGTGCCGGCGACGGTCGGCCATCTGATGATATCGGAATTCAGCCGCACGGCGGCGTAGCCCTGGGACGGGATGACCCCGTCCATCGTCTTGAAGCCGTAGACGGCGCCGTCGCCCGCGCCGACCAGGCTGTCCGAGCGCTGCCGCGTCACCGCGCGCCCGGCCGCGATCTCGCGATAGGATTCTTCCAGCGCATCGATGCACCGGTCCATCCGGAGCACGGAATCGACATCGTCGTTCGACAGGATGAGGGTCATCGCGCGGGAGCTTTGAGAATCCGAACGTAGGCCATGATGCGCCGGAACGCCCGGCCGGGCAAGGGAGGCGCCTGAAACAGCGACGGCCCCGCGAGGGACCGTCACCTGACTCAGTCCGCGCCGCCGCTCAACCGCGCATGCCGGCCTGTTTCAGCAGCTCGATCGGATCGGCATCCGGATCGTAGCCGTCATAGGGCTCGAGCTGCTCGTACCACGCCGCGCCCATCGCCTTCAGGATGCGGTTGTGGCAGACGATGATGCGCGCCGGGTTGTCGGGGTCGCTGTTGAAATGCTTGTGGGCGACGTAGGGCGGGATATAGACGAAGTCGCCGCGCTTCCACTCGAACTTCTTGGGCTCCTTCGCCCAGTCCCAGGTGAACTTCACGTCGACCGAGAAGCTGACGTCCCAGTGCAGGTCGTAGCCCTCGCCCTCGGCGACGAAGAAGACCTCTTCCGCCAGGTGCCGGTGCTTGCCTGAGGCCCAGCCGCCGGGCAGGAACTGCATGTAGATGTCGACGCAGTTCTCCACCGTGCCCATCTTCTCGTGGATCAGGTGCTTGAGAATGCCGTGCGGCGAATTCTCGAACGGCATGTCCCTGGCCTTGATGACCTTCGGACGGTTCGAGTAGTAGTCCGCGACATAGGCGGCGGTCTCCGCCAGGTTCTCCTTGTAGAAGTCGCAGCGCGCCTCGCCGAGCGCGATCGTGTCTCTTTCGTCCAAAGTCTGCTCTCCCTGATTCAGCCGGGCGCCGTTCGGCGCCTCAGAGGTATGACGGCGGGGTGTAGTCCATCTGTTTCGCGTCGCCTTCCGCGGGCGGCAGCTTGACCGTCTTCTGGAAGATCATGTGCATGAACAGGAACAGCGGCTTGGCCTTCATCACCAGGACGACGAATTCCTCTTCCGGGTCCGCGTTGAAATGCTGATGCACGCAGCCGTTCTCGACGATCATCACGTCGCCGGCCTCGGCGTCGAGCCGCTCGCCGTCGTGAACGTCGTAGCCGCGGCCGTGCAGGATGTAGAACACCGCGCTGTTCATATGGCCGTGCTTCTGGCCGTAGCCGTTCGGGGCGAAGGCGCCGAGATGGGTCTCGATGCTCTGCGCGATATCCATCCGCTGGGGATTGACCATCGGCTTGTCCCAGAACTGCGGCCCGCCCTTCCATTCGTACGACTTGGTGGAATAGACGCGCGGCTGGTCCAGCAAGCCCTGCTGCAGGTCGCCGTAGGTACCTTCCAGGGCGCGGACGAAGGTGCGCTTCTTGACCCAGCGGTCCCAGACGACCTCCGGCCGGTTGTGTCCCTCGCCGGGCGCGCCGGCGGCGGCGGTTTCGGTGGTCGCTTCTGCCATGATCGAGACCTCCCAATGTCCTTGACTGTCGACGTTCCCGGGCGACGGCAGCTTGCCGAATCAGCCCGGAGAACCGCGGAAAACAAACGTTTCCGGAAAATTCATTCGAAGGCTAATTGTATAGGCCGCACCCCTGAGACTGTCAAGGAAGGGCGGCGCGCGGCGCGGCGGTGGAGCCCCGCACGACCAGTTCCGTCGCGACCACGATCTCGCGCGCCGGGGCGTGGGCGTCGGCGATGCGCTCCAGCAGGCAGCGGGCGGCCTCGACGCCCATCTCGTGCAGCGGGGTCCGCAGCGTCGTCAAAGGCGGGTTCAGCCGGTCGACCAGCGGGATGTCGTTATAGCCGGTGATCGAGACGTCGCGCGGACAGGAAAGCCCGCGTGCGGTCAGGGTCTCGTAGCAGCCGACGGCGAGCAGGTCGTGCGCGGCGACGATGGCGGTGAACGGGCGGCCGCGGTCCAGCAGCAGGGCGCAGCAGCGCCGCCCTTCATCGACGTTGAATATCTCGCAGCATACGAACAGCGTCTCGTCCACGGCGATGCCGCGCGCCTTCATCGCCGCGATCAGCCCGTGATAGCGCGCATGGGCGGTGGACAGCGTCAGCGGACCGGCGATATGCGCGATGCGCGTGTGGCCGAGCGCGGCGAGATGATCCAGCGCAGCGGCGATCCCCGCGGCATCGTCGTTGACCACCGAGGGCACGTTCCCCTGTTCCATCTTGCGGTTGATCAGCACGAGCGGCGTCTCCTCCGCGAGGCATTCGGCGACGAGAGGATCGTCGCGATGCGCCGTGGCGACGATCAGCCCGTCCACGCGGCGTCCCCGCATGGCGTCCAGGATGGTGCGCTCGCGCGCGGCGTCGTTATCCGAATTCGCGAGGATCGCGGTGTAGCCGGCGGCCTCCAGCGTGATCTCGATGCCGCGCATGATCGGCGGGAAGACAGGGTTGGTCAGGTCCGGCACCAGCACGCCGACGGTGAAGGAGCGATTGGTGCGGAGCCCGTAGGCGATCGGGTTCGGACGGTAGCCCAGGCTGGTCGCCGCCTCGGTGACGCGGAGCGCGATCTCTTCGGACACCATGGAGCGCGTCTCGGGATTGAGCACCCGCGACACAGTGGAGGGATGAACGCCCACACGCCGGGCGATATCCCGCAGCGTCGTCCGTGGCTGAGGCATGGCAGGCGAGAATAGGACAAGCCGGCAAGGGCGGCAAGAATGGCCGCGCGCCTGCGGATGGCAATCCGCCGGCGCTGCATGCTATAGAACGTCCGGGGGTTTGTGATCCGGATACGGGGAGAAAGCCGACAATGAAGACGAAGATGGCTGCGGCAGCCGCAGTGCTGCTGCTCGTGCTGGTTCCGCCATTCATCGCCTCCGCCGCCGAAAAGACGGCGGGCACCATGGTGCGCTCCTTCCAGGAAGGGCTGGGCGGCGTGATGCAGAACGCCAAGCAGCTCGGGTTGAAGGGACGCTACGACGCGCTGGTGCCCATCATCGAAAGGTCGTTCCACCTGCCGGTCATGATCTCCTCGGCGTCCAGGCCATACTGGCGGGCGGCGAGCGACGATCAGCGCGGCCGGCTGATCGCGGCATTCCGCAGGATGAGCATTTCGGCGGTGGCGACCCTGTTCGACGATTACGACGGCGAGACGTTCAAGGTCGTGCGCGAGCGCGACATCGAGGGACCGACCGTGCTGGTCGACACCCAGATCGTGCCCAGGGACGACGAGCCTGTCGACCTCACCTACGTGACGGCGCAGATCAAGGACCGCTGGTGGATCATCGACATCATCATCGGCGGCGGCATCAGCGAAATCGCCGTACGGCGCTCCGAATACCTGGCGCTGCTCAAGGAGGGCGGGCCGGAAAGGCTGATCCTCGCGCTGGAAGGGCAGGCCGACCGCCTGCTTGCCGGCGCGGAAAAGGCCGTCATCGGGGGCGGCAAGCCCTGACGGCGCACCGGCCCGGTCACGCGCCCAGCCGCGTCTCGGCAAAGGCGGGATAGACTTCCGCTACCCGGCGGCGCACCGGCCCGTTCATCAGCGCGAGCCACTCGACCGGCGGCGCCGGGGTTTCGGGCGCCGCATCGGGGCAGTCGAATTCGAACCCGCAGCCTGCGCGCACCTCGTCCATCGTTGCACCGGGATGCACGCTTTCCAGCCCGAAACGCCGCCGGGCGCCGCTGAAGCGGAACAGCGCCTTGCCGGTCAGCAGCGCGTCCGGCCCGCCGCGCCGTTCGAGGGGGACGTCGGAAGCGCCCGGCGCGCTGATGAAATCGACCTTCGGCACCAGGACGCGCCGGCTGTGCTCCTCCCGGAACAGGATCACGCGCGGCACCATGAAATAGAGATAGGCGGAGCCGAAGCTGCCCGGGAAGCGGGTCTCCGGCTTCGGGTAGGGGCCGGTGCCGACCAGGTTGATGTTGCCCGCGCCGTCGATCTGGCCGCCGCCGAGGAAGAACACGTCGATGCGCCCCTGACCGGCGCGGTCGAACAGCTCCGGCCCGTTGTCGTTGAACGGGCCGCAGAGGCTGGAGCCCAGGATCATCGGCCGTACCCGCCCGCCGCTTGCCTCTTCGGCCAGCAGGGCGGCGGCGGCCGGGATCGGCGAGCCGGCGCCCACGGCGACGCTGCGCGCATCGCCGATCAGCCTGGCCAGCGCGGCGATCAGGAACGCGTCGCGGGATATTCCGGCCACGGCGTTCAAGCCGCCTCGCGGCCGCTCAGCACGTGGCGGTCGAGCCAGCTTTGGAACCCGTCCTCGCTGCGCGCGGCCTCGGCATAGGCGCGCAGGGCCCCGTCGTCGCGCCCGTAGCGCCCGTGCAGGCCCAGCGGGCGCGCGCCGCCTTCGGCCTCCGCCAGCGCATCGACGTACAGCGCGGAGATCGTGCCGGCGGCATAACGTTCGTCGGCGGCGAGGTTGATGTCCGCGATCTCCTCCACCGTCGCCAGCGTGGCGGCCGCGGCGTGCGCCATGATCACCAGCTCGCGGCGGTTGCCGACCCAGACGTTGCCGTGAACGTCGGCGAGCGGCGCGTGGAACAGGGCGATGTCGGGCCGGATCGCAGGCAGGATCAGGACCGGGTCCTCACCCTCCGCCATCGGGTTCTGGATCACCTTCCAGTCCGCCCGATGGCGCTGCACGTCGGAGCCGATGACGCCGCGGAGCGGGGCGAAGGGCTGGCCCTTCTCGCTTGCCTGCAGCGCGGCATAGATGGCGGGGCAGGTGGAATCCAGCACCCGAATCGCGCCGGTCTCCGCCGCCCGGCGGAAGCAGGGCGCGTAGCCGAATTCGTCCAGGCTGACGGCGCCGCATTCCACGGTGCCGACGCAGCCGGCCCCGATCAGCATGTCGGCCTGCATGCCGCTGGTCGGCACGCAGAGCAGGTGCAGCTCCTTGACCGCGCGGCGGACCAGCGCGCGGGAAGCCGCCATGGCGACGCCGGACTCGTCCTTCGGCACCGCCAGAAGCGCGCCGTCGGGGATGCGCTCGGCCAGCGCGTCGAGCGCGATCAGGGAAGCGGGGCCGGTCATGCCGTCATTCTGGGCGCGGAATCCGGACGGCGCAACGCGGCCGTCGCACGGCGCAGTTTTTTCCGCCGCGCCCGCCGCGCATTCACGGTTCGTTTAGGGCTTCGGCCTTAACCTGCGGGCGCAATCGGAGACGGGGGAACGTCTGCCCGAAACTGTGCAGCGTGGCGGAAAGCATGACGAGCATTGCCATGAAACCTGTTCTTAGGACCCTGCGGCTGGCGGTCGCGGCGGCGGTACTGTGCCTGCCGGCGCCGGCAGGCGCGGAGCCGCCGGCGGTAGCGCCCGACCGCGATATCGCCGACGCCTACACGCTGGGGGCCGGCGACCGTGTGAAGGTGACGGTGTTCGGCGAGAGCGATCTCTCCGGCACGTTCGAGGTCAGCAGCACGGCCATCATCTCGATGCCGCTGATCGGCGAGGTCGAGGCCGGCGGGCGCACGGTGCGCGAGCTGGAAAGCCAGATCACGCAAAAATTGCTGAACGGCTATCTGAAGGACCCGCAGGTCGGGGCGGAGGTCGTGAACTATCGCCCCTTCTACATTATCGGCGAGGTCCGGCAGCCCGGCAGCTACGCCTATGTCAACGGCATGACCGTGCTGAACGCGGTCGCGCTCGGCGGAGGGTTCACCCACCGCGCCCGGGAAAGCAAGGTGTGGCTGACCCGCGGCGGCGACCAGGTCAAGAAGGAGGTGATGGTCGAGGCCACCACCGCCATCATGCCCGGCGACGTTATACGGATTGCGGAACGCTTCTTCTGAGGCATCGATGACGGCTGGGAAAGATACCGTTGCGGGCCCGGTGACGACGGAGGCGGGCGGCCTCGGCGCGACGCGTGTCGTTGCGCTCTGCGCGGCGCTCCTCGGCGTGGTCGCGCTGGCATTGGGCGGGCCGTCCCTGATGGGTGCCGTCACCGCGCTTCGCGCGAATTCGCTGCTCGCCGGCGCCGAGAAGGGCGAATCGCCGGCGCCGGAATTGCTGGAGACCCTTGTCGAGTCCAGCTACGCCGCATCGATCTGGCACGGCGACAGCCGGGTCTGGTTCGCCACGGGGCTGGCGCGGCTCGCGTCGGCAAAGCTCGAGATGGAGGACGAGGGGCTCCACCGCCGTCTGCTGGACCGGGCGATATTCGCCCTCGACCGCGGGCTGGCCATGTCGCCTTCGAACAGCATCGGCTGGATGAGCATGGGCGAGGCGCTGCTGATGCGCGCGGGGGCGTCGCCCCGCGCCGCGCGGGCGCTCAGGATGTCCGTCCTGACCGCGCCGGTAGCGCCGGAATACGCGGTACGGCGGCTGGAACTGTTGCTGAAGCTCTGGGACGTCTACGACAGCGACGGACGGGCCATGATCGTCGAACAGGCCCTTATCGCCCGGCGCAACGGCAAGACCGCGGAAGCGGTCGACAGGCTTCTCGCCACGGCGGAGGGAGAACCCCTCGCCCAGGCGATCGAGCCGGCTGCCGCACCCGGCGCCGCCATACGCTAGCTAGGGGTACCCGAAAAGACGGACTGTAGAGGGAGTTGGCGGAGGGCGAGGAACCGGGCAAACAGCCGCTCCCGTCGATAGCGATCTTCGCGGCTTTTTGCCGGAAACGGTATCACGCAGAGAAAGTCGCCGGACCTCGCTTTCATCACCGGCTTCTTACGCAGTTGAAATCACAAATCCCCGGGCGGCCGCAGAATGACGAGAGCATCGAGAGCAACGGCGCCTTTCCGTTCCGGCCGGATGAGAAACGGATTGATGTCTACGGATTCAATGCAGTCTCCGAGAGCATGGGTCAGGCGCCCCAGAGCCAGAAGGGCATCGACGGCGGCGTCGACATCG
>WHUE01000329.1 GCA_009377375.1 Alphaproteobacteria bacterium | reverse complement strand
CGCGGGATGGCTGTCCATTTTGATCTCCGAGCGATTCGGTGGCGGTGGACGTCCGCTGGCCGAGGCCTGCATAGTACTCGAGGAGATCAACGCCGCCGGCGGGAATGCGGCCGCCTGCCATGCGCAGATGTACACGATGGGCGTGTTGCTACGTCACGGGAACCCCGAACAGCAGGCGCGCTATCTTCCCGAGATCGCCGCAGGACGTTTGCGACTCCAGGCGTTCGCAATCTCCGAACCGGACGCTGGCTCGGACATGACCAGAATTACAACGCGCGCTGTTCGCGATGGGGACCGATATGTGGTATCCGGCCAGAAGATCTTCACATCACGAGTCCAGCACTCAGATCTCATGCTGCTTCTGGCACGGACCGAGGCTCGCACGGACCATGCTCACAGGACAGACGGGATGAGCGTTTTCATCGTGGACCTCCGGGAAGCCGGCGATGCCATCGAGGTACACCCCATCAAGGTCATGCTGAACCATGAGACGAATCAGGTCTTCTTCCGAGATCTCAGGATACCGGCGGACCAACTCATCG
>WHUE01000328.1 GCA_009377375.1 Alphaproteobacteria bacterium | reverse complement strand
CATGTGCTGAACGATAATGTTGGGATTCCCGGGGATGAACCGTCCCATGTGATTGGCGATCAGCCGGCCGTTCAGCCCGTAATAGCCGCCGGCGCCCGCCTGGATGATATAGGTGATCTGGCGTCCCTTGTAGAAATCGGCGACTTCGTCCGCCGATGCCGACATCGACATCGCGATAGCGGCCAGAATGCCGATGGCAAACGACCGGAGCCAGCGTTCGTGCCACGCTTGTTTCATGGTTTCGATCTCCCTTCGCTGATGTCGGGGGTCACGTTGGATATTTTGCGTCGCAATCGAAAACGGCTCCGGAAATAGGTTCGACCGTCTCGAATCCATTCGGCCGTATTTGCCGGATGCCCACACTGACAACATGTATTATTTCAGGCCTGCCCCAAAGGTCAACGGGCGGTGGCGCTCAGGCCGTGTAAGTCACACGCGCCGCCCGAATCGCGCGATCGCGGTGAACGGTATTCCTTTTGCCCGGAATTTTTCCGGCTTAGGGGGGAAGGTTTCGAGTCGGCCGGTGGCCGCTGCATCGAGTC
>WHUE01000327.1 GCA_009377375.1 Alphaproteobacteria bacterium | reverse complement strand
CGGCGAACGTCGTGGTGATCGGCTGGGCGTTCTCGTCGTAGCCCATCCACTCCAGAAGGGCGTTGCCGACGCCGTGGGCGACGCCCCCCTGGATCTGCCCCTCGACGACGACAGGGTTGATGACGGTGCCGCAGTCGTGGGCCACGACGTAGCGGCAGATCTCCACCTTGCCCGTATCGGGGTCGACCTCCACCTCGGCGACGTGAGCGCCGTGGGCGTACGTGGAGCGCTCCGGCAGGAAGTACGACGTCGCGTCGAGCCCCGGATGCTTGCCCCCCTTGAGGGCGAAGCCGGGCACGCCGTTGGCGAGGCGGGCGAGTTCGCCGAGTGTGTGGCTGGTCGACTCGTCGCCCTTCACGTACACGCGCCCGCCCGCGAGCTCCAGGTCGTCGGGAGCCACCTCGAGCAGGTCGCTCGCGAGATCGAGCACGCGTTCGCGTACCTCGACGGACGCCAGGTGCACGGAGCTTCCGGCGTTGACCGTGATCCGGCTGGCGAACGTGCCCACCCCATGGGGAAAGACGCGAGTGTCCCCGGTCACC
>WHUE01000326.1:300-546 GCA_009377375.1 Alphaproteobacteria bacterium | reverse complement strand
AGATCCTGCCGTGCTCTCGCCCCCTGGAAGCATCTGCGTCACGACGTGCGGTGGTCCGCTGTCACTTGCGGAGCAGGAACTCGCGGCCGACCTTGACGCGCTTCTGGCCGTCGTACTCGATGATGTCGGCGGTGGCGTAGGTCTCGCTCCAGCGTGCCGGCAGGTAGCTGCCGGTGCCGATCACGTCGAGCGGTGCTTCCGCCTCGGCCATGACGCGGCACTTGCGCGGATCGAAGCCGGAGGAGC
>WHUE01000326.1:0-290 GCA_009377375.1 Alphaproteobacteria bacterium | reverse complement strand
CGCACCTTGGGGAAGCCCGCCTCGTCCAGCACCTCGCGCAGGCGCCAGATGGCGGCGGCGGTAACGCCGGCGCCGACCAGGTACTGCAGTTCCTCTTGCGTGCGATAGCCGCGCACGGCGTGTGGCGCACGGCGCTCCAGCACGGCGTAGGAAACCGTGGGGTCGAGCCCTTCGATGTAGCGGCTGCCGGGCGTGTCGAGCCGCACGCTCAGGCTGCCGGTGGCGGCGCGCTCGGGGAAGCGGCGCGCCACCTCCAGGGAATCGGTGATCTCGCGCGCGAAGTAGTCGAC
>WHUE01000325.1 GCA_009377375.1 Alphaproteobacteria bacterium | reverse complement strand
ATCGCGGAGATCGCCCGTTCGCTCGGCGGCGCGTGGAATGAGGGACTGCCCGTCATCGCGTATAACGCCTGCTTCGACCTCACCGTCCTCGACCGGGAGATGCGCCGTCACGGGTTCGCGCCGCTTACTCCGGGTGCCGTGGTTGACCCGCTGGTGATCGACAGGCAGGTCGACCGGTACCGGCGCGGGAAGCGCACCCTCGAGGCCGCGTGCGCGCGCTACGACGCGCGTCTCGACGGCGCGCACGACGCCGGCGCGGATGCGATCGCCGCGGCCCGGGTGGCGTGGCGGCTGGCCAAGCGGTACCCGGACATCGCGGGGATGACGCTCGACGAGCTGCACCGCGCGCAGGTCGAGTGGAAGCGGGAGCAGTCCGACAGTCTCCGCGAGTACTGGCGCGAGATCGGTGACCCGCGTGCCGGCGAGGTCGACGGGTCCTGGCCGGTCGTCCCATACGCCGGAGTGGGGGTCCCGGCATGACCGCGCCGCCGCTCGCCCACCACGTCACGGGCAAGGGCCGGCACTACACGCACCCCGTGACAAACG
>WHUE01000324.1 GCA_009377375.1 Alphaproteobacteria bacterium | reverse complement strand
AATGTCGGCGGATGTACAAGTAGGCGGCTTTTTCTCCGGAGCCTTGTGCGACGGTCGGCTATTTAGAAGGCTTAAGTTCCGGGGACACTATACTGGACTCGCCGCATCTCGGCGAAGCACGCGGCGGGGCTGGAGGGGGTGACGCAGGACTTCCCGCGCATCCCCTCATACGTGATCTTCGACGAGGTCGGCCGCCGCCGCTACCGCGTGGGGGCGCCGACCCGCAACGACCCGGACGCCCATTACGACTGGTCGGCCGACAACAGCCGCGAGATCGACTCCGGCCTGATCAGGAAGGCCGACAGCATGGCGGAGCTCGCCGGGCTGATCGGCGTGGCGCCCGACGTGCTGGAGGAGACGCTTTCCCGCTGGAACGGGATGTGCGCGAGTAAGAAGGACGACGATTTCGGCCGCCCCTCCGGCACCATGATGAAGATCCAGCGCCCGCCCTTCTACGCCGGCGAGGTCTGGCCCGTGGTGTCCAACACGCAAGGGGGGCCCCGTCCACGACCGGCACCAGCGCATCGTCGACGTCGACGGCAACCCGA
>WHUE01000323.1 GCA_009377375.1 Alphaproteobacteria bacterium | reverse complement strand
TGAGCCCGGCTTCCATGTCGGCGATATACTGTTCGCAGAGCTGTTTGATCGTGAACGCCTTGCGCTCTTCCTCTCGCTCTTCCGCGGGATCGCCGCCGTGAGCGACCCGGCCGAGTTGCGCTTTGGCCTCACGACGCGCACTTTCCGGCGTCCACACGCCATGAATACCGATGGTGTAGCGCCGGGACCGGCCCCGCGATCGATACTGGATGACGTAACTCCGCCTCCCGGAAGCAAAAACGCGAAGTCCGAAACCGGGCAATTCGTCGTCCCAGATGACGTAATCCTTGCTGCTTGTTTCGGCCGTATCGACGACCCGTTTGGTGATCCTCGCCATAGTCCCAGTCCCTGCCGGACCCGATTTTCGCGTAAGCACCACGTAAGCACGCGGGCCGAAATCGTAGCGTAGGTTCGGATAGGATCGTGAAATCAAATCTTTGTAAAATCCAGCGTTTTCATATAGATAGCGCGCCATGGCGTACCCTCTCGCGTTATTCGGAGGGCTAGCCTAAATTGCTCCGAAGGCAGAGGTCACAGGTTCGAATCCTG
>WHUE01000322.1 GCA_009377375.1 Alphaproteobacteria bacterium | reverse complement strand
GATTCCTCCTGGAACACCATGCCGACGTCCCGGTGCGAGCCGTCGACGTCACGCCCGTCGATCCGCACCGACCCTTCGTAGTCGTCGATCAGACCGCCGACGATGCTGAACAGCGTGGACTTGCCGCAGCCCGACGGCCCGATGATCGAGACGAAATCGCCTTCGCCGATATTGAGCGAGACCCCGTCCAGGGCCCGGACCGGGTTCGGCCCGTCCGCGCCATATACCTTCCTGATGTTCTGGATCTCGAGAATGTCCGCCATTTTAACCTGCTGCCTCACCGCCTGTAATTCGCGCCGCAGCGCGATATTTCATGATCGCCGGCAGCGCCCGGCTGTCAAGCGCGCAGCGGCGGACTCCGCCCCGGCCCCGGTCAATGAATTTTATGCCCATCAGATGCGGGCGGAGCCATGGCTCCGCCCGCGCGCGTCTTCTGCGCCGCGTATTTCGGTCAGGCGGCCTTCGCTTTCCCGTTCGCCTTTTCCTTCTTGTAGTAGTCGGGATAGCGGTCCGTGGGGTCGATGTTGAACACCTTGAGCGCGTTGCCGC
>WHUE01000321.1 GCA_009377375.1 Alphaproteobacteria bacterium | reverse complement strand
CCCACCGCCAGTACCGGATCCTGTCGCGCATCAGCAACGGCATGACCTCGGCCACCGCCATGAGCCGCGCGGCCAGCATCTCACTGGCCGCGATCTCCGAGAGCGTGGACGCGCTGTGCCGTCGGCAGCTCGTGGAGCGCCGACCCGACGAGCGTGACCGCCGCGCGACCAAGCTCACCCTCACCAGGGACGGCCGGGCCGCCCTTGCCCAGGCCGAGCAGGCTCTTGACGTCCTGGCCGCCAAGCTGAGCGGCAGCCTCCCCGTCGACGCGAGCGAGAGCAAGGCGCTCGGCGACCGCCTCGAGGAGATCGCGGAGAACGTACGCCAGCAGCACGCTCGTCTGCTCGACGCACCCCAGAAGGCCTCCTGACCTCACCCCCGATGCGCGTTCCGTATCGGGGCGGCTGCCGGCGTCATGCCGGCGCCACGCCGTGGATCAGTTCGACCAGGGTGCCGGGCGGCACGGGATGGCGGCGCAGCACCACCCCGAACGGCGACAGCGCGTCTTCGATGGCCGACACGATCGCGGCCGCGGCCGGGATCGTGCC
>WHUE01000320.1:261-550 GCA_009377375.1 Alphaproteobacteria bacterium | reverse complement strand
ACAGCGCCTTCTTGACCCTGGCGACGACTTCCGGCGACACGTTGCGGATGGAGTCCATCTGGGCCTTCAGCTCCTGACCCGTCGCGGGGTTGAGCGCGATGGACTGCTTCTTGCACTGCTCCACCAGCGTGGAGTCCTGGACCGTCTTGTCGAAGGCGGCCCTCAGCGCCGCGACGCGGTCGGCCGGCACGCCCTCCGTGGTCACGATCGACCGGCCGAGAAGCGTGCCGCTGGTGATCAGTGCCAGCATCTGACGGTTGGTGTCGTTCTTCGCCAACTCGGTCACGAG
>WHUE01000320.1:0-251 GCA_009377375.1 Alphaproteobacteria bacterium | reverse complement strand
ACCTGGACGACGAATAGCAGCTTCTTTTCCGCCAGCCATTGCGGCCGGGTCGCCTGCCACGAGGAGACAGACCCTGTCCGCCCGTGCACCTCGCCGCCCTCGATCGCGAGGTCCTGCTTGGACACGCTCTTGTAGCCGGTGATGACCTTGAACTTCGTGCCCAGCACCGCATTCATCAGCATGGGAAGCTGGTACTGGTACGACCCCTTCCCGGTCGCGGCCAGGATCACTTCCGTCTTCTTCACCCCCTC
>WHUE01000031.1:36797-41108 GCA_009377375.1 Alphaproteobacteria bacterium | reverse complement strand
TGGCCGAGGTGGCGCTGGACATGCGCGCCGCCTGCAAGCTGCCCATCGTGCTCGACGCCGGGGGCGGCTGGGGAGATCCTGTGCACCAGCACCGCACCGTGGCGCTGTCCGAGGCCGCCGGGTTCGACGCCATCGAGATCGAGGACCAGGTGCTGCCGCGCCGCGTGCATCACCATGTCGGCGTCGAGCACCTGGTGGACACGGCTTTCATCGCCGCCCGCATCCGCGAGGCGGTGGCGGCGCGCACCGACCCCGACATGCTCGTCATCGGGCGCACCAACGCGCTGCGCCTTCATTCCATGGACGAGGCGCTGAAGCGCGGCGAAGCGATGATCGCGGCCGGCGCCGACATGATCTTCATCCACACCCGCAAGCCGGAGGAGATGCGCGTCATCGGCGAGCGGCTGCGCGGCCCGCTGATGATCTTCGCGCCCGAGGACGGCTATGTCGATTTCGGCATCACCCCGGACGAGCTGGCCGCGCTCGGCTTCCGCCTCGCGGCCTCGTCCGGCACCGCCTTCGCCGCGATGTACAAGGCGGTGCAGCAATCCTACCGCTGCCTGGCGGAGGGCACGATCGACCCGTTCCTCGGCGCCGGCGGGGCGGCCCGGGCGATGAAGGAAGCCCATGCCACCACCGGACTGCCCGCCCTGCTGGAGATCGAAACCCGCACCATGGGTGACTAGCGGACCGGACCTGAGACATTTTCCGTTGTGAGTCGCGGCGACACGACTCATACTCGGCGGGCTGTCTTCAACAATTGAAAGGAGGTGATCCAGTGTCTCATTGTCTCATGCCGCGGTGCGCGCTCGCGTTGACCTGGATCGTCGCCTCTGCCGAGGTTCGCTTCGCCTGAGCCGACGTTTCTCGGTCCGCAGCTGTGGACCAGGCCGACAATGGAAGGGCCGTTCCCGGCGAGGGGGCGGCCCTTCGTCCTTATGTCGGTGTCGGCGGCGCGGCTTCGCCCGCCTTCTTCTCGTCGCCCGCCTCGCCCCGCGTGAGCCAGGCGGCGGCGGCGACGATCACCGCGCCGCCGACCCAGACCCAGAGCTCCGGCACGTCGCCGAACAGCACGAAGCCGACGATGGCGGCGATGGGCAGGCGGGTGAAGGTGAACGCGACGATCACGGTCGCGTCGCCGGCCATGTAGCCGCGGGCGAGGCTCCGCTGGGTCAGGGTCTCCAGCAGCCCGACCAGCATCATCCAGCCAAGCTGCTCCCAGGTCGGCGTGGTCCAGACGAACAGAGCCGCGACGCCGGCGATGGGGATGGTCACCAGCGCCATCCACAGCGCGATGGTGTCCGGATGGTCCGAGCGCGACAGGAGCTTGCGGTTGATCGGGTTCCAGGACTGGATCGCCACCGTGCCGAGCACGAACAGGATGGCGTAGTCGAACGGCGCGAAGCCCGGCCGCACCACGATCAGCCCGCCCACCAGCCCCAGCACGATGGCCCCCCAGCGCCGCCCGCGCGAGACCTCGCCCAGCACCGCGATGGCGATCATGGCGACGAAGATCGGGCGGATGAACAGGATGGCGGTGATGTCGGCCAGCGGCATCAGCGAAGCGGCGAAGAACAGGCAGGTCGCCGCGCCCAGCCCCAGCACGCCGACCAGGATGCACAGCCCCGGCCGGTTCGGCATCAGCGGCACCGCGCCGGGGCGCCGCAGCACCACCGGCGCCATCAGCATCAGCCCGAAGACCGAGCGCACGAAGACGATCTCGAAGACATGCACCTGATCGGCGATATGGCGCACGATGGCGAGGCTGAACGTGATCAGCAGCCCGGTGAACAGGATCCACGTCGCGGCCTGTGCCGTCGGCGGCCAGCCGCTCATCATCCGGCCGAAGGCGGCCAGCGGGTTCACGGCGCGGCCCTCGAGCGCACGGCCGATTCCCGGTGGGCGATATAGACGGAGCTCGCCGTAATCACCGCGCCGCCGATCCAGATCCACAGCTCCGGCACCTCGCCGAACAGCAGGAAGCCGAGCAGCGCGGCCACCGGCAGCCGGGTGAAGCTGAACGCCAGCACCACCGTCGTGTCGGCGGCGGCGTAGGCGCGGCTCATCGTGCGCTGGGCCAGCATCTCCAGCACGCCGATGGCGAACATCAGGCCGAGCTGCTCCCATGTCGGCACGGTCCAGAAGAACAGCGCCGCGACGCCCCTGCGCGCCAGCCAGGGGGTCATGAACACCAGCCCGAACAGCGAGCGGAAGAACACGATCTCGAACACGTGCACCCCCGGCGAAACCTTGCGCACCAGGGCGAGCACGCCCGTCACCAGCGCGCCGAGAATCACCATCCAGAAGGCGGCCTGCGCCGCCCCCGGCCAGGTGAGGACGCGCGCGCCCATCGCCGAGAGGGGGTTCACGGGGCGGTTTTCGGTTCGGGACGATCGGGCGGGTCGGCGGCCATGGCGCCGTTTATAGGACCTTCGCCGGATTCCCGCCACCGCAGCCCCGGATTCGTCTAATTGTATCTTAACATGCAGCTGTTTCAACAGCTTGCAGCGAGGTTTGCAATTGAGAACCAGTTGCAAAAAAACCCTTGTGCCGGTCGCGGGGCCAGTGTAAAAGTCTCCCTGAGAATGAGAACCATTCTTAATTGAAGAAACCCGGCGCCACGGGGCGAGCAGCGACCCGGGGCCGGACGGAGGGAGAGACACCGATGCACTTCGCTACTTTCCGTGTTCTGGGCGGCGCGCTGGCGGCCGTGGTTGCCTGGACAGGTTGCGGGAACGTCACGGCTTCGGCCGACGTCAACATCTATTCCTATCGCCAGGAGGCGCTGATCAAGCCGCAGCTTGACGCGTTCACCAAGGCGACGGGCATCAAGTACAACCTGGTCACCGGGTCCGCCGGCGGGCTGCTGCAGCGGCTCAAGAGCGAGGGCGCGAACAGCCCTGCCGACATGCTGTTCACCGCCGACGTGGGCAATTTATGGCGCGCCAAGGACGCCGGCGTGCTCAAATCCGTCCGGTCCGACGCGCTGGAGAAGCACATTCCGGCGCGCTTCCGCGACCCGGAGGGGGCGTGGTACGGGCTCGGCATCCGCGTCCGCGCGATCTTCTACAACGTGGACAAGGTGAAGCCGGCGGAGCTTTCGACCTACGAGGATCTCGCGGACCCGAAGTGGAAGGGCAAGGTCCTGATCCGCTCTTCCAGCAACATCTACAACCAGTCCCTCCTGGCGTCGCTGATCCACCACCACGGCAAGGCGAAGGCCGAGGCCTGGGCCGCCGGCGTGGTGGCCAACCTGGCCCGCAAGCCGCAGGGCGGCGACACCGACCAGCTGCGCGCGCTTGCCGCCGGCGAAGGCGCGGTGGCTGTGTCCAACAGCTACTATTACGGCCGGCTGCTGGATTCCGACGCGGCGAAGGACAAGAAGGTGACGGAGAAGATCCGCATTTTCTGGCCCAACCAGTCCGGCCGCGGCGCGCATGCCAACGTGTCCGGCGCGGGCGTCACCAAGGCATCCAGGAACACCGCGGAAGCGGTCAAGCTGCTGGAATTCCTGGTCGGCGAGCAGGCCCAGCACATCTATTCCGATGTCGGCTACGAGTTCCCGGTTCGGCCGGGCGTGGCGTCGGGCAAGATCGTGGCCGGGATGGGCGAGTTCAAGATGGACCCCGTGCCGATCCAGGTCTACGGCGAGAACAACGCCGAGGCGGTCCGCATCTTCGACCGCGTCGGCTGGCGCTGACGGCGGGGATGGCGATGACGGTCCTGGTTTCACATTCCTACAGCGCGGCGCCGCGCGCGGTACCCGCCGCCATCAGGCGGATGGGCCCGGGCGAGACGCTGGAGCTCGCGGTGCTCGGCGTCGCCAGCCACGGGCCGGTGGAGCTCGACCGCATCGCGCCGCTCGTCCGCGCCCTGGGCGGCCCCGGCTGGTCGCCGACGGCCGACGTGGCGCTCGCCTGCTGCGAGCGTCTGCTGCAGATCGCGCTGCTGCGCTGCGAGACGGCGGACCGCATCGCCGGTCCGGCGGTCGTGCTGACGCAGGCGGGCCGCCGCCGGCTGCGGACGCTCCTGCGCATGGAGTCGCCCGTCGGGCGCGATGCGCTGGGGGCGACGGTGGCCGTGCTCAAGGTCGCGTTCCTGCATCTCCTCGGCGCCGGCGATCAGTGGCGGGAGCTGGACCGCATGGTCGCGTCGATGGAAGAAGAACTCGCGGACATGCGCGAGCAGACAGGCGATTTTCCGATCCGCACCGGCGGCGTGCGGCTCGCTCTGGGCTTCGAACTTCGCAGCCTGGAAACCCGGATAGGCTGGCTGGCGGCGCTGCGCGACAGCGTCGCTGCCCGTCTAGGA
>WHUE01000031.1:0-36698 GCA_009377375.1 Alphaproteobacteria bacterium | reverse complement strand
ACCGCCGCTTGCGGTTCCACCCCCCTGTAGCCTCTGATCCCTTCACAGGCGGCAGGGTTTCTCCACAAACTTGCGGGGCGGATCATCATCCGCCCCGCTTTTTCCTGTGCGCAGCCGGGGATAAAAAACACCTCCGGGGCGAACCCCGGAGGTGCGTTGCGGTGTCGATGACGGACGGGTCTACGCGGCGGCGTGTATGCCGGCCTTGTTGACCTCGTCATCGACGGCATCCTCGAACTGCTTGAAGTTCTTCTCGAACCGGCCGGCAAGGTCGCGCGCGGTATCGTCGTAGGCGCTCTTGTCCGCCCAGGTGTTGCGCGGCTTCAGCACCTCGTTCGGCACGTCGGGGCAGGCATCGGGGATCATCAGGCCGAAATTCGGATCGGCGACGACCCCGACCGAGGCCAGCTTGCCGTCCAGCGCGGCGCGGACCATGGCGCGGGTATGCGCGATCTTCATCCGCTTGCCGACACCGTAGGCGCCGCCGCTCCAGCCGGTGTTGACCAGCCAGCAATTCGCCTTGTGCTTCGCGATCCGCTCGCCCAGCAGTTTGGCGTAGACGGTGGGATGGCGCGGCAGGAAGGGCGCGCCGAAGCAGGTGGAGAACGTCGCCTCCGCCCCGCTGGTCATGCCGCGCTCGGTGCCGGCGACCTTGGCGGTGTAGCCGGACAGGAAGTGGTACATCGCCTGTTCGGGCGTCAGCTTGCTGATCGGCGGCAGCACCCCGAACGCGTCCGCGGTGAGCATGACGACGTTGTCCGGATGCCCGCCGACACCTTTCAGGCTCATGTTGGGGATGAAGTCCATCGGATAGCTGGACCGCGCGTTCTCGGCCAGGCTGCCGTCGTCGAAATCGGGCAGGCGGGTCACCGGGTCGAGCACCACGTTCTCGAGGATCGTGCCGAACCGGCGCGAGGCGGCGTAGATTTCGGGCTCCGCCTCGGCCGACAGGTTGATGGTCTTGGCGTAGCAGCCGCCCTCGAAATTGAACACGCCGTTATCCGACCAGCCGTGCTCGTCGTCGCCGATCAGCGTTCGGGTGGAATCGGAGCTGAGCGTCGTCTTGCCGGTGCCGGACAGGCCGAAGAAGATGGCGGTGTCGCCCTTCGGCCCGATATTGGCCGAGCAGTGCATCGGCAGCACGCCGAGCCCCGGCAGGATGTAGTTCATGACCGAGAAGATGCCCTTCTTGATCTCGCCGGTGTAGTGGCTGCCGCCGACCAGGATCATCTTCCTGGCGAAATGCACCAGGATGCAGACCTCGCTCTTGGTGCCGTCCGTGTCCGGATTGGAGTGGAAGTCGGGGCACTGCAGGACCGTCCATTCCGGTTCGAACCCGCCGAGCACGTCGGGGGACGGGCGGATGAACATGTTGCGGGCGAACAGGCTGTGCCACGCGTTCTCGGTCACCACGCGCACCGGCAGCCGGTACTGCGGGTCGGCGCCGCAATAGACGTCCTGCACGAACACTTCCGAATTCTGCAGGTAGTCGGTCATGCGCTTGTGGACCTGGTTGAACTTGTCCTCGCCGATCGGCTGATTGACCGGGCCCCACCAGATATTGTCCTTGCTGGACGCCTCCTCGACGATGAACTTGTCCTTCGGCGACCGGCCGGTGTACTCGCCGGTCTTGGTGACCAGGCAGCCATCGGCCGACAGGACGCCCTCGGCGCGGCGCAGCGACGCCTCATACAGCTGCGGGGCGGCGTAATTCCAGTGGGCCGTCGACACCTTGCTCAGTCCGAGCGTGTCGATGCCGTGCTTGCTGATCTGCGGTCCGGTTTGCTCCACGTCACTCTCCCAAAATATTCCCTGGTCGCCGCCGGTGTCTCGGCGCGGCATGAGCGCCGCCGGCATGCGTGTCTGCAGCCCTCGGAATGAAGGCGTCCGGGGCAGGATGATCGCACCATACAACGCGATCCGCGGCCCTCGCAACCTCTCGGGCGGGCTGCGTCAGGCGGTCGCGCCCGCTTTCCGGCGGGCTTCGGCGGTCAGGGCGACCAGCGCGTCCCGCGCCGCCGCGGGGCCGTCGACGCGGGCCGAAAACGCCAGCCGCGCCACGGCGCCCCCCAGCCTGAAATCGCAGCCCTCGGCGTCGATGCCGGTCATGCGCCAGCCCTCCCCGCCGCGTCCCAGCAGATGACGGGCGAAAAGGGCCACCGCGTCCGCATGGTCGGCGTTCATATGCGCGCAGATATCGGCCTCGGCCCCGGTCAGCGCCGGGGCCTCGATCGTGGGCGGCAGCAGGGCGTCGCGCTCGATCCAGTGGATGGCGCCGAACCCCGCCACCATATGGGCCCGTGTCACCGTCATGCGCCACAGCGCAAAATCCGCGAAACCGGCGAAAATCTCCGCATCCGGATGCCGGCGGATATAGCGGGACAGCGCCGCGTCGTCATCGCAGCGCGCCAGTTCGCCCAGCACGGTGATCCGTGCTCCGGTCAGCGGGGAGTCCAGCCCGGCCGTCGCGTCGAACAGCAGCGAGGCGCGGGGCTCCTGCTCCAGGTTCTTCGTATGTTCGGCCAGGTCGGAAATCAGCAGCAGCGGCCGGCATCCGGCATCCAGCGCCACCATCGCCAGCGAGGCGTAGGGGGTGCCGTCCCCGGCAAGCCGCGTGGCCAGCGCCGCGCGGTCCTGGCCGCGCATCACCGCCCGGGCGGCGGCGCCGACATCCTTCGCTTCGGCATTTTTCATGGGCTGATTCCTGGCAGCCGGAGGGGGCGTCAACCCCGGCAGATGCCCCGTTTTTGCCCGAATTCGCCTTACTTTCCACAAGATATTGCGATTCCTCCCGCGAGACAAAGACTTGACGCAGGGCAGGAAAGGTCAAATCTCTGTGGGTAGCAAACGCCGCCTTCCTCCCGCCGCGCGCGGGGACAGGAACGGGGCTAAAAGGAGACGGGTAACGTGGGGCAGATCATCGCGCTGGTCGATGACGACCGGAACATTCTGGCGTCGGTATCCATGGCGCTGGAGGCCGAAGGCTACACCGTGCGCACCTTCACGGACGGCGAGGGGGCGCTGCGCGGGCTGATCCAGCGCCCGGCCGACCTGGCCATCCTCGACATCAAGATGCCCCGCATGGACGGGATGGAGCTGTTCGAACAGCTTCGCCAGAAATCGGACATGCCGGTGATCTTCCTCACCTCCAAGGACGACGAGGTGGACGAGATCCTGGGCCTGCGCATGGGCGCCGACGACTACGTGAAGAAGCCGTTCTCGCAGCGTCTGCTGATGGAGCGCATTCGTGCCGTGCTGCGCCGCCGGGCGCTGGCCGGCGAGGCCCCGGCTGAGGGCGTGGCCGAGCCGTCCATGGTTCGCGGCGCGCTGGAGCTGGACCCGTCGCGCCATGTCTGCACCTGGCGGGGAGAGCCGGTGAACCTGACCGTGACCGAATTCCTGATCGTCAAGTCGTTGGCCACGCGCCCCGGCCATGTGAAAAGCCGGGACCAGCTGATGGACGCCGCCTACGGCGAGCATATCTACGTCGACGACCGCACCATCGACAGCCACATCAAGCGGCTGCGCAAGAAGTTCAAGGCGGTCGACAACGCCTTCGCGCATATCGAAACGCTGTACGGGATCGGTTACCGCTACAAGGAGGCGTAACCTCCGTTGCCGCCGACGCGCGAGACGGGTCCGGAGCGTCCGGTCGCCGAGCCCCGCGCGGCGCGGCGGCGCGGCCTGCTTTCGCCGCTGACGCGGCGCATCCTCACCGTCAACGTCCTCGCCCTCGCAATCCTCGTCGCCGGGCTGCTTTATCTCGGCCGCTACGAGGAAAACCTGGTGGAAACCGGGCTCGCGTCGCTGCGCATCCAGGGCGAGATCTTCGCCGGGGCGCTGGGGCAGGGAGCCCATGCCACGCGGTCCGACGGCGCCACCGGGCTGGCGGCCGACGTGGCCGGGCCGCTGCTGCGGCGGCTGGTGCTGCCGACCCGGACTCGGGCGCGGCTTTTCGGCCTGGACGGGCAGCTGCTAGCCGATTCCCGCGTCCTGCTCGGTCCCGGCGGCGCGGTCCAGGTGGAGGAGCTGCCGCCGCCAAACGCCGACGGGCTGGTCGGCGGCGGGCTGCTTCGCGTCATCGACCGCGCGTTCGACCTGCTGCCGTCGCACAAGGAACTCCCGCGCTACCGCGAGCAGCCCAGCCAGCGCGCGGCCGACTATGACGAGGTGGTGCGCGCGCTTGCCGGCGAGGCCGGGGTTCGGGTGCGCGAACGCGCCAACGGCGCTCTGGTGCTCAGCACCGCCGTGCCGGTGCAGCGGTTCAAGCAGGTGCTGGGCGCGGTGCTGCTGACCACCGGCGGCAGCGAGATCGACCGCGCCGTGCGCGCCGTCAGACTCGACATACTGAAAGTATTCCTGGTCGCGCTGGGCGTGACGGTGCTGCTGTCGCTCTATCTCGGCGGCACCATCGTGCGCCCGCTTCACCGGCTGGCCGCCGCCGCCAACCGGGTGCGCCGGACCACCGGCCGCGATCACACGATCCCCGATTTCAGCGGTCGCGGCGACGAGATCGGCAACTTGTCCGCGGACATGCGCGAGATGACCGAGGCGCTGTGGCTGCGCATGGACGCCATCGAGAGCTTCGCCGCCGACGTTGCGCATGAGATCAAGAATCCGCTGACCTCGCTGCGCTCGGCCGTGGAAACCGCGGCCCGGATCGACGATCCGAAGCAGCAGCGCCGGCTGATGGCGATCATCCTGGACGACGTGCAGCGGCTCGACCGGCTGATCTCCGACATCTCGGACGCCTCGCGGCTGGACGCCGAGCTGTCGCGTGCCGAGATGGAGCCGGTCGATCTCGGCCGGCTTCTCGGCATGCTGGCGGAGGTGCATACCGCCGCCCCGCCGCCGGGCCGTCCGGCGCTGGCCTTCGAGGAACGGTCCGCCAGCGGCGCGCCGCTCAACGTCCTGGGCAACGAGGACCGGCTGGTGCAGGTGTTTCAGAACCTGCTGTCCAACGCGTTCTCCTTCGGCCCGCCGGGCTCCACCGTGACCGTGCGCGTCGGGCGCGAGGACCGCGAGGTGGTGGTGACGGTGGACGACGAGGGTCGGGGCATCCCGGCCGGCAGCGAAGAGCGCATCTTCAACCGGTTCTACAGCGAACGGCCCGAAGGCGAGCAGTTCGGCACGCATTCCGGCCTGGGGCTCAATATCTCGCGCCAGATCGTGGACGCCCACGGCGGGTCCATCGTGGCGGCAAACCGCGTGGATGCCGCCGGGAAGGTGGCCGGCGCGCGCTTCACGGTCCGCCTGCCGGCCCGGTGACGCGCGGGGCGCTTTCGTCGCCTCGTCGGTGTAATACTTGCCCGGTCCGAGAAGCGAGACCCCCATGACCGACGCTGCCGCCCTGATTCACGCGACCTGCGTCGCCATCGAAGGCGCGGGCGTGCTGCTGCGCGGCCCGTCCGGCAGCGGCAAGTCCGACCTGGCGCTGCGGCTGATCGACGGCGGCGCCCGGCTGGTCGCCGACGATCAGGTCGCGGTGAGCCGCGAGGGCCGCACGGTGACGGCGCGCGCGCCGTCCGCGCTGCGCGGCCGGATCGAGGTGCGCGGGGTGGGCATCGTGGAGATCGATCCGCTGGACGCCGCCCCGGTGGCGCTGGTGGTGGATCTGGCGCCGCCCGACTTCGTCGAGCGCCTGCCGGCGCGCCGCGAATGCGACCTGCTCGGCGCCCCGGTGCGGTGGATGGCCCTGAGCCCGTTCGAGGCCTCGGCGCCGGCCAAGGTTCGGCTTGCCGTGCGCATCGCAACGCGGGATATTACAGGCGGAATACAGGCCCCTTGATGAGCGATATGCGGCACAGCCCGATCGCATCCGGCGGCGACGCGGCAGAGGCCGCGTCCGGCCCCGACCCTGATCTGCCCACGCGCATTCTTCTGGTCACCGGGATGTCCGGCGCCGGCAAGACGGCGGCGCTGAAGGCTGTGGAGGATCTTGGCTACGAAGCGGTGGATAATTTGCCGCTGTCGTTCCTGTCCAGCATCGTCCACGCGACGCCGCCGGGAAAGCGCGCGCTGGCCATCGGGGTGGACATCCGCACCCGCGATTTCGGCGTCGAGCCGTTCCTCAGCGAGATCGACGCGCTGATCCGGCGGCCGGAGCTGCAGGTCTCGCTGCTGTTTCTCGACTGCGAGGACGAGGTGCTGCGCCGCCGCTTTTCGGAAAGCCGGCGCCGTCATCCTCTGGCGGCGGACCGGCCCGTCACCGACGGCATCGAGCACGAGCGCCGGCTGGTGTCGCCGTTGCGCGACCGCGCCGACGTGGTGATCGACACCTCCAACCTGCCGCTGCCAGACCTGCGCCGCCAGCTCGCCGGTCACTTCGCGCTGGATGCGGAAGCCGGGTTCTCCTTGTTCGTGACCTCGTTCTCGTACCGCCACGGGCTGCCGCGCGAGGCGGATCTGGTGTTCGACGTGCGCTTCCTGGACAATCCGCACTATGTGGACGCGCTGCGTCCGCTGACCGGGGGGGACGCGGCGGTGGCCGATTTCATAGCGCGCGATCCCGGCTTCGCGCCGTTCTTCGACGCGCTCACCGCGCTGCTGGCGCCGCTGCTGCCGCGCTACGCCGGCGAGGGAAAGAGCTACCTGACGATCGCGTTCGGCTGCACCGGCGGGCGTCACCGGTCGGTTTTCGTGGCCGAGCGGCTGGCCGAATGGCTGCGGGATCGCGGCCAGCGGGTCAGCGTGGCGCATCGCGACGCCCGGGCGGGCACGCTGTGAACGAAGCGGGCACGCCGTGAACGAAAAGAGCGGGAAATCAATGATCGGGATCGTACTTGTAACCCATGGCCGGCTGGCCGAGGAGTTCGTCGCCGCCTTCGAGCACGTGGTGGGGCCGCAGCCCGGCATCGCGACCGTCTGCATCGGGCCCGACGACGACATGGAACAGCGCCGTCAGGACATCGTCGCCGCCATCCAGCGGGTCGACGGCGGCGGGGGCGTCGTGCTGCTGACCGACATGTTCGGCGGCACGCCGTCCAACCTCGCCATATCGGTGATGAACGAAACCGGGGTGGAGGTGATCGCCGGCGTCAACCTGCCAATGCTGATCGCGCTGTCGCGCGCGCGCCACAACCGCGACCTGCCGGGCGCCGTGGACGAGGCGCGGGAGGCCGGACGCAGGTACATTTCGGTCGCCTCCGAGCTGCTCGCCGATCGCACCCAATGAACGGCTGTGACGACGGGGATCCGTCGGCCGCCCGGCGGCGGCGGCGCGTGACCATCGTGAACGAGCGCGGGCTCCATGCCCGCGCCGCCGCACGCTTCGCGAAGCTGGCCGAGGCCTTCGATGCCCGTATCGTCGTTTCCAGCAAGGGCTACAGCGTGTCGGGGCTGTCGATCATGGGGCTGATGATGCTGGCCGCCGGCCCGGGCACGGAGGTCGAGATTGCGGCCGCCGGCTCCGAGGCCGAGGCGGCGCTTGCGGCGCTTGCGGCGCTGGTGGAGGACGGATTCGAGGAAAATTGACGAAGAACCGGCGGCTTTTTTCGGGATTCCGGACGCCTTGTAACGTTCTGTTAATCATGTCAGGGGCATCACGCTTGCATGCGGCGTAGCCGCGCTGCTATACGGCCCCGACTGCTTTCGGCCCTTTTCGAGGCCGGAGCCGGAGTTTGCCGCTGCCTGAGTGCGGCCGGGAAAATCAGGAGAAGGACCATAATGAGCGCCGCAGAAGATTATAAGGTTGCCGATATCTCGCTGGCGGATTGGGGCCGGAAGGAGATTGCGATCGCCGAAACCGAGATGCCGGGGCTGATGGCCCTGCGCGAAGAGTTCGGCAAGGGGCAGCCGCTGAAAGGCGCCCGCATCGCCGGCTGCCTGCACATGACGATCCAGACCGCCGTGCTGATCGAGACGCTGACGGCGCTGGGCGCCGAGGTGCGCTGGAGCTCGTGCAACATCTTTTCGACCCAGGACCAGGCCGCCGCCGCCATCGCGGCCACCGGCGTGCCGGTCTTCGCCTGGAAGGGCATGAACGACGAGGAGTTCTGGTGGTGCATCGACCGGACCATCGAGGGTCCGAACGGCTGGATGCCCAACATGATCCTCGACGACGGCGGCGACCTGACCGCCGTGATGCACGAAAAATTCCCCGCGCTGCTCAAGAACGTGAAGGGCCTGTCGGAAGAGACGACCACGGGCGTGCACCGGCTCTATGAGATGGCGCGCAAGGGCACGCTGAAAGTGCCGGCCATCAACGTCAACGACTCGGTGACGAAGTCCAAGTTCGACAACCTCTACGGCTGCCGTGAGAGCCTGGTCGACGGCATCCGCCGCGCCACCGACGTGATGCTCGCCGGCAAGATCGCCGTGGTCGCCGGCTATGGCGACGTAGGCAAGGGCTCGGCCGCATCCCTGCGGAGCGGCGGCGCCCGCGTGCTGGTGACCGAGATCGATCCGATCTGCGCCCTGCAGGCGGCGATGGAAGGCTACGAGGTCGTCACGATGGACGCGGCCGCGACGCGGGGAGACATTTTCGTCACCACCACCGGAAATATCGACGTCATCACGGTGGACCACATGCGGAAAATGAAGGACCGCGCCATCGTCTGCAACATCGGCCACTTCGACAGCGAGATCCAGATCAACGGGCTCCGGAACTTCAAGTGGCACAACGTCAAGCCGCAGGTCGACGAGGTCGAGTTCCCCGACGGCAAGCGGATCATCGTGCTGGCCGAGGGCCGGCTCGTGAACCTGGGCTGCGGCACGGGCCATCCGAGCTTCGTGATGAGCGCGTCGTTCACGAACCAGGTGCTGGCGCAGATCGAGCTGTGGAACAACGACGACCAGTACGAGGTCAAGGTCTACACGCTGCCGAAGCACCTCGACGAAAAGGTCGCCGCGCTGCATCTCGGCAAGCTGGGCGTCCAGCTTACCGCGCTGTCGAAGGAACAGGCCGAATATATCGGCGTGCCCGTGACCGGACCGTTCAAGCCCGACTACTACCGGTACTAGAGACGCCGGCGGTTCGCGGGACGAGAGATACAGGCGGGGCCTGGCCGGGCGGCTGACGCCAGGCGGGGCTCCTGCCCGTTTCAGCGACGGGCGGCGCCCGCCGCGGATATGGGAAATGGGGTTCCCGATGCGCCTTTCGTTGGCCCGTCCGTCGCCATGGGCAGGTTTCACTGCCGCGCTGTGCGCGCCGGCCTCCGCGCTGGCCGCCGACGGCACCGCCGCGGCCGCGGTCGCCGCGGCGGGCGGCGCGCTGCTCGCGGCTCTTGTAGGCGCCGTCGCGTTCTCTCTCTGGATGCGCCGCCGGCTATGGACATCGGAGGCGGCGCTGGCCGCGCTGCTGACCGACGCCGAGCTGGAAAACTCCATCGCCGCCCAGCGGGGCGAACAGGAACTGCGCTGGTGCCACGGCGAGGCCGTTCCGACGGCTTCGCCGGGGTTCAGCCGCCTGACCGGCGCGTCCCACGTGGCCAACCCGTTCGACGCCTTTCTTGCCCTGCTCGATGCCGCGGATGCGGACGCCCTTGCCGCTGCGGTCGAGGCGCTCTGCATCGATGGCGTCCAGTTCAGCCGGAACGTCGCCTGCCGGGACGGCCGGCGTGCCTTCGCGGTGCGGGGGACGTCGGTGTTCGCCGCCGCGGGCGCGTCGTTCGCCGTGGTTTCCGTCGCCGAACGCAGCCACGATCGCGAGGCGATTGTCCGGCTGGAACGCGAGGTCGGGTGCGTCCGCTACCTGCTGGACCAGCTGCCCCTTCCGGTGTGGCGGCGCGGCCCAGACCAGCGGCTCGTCTTCGTCAACCGCGCCTACCGCGAGGCGGTGGAGGCGGCCGCCGATGCCGCGCCCGGAGAGTTGCCGGAACTCGCCGCCGGCGTCGCCCGCCAGAGCGGGCGCGAGCTTGCCATCCGCGCGCGCAGCACCGGAGAGCCGCAGACGGACCGCTACCATGCTGTGACCGGCGGCGCCCGCCGGCTGATCGAGCACTGGGAGGTGCCGCTCGGTGCGGGCGGCGAGATCGCGGGATTCGCCATCGACCACACCCGGCTGGAGGACATCCAGGGCGATCTCGCGCGCCACATCGCCGGGCATGAGGAGATCCTCCAGCATCTGGGCACCGCGATCGCTGTATACGGCCCCGACGAATCGCTTCAGTTCTTCAACAACGCTTTTCTCAGGCTCTGGGGTCTCGCCGAGTCCTGGCTGCGCAACAAGCCGCGCATGAGCGAGGTGCTGGAAATGCTGCGCGAGAACCGCCGCCTGCCCGAGCATGCCGATTTCCCCGCCTTCAAGAGCGAGCAGCTCGCCCTGTTCACCTCGCTGCTGGAGCCGGTGGAAGAGCTGGTCCACCTGCCCGACGGCGCGACGCTGCGCTCCGTCGCCATCCCCCACCCGTTTGGCGGGCTGCTGCTGATGTGGGAGGACGTGACCGACGCGCTGGCGCTGGAGCGCAACTACAACACGCTGATCGCGGTGCAGCGCGAGACGCTGGACAACCTGTACGAAGGCGTCGCGGTGATCGGCGCCAACGGGCGGCTGCGCCTGTCCAACCCGGCTTTCGGCAGCATGTGGCAGATTCCCACCGCCGCCCTCAACAACGAGCCGCATATTTCCGAGATCGTCGACTGCATGGGCGACATGCTGGGCGAGGTAGGCGACTGGATGGCCGAGAAGGAACGGCTGATCGCGCTGCTCACCGGCCGCGAGCCGCATTCCGGCCGGGTCGAGCGCATCGACGGCAGCGTGCTGGACTACGCGACCGTGCCGCTGCCCGACGGGGGCGTGCTGCTGAGCTATATCGACGTTTCGGCGGCGATCAACATGGAGCGCGCGCTGCGCGAGCGGAACGAGGCGCTGGAAACGGCGGACCGGCTGAAATCCGAGTTCATCGCCAATGTCTCCTACGAGCTGCGCACCCCGCTCAACACCATCATCGGCTTCACCGAAATCCTCGCCGGCCAGTATTTCGGCGAGCTGAACGACCGCCAGGCGGAGTACGGCCACGGCATCCTCGAATCGTCGCACCGGCTGCTGATGCTGATCAACGACATCCTCGACCTCGCCACCATCGAGGCGGGGCACATGACGCTGGAGCTGGATTCCATCGACCTGCGCGAGATGCTGGATTCCGTGCTGTCGCTCGTCCGGGAGCGCGCGCGGCAGAAGAAGATCGTGCTCGAATCCGACTGCCCGCCCGATATCGGCCTGTTCGTCGCCGACGAGCGCCGCCTCAAGCAGGCGCTGTTCAACGTGCTGTCCAACGCCATCAAGTTCACCCCGGACGGCGGCCAGGTCACCATGCGCGCCCGGCGCAGCAACCAGGAGCTGGTCCTGACCGTGACCGACAGCGGCATCGGCATAGACGAGGAGGACCAGGAGCGGGTCTTCGCCAAGTTCGAGCGCGGCACCAGCCCCGAGGCGCGCCGGTCTGGCGCCGGTCTGGGCCTGTCGCTGGTGAAGTCCTTCATCGAGCTGCACGGCGGCCACGTCGCGCTCGATTCGCGGCCCGAATCCGGCACCAGCGTCATCTGCACCCTTCCCGCGCGCGGCGCCGGCGCCAGCCGCCAGCCCGGCGCGGCGTAGGCCCCGACTTATACGGACATTGCGGGAATCGCGCGGCCCCGCTACAAGCGACCGATGGCAGGGACGCGTGTTTCCGGCGCGCGGCGCCGGCTCGATCTGGCCGACATGGCGGCGACCGAGGCGCTGGCCGCCCGCTTCGCGAAGGGTGCCTGCGCGGGCGACGTGCTGGCGCTCAGCGGCGTGCTCGGGGCGGGCAAGACCGCCTTCGCCCGGGCATTCATCCAGGCCGCGGCGCGCGACGCCGGGCTCGGCGAGCAGGAGGTTCCGTCGCCCACCTTCACCCTCGTGCAGGGCTACGCCGTCGGCGGGCTGACCATCCATCATTTCGACCTCTACCGGCTCACCGCGCCGGAAGAAGCATGGGAGCTGGGCATCGAGGATGCCTTCTCGGGCGGCGTGTCGCTGATCGAGTGGCCGGACCGGCTCGGCGACTTCCTGCCGCCGGAACGGGCCGAGATCGCGCTGTTTCCCGGGCGGACGCCGGAATCGCGGGTGGCGGAGATCACGCCTTTCGGTCGCTGGAAAGACCGGCTGGCGGCGCTGCTGGAGGACGGCGATGGCTGACCGCGCCGCCCTGATCGCGGCCTTTCTCGACCGCGCCGGCTGGGGCGGCGCGGCGCGCGCCGCGCTGGCCGCCGACGCCTCGTTCCGCCGCTACGACCGTCTGGCGCAGGGGGCGGCGCGTGCGGTCCTGATGGACGCTCCGCCGCCCGGCGAGGACGTGCGCCCCTTCGCCGCCATCTGCCGCCATCTGCGCGCCCTCGGCTACAGCGCGCCCGGGATCGTGGCGGAGGACGCCGGGGCCGGGCTGCTGCTGCTGGAGGATTTCGGCGACGACACCTTCACGCGGCTTCTCGCGCGCGGCGCGGACGAGACCGCGCTCTACATGCTGGCCTGCGACCTGCTGGTCGATCTGCACCGGCGCGACGAATCCGAGGCCGTGCCGGCCGGGCTCGCGCCCTATGACGAGGCGGCGCTGCTGCGCGAGGCGCGGCTGCTGGCGAAATGGTATGCGCCGCGCGCGCTCGGCGCGCCGCTGCCCCCGGCCACCGCGCGGGAATACGACGATCTGTGGCGGCTCGCCTTCCGCGGGCTCGCCGACGCGCCGCGCACCCTGGTGCTGCGCGATTTCCACGTCGACAACCTGATCCGGCTGGAGGGGCGGCACGGCGTCGCCGCCTGCGGCCTGCTGGATTTCCAGGACGCGCTTCACGGGCCCGCCGCCTACGACCTCGTCTCGCTGGTGGAGGACGCGCGGCGCGACATCGCCGACGGCTTGCGCCAGGCGGTCATCGACCGTTACTGCGCCGCCTTGTACGGCATCGACCGCGACGGGCTGATGCGCGCGATGGCGATCCTCGGCGCGCAGCGCCACGCCAAGGTGATCGGCATCTTCACGCGGCTCTGCGACCGCGACGGCAAGCCGGGCTATCTGTCGCATATCCCGCGTGTCTGGCGGCTGCTGGAGCGGTCTCTGGCGCACCCGTCGCTGTCGGCGCTGCGCGCCTGGTTCGACGCCCACATCCCGCCGGACGCTCGCCGTGCGCCAAAGGTCGCTTCGTGACCGCCCCCCGCCGCGCCCCCCGCCATGCCATGGTGCTGGCCGCGGGGCTCGGGCTGCGCATGCGCCCGATCACCGAGACCATGCCGAAGCCGCTGGTGCCGCTGGCCGGTCGCACGCTGCTCGACCGCGCGCTGGATGCGCTGGCCGACGTCGGGGTGACGGACGCCGTGGTCAACACGCACTACCTGCCGCAGATGATCGAGGCGCATCTGGCCGGCCGCGCCGCCCCGCGCATCGTGATCTCGCGCGAGGACGACCTGCTGGAAACCGGTGGCGGGGTCGCCCGCGCGCTGCCCGCGCTCGGCGGCGAGGCCTTCTTCGTCGTCAATGCCGACATCGCGTGGGAGGACGGGCCGACGCCCGCGCTTTCGCGACTCGCCGCGTCGTGGGACGATGGGGCGATGGACGCGCTGCTGCTGCTGCAACCCGTGGACGCCGCGCCGGGTTATGACGGCGCGGGCGACTTCGCCCGCGACGGCGACGGCAGGCTGCGCCGCCGCGACGGCGCCGCCGCGCCCTATGTCTTCACCGGGGTCCAGATTCTTCATCCCCGCCTGTTCGCCGGCGCGCCGGCCGGCGCGTTCTCGCTGAACCTGCTGTTCGACGCCGCGCTCGCGGCTGGCCGCCTGTTCGGGCTGGCGCACGACGCCGCCTGGTACCATGTCGGTACCCCGGCCGCGCTGGCGGAGGCCGAACGGCTGATCGCGGCGCGGCCCGCGGCGCGAATCGCGGGCGGGTAGGGGACGATGGCGGGCGCGCCCCGCGTCTTCACCATCCCGCCCGGCGTGCCTTTTGTCGATGCGCTGGCGCGCGGGCTGTTGGCGCGGTTCCGCGGCGATCCGCTGGGGCTCGCCGAGGCCACCGTGCTGCTGCCGACCCGCCGTGCCGGGCGCGCGCTGGCCGATGCATTCCTGCGCCAGTCGGAAGGGGCGGCGCTGCTGCTGCCGCGCATGGCTCCGCTGGGCGAGCTGGACGAGGCCGACGACGTGACGGCGGGGCCCGGCGCCGCGACCCTGCCGCCGGCGATCCCCGACCTGCGCCGCCGGATGATGCTGGCGCGGCGCATCCTCGCGCTGCGCGGCCCGCTGGACGAGCGCATCACCCCCGCCCGCGCCGCCCTGCTCGCCGAAGGGCTGGCCGACCTGCTCGACCAGGTGCAGACGGAACGGCTCTCCTTCGACCGTCTCGCCGCGCTGGTGGAGGGCGACGGCTACGCCGTCCACTGGGAGATCACGCTCGAGTTCCTCAAGCTGGTGACGGAGGCCTGGCCGGCGCTGCTGGCGCGCGAGGGCTGCATCGACCCCGCCGAGCGCCGCAACCGCCTGCTGGACGCCCGCTCTGCCGACTGGGCCGCGAACCCGCCCCCGGGACCGGTGATCGCTGCCGGGTCCACCGGCTCGATCCCGGCGACCGCGGCGTTGCTGGAGACCGTCGCCGGGCTGCCGGACGGCGCGGTGGTGCTGCCCGGACTCGATACCGCGCTGACGGCGGAGGATGCGGCGCGTCTCGGCCCCACCCATCCGCAATACGGCATGGCGCGGCTGCTGGCGCGGATCGGCGTGGACCCGGACCGGGTGCCGGACTGGGCGCACGATGTCGCCCCGGCCTCGCCGCCCGTCCGCGCCGCGCTGCTCGCCTGCGCGCTGCGCCAGCCGCGCGACGACGTGGACGCGCCGCCCGCGCCCGCGCTGGACACGGGCGCGGCGCTGGACGGGGTGCGGTTGGTGATCTGCGCCGGCCAGCACGAGGAAGCGCAGGCCATCGCGCTCGCCCTGCGCCGCGCGCTGGAGACGCCGTCGCGCACCGCCGCGCTGGTCACGCCCGACCGCACGCTGGCGCGCCGCGTCGCGGCGGAGCTGGGACGTTGGGGCATTGCCATCGACGATTCCGCCGGCCGCTCGCTGGCCGAGACCCCGCCGGGCGCGTGGCTGCGGCTGCTGGCCGGCATGGCGGTGGAGCAGGCCGCGCCAGCGGCCCTGCTCGCCGTGCTCAAGCATCCGCTGGCGCTGGGCGGAGAAAGCGCGGCCTCGTTCCGCGCGAAGGCGCGGGCGCTCGAACGGCTCGCGCTGCGCGGCCCCCGGCCGGGGGCCGGGCTGGCGGGGGTGCGCGCCGTGCTGCGGGCCCGCGCCGGGAACGAGGACGACCGGGAACGGGACGCCGCCGTCGCCCTGCTGCCCTGGCTGGATGGGCTGGCGGCGCGGCTGGCGCCGCTGATGACGGCGATGGCTGCGCCCGACCCGCGGCCCGTGCCGGATCTGCTCACCCTGCATGTGGCGGCGGCGGAAGCGCTGGCCGCCGGCGACGGCGTGCCCGGCGCGGCGCGGCTTTGGGCCGGCGATGCGGGGGAGGCGGCAGCCGCCTTCGTCGCCGAGCTGTCGGACGCGGCCTCCGCGCTGGAGCCGATCGCGCCCGCCGATTACCCCGCCCTGCTGGAGGCCTGCATGGCCGGGCGCACCGTGCGGCCGCGCTACGGCCGGCATCCGCGGCTGCATATCTGGGGGCCGCTGGAAGCGCGGCTCCAGCACGCCGATCTCGTCTGTCTCGGCGGGCTGAACGAGGGCACCTGGCCCTCCGAGCCCGACGCCGACCCGTGGATGAGCCGCCCGATGCGCACCCGGTTCGGCCTGCCGCCGCATGAGCGCCGCATCGGCCTTGCCGCGCACGATTTCGCCCAGCTCTTCTGCGCCCGCGAGGTGCTGCTGACCCGTGCCGACCGCGTCGGCGGCACGCCCACCGTGCCATCGCGCTGGCTGTCGCGGCTGGGCAACGCGCTGGAAGCCATCGGTGGCGAGGCCGCGCGCGCCGCGCTGGAGGCGGTCGACGCCGATGCTCCCTGGCTCGGCTGGCAGGCGGCGCTGGATGCGCCGGACGGCCCGCCACGCCCGGTGGCCCCGCCGGCGCCGTGCCCGCCGGTGGCGGCGCGGCCGCGGCGTCTGTCGGTGACCCAGGTGGAGACCTGGATGCGCGATCCCTACTCGATCTATGCGCGGCACATCCTGCGCCTCTCCCCGCTCGACCCCATCGACGCCGATCCGGGCGCGGCGGAGCGCGGCACCTTCATCCACGATGCGCTGGACCGCTTCGTCCGCGAATATCCCGGTGCGATGCCGGCGGACGCGCTCGACCGGCTGACGGCGCTGGGGCGCGACGCGTTCGGCGAGGCGCTGTCCCGCCCCGGCGTCGCCGCCTTCTGGTGGCCCCGCTTCGCCCGCATTGCCGAGTGGTTTGTGGTGGAGGAATCGCGCTACCGGGAGAGCGTGGCCGAGACCCGCACGGAGCTGCGCGGCGAGATGAGGATCGACGCCCCCGGCGGCGAATTCCGGCTGACGGCCTTCGCCGATCGGGTGGACCGGCTGAAGAGCGGCGCGCTGTCGATCATCGACTACAAGACCGGCTCCGTGCCGAGCCAGAAGATGGTCGAGGCGGGGTTCTCGCCGCAGCTTCCGCTGGAAGCCGCCATCGCGCTGGCGGGCGGGTTCGAGGTCAAGGGCGATGCGGTGGCGCGGCTGGAATTCTGGCGGCTGACCGGGGGCGAGACGGCGGGCGAGATCAAGCCCGCCGGCAAGGACATCGCGGCGCTCGCCGCCGCCGCCCGCGCCGGTCTGGCCGCGCTGGTCGCCCGGTTCGACGACGCGGACACGCCCTACCTTTCGCATCCCGACCCGGTCTTCGCGCCGGACTGGCCCCAATACGACCACCTTGCCCGTGTGCAGGAATGGTCGGTCCCCGGCGGGGAGGACGGCGGATGACCGCCGTGCGCGATCCCGGCGGGGAAGCCACCGCGTTGCAGCGCAATGCCGCCGACCCGCAGGCCTCCGTCTGGGTGTCCGCCAGCGCGGGCACCGGCAAGACCAAGGTGCTGACCGACCGCGTACTCGCGCTGCTGGTGACCGGGACGGAGCCGCACCGCCTGCTCTGCCTCACCTTCACCCGCGCCGCGGCGGCGGAGATGGCGAACCGCGTCAACCGCGATCTCGGCAGATGGGCGACGATGGAGGATGCGGCGCTGGAGGACGCACTGGAGGCGCTGCTGGGCCGCCGTCCCGACGCCGCGCTGATGCGCCGCGCCCGTTCCCTGTTCGCCCGTGTCCTCGACGCGCCGGGCGGGATGAAGATCCAGACCATCCATGCCTTCTGCGAATCGCTGCTGGCGCGCTTCCCGCTGGAAGCCGGTCTCGCGCCGCATTTCCAGCTGATGGACGAACGCGGCGCGGCCGAGGCGCTGGCGGAGGCGCGCGACACGCTGCTGACCCACGCGCGGGCCGGCGTGGACGACGCGCTCGCCGCCGCGTTGGCGGAGGTGACGGCGCGCATCAACCAGGACGAGTTCGACACGCTGCTGCAACGTCTCTCGGCGGAGCGCGCCCGGCTGCGCGCGCTCACCGTCGGGCCCGGCCGCATGGCCCGGACCATCGAGTCGGTCCGGGCCATGCTCGGCGTGGCCGAAGGCGAGACCGTCGAAGCGGTGATCGAGGAGGCCTGCGAGGACGCGAGTTTCGATTGCGACGCGCTTCGGCGCATTGCCGCCGCGCTGCTGACGGGGTCGAAGACCGATGTGGAGCGCGGCGAGGCCGTCGCCGCCTGGCTGGCTGCGCCGGAAACGCGCGCGGGCACCTTCCGCGCCTATTGCCGCGGCCTGCTGACGACCGACATGCAGCCTTACGCGCGCCCCGCCACCAAGGCGGTGCTGGCGCGGGAACCGGATGCGGCTGAGGTGCTGGGGCGCGAGGCGGCGCGGCTGTGCGAGGTAGACCTGCACCTGCGCGCGCTGATCACCGCGAACGCGACGGCGGCGCTGCTGCGGCTCGGGCGCGGACTGCTGGACGCCTATGAGTCCCACAAGCGCGTCCACGGCTTGCTGGATTACGACGACCTGATCCTCGCCGCCCGCGACCTGCTGCACAGGGACGGCGGGGCGTCCTGGGTGATGTACAAGCTCGACGAAGGCATCGATCACATCCTGATCGACGAGGCGCAGGACACCAACCCGGAGCAGTGGGACGTGATCGCCGCGCTGGCCGAGGAGTTCTTTGCCGGCGAGGGCGCGCGCGAAGGCGTGCGCACCGTCTTCGCCGTCGGCGACCGCAAGCAGTCGATCTACAGCTTCCAGCGCGCCGACCCGGCGGCGTTCGAGCGCATGCGCGCGCATTTCGCCGCGCGCGCGCGGGCGGCCGCGCTCGCCTGGAAGGACATCGACCTGCATATCTCCTTCCGCTCGACGCCGCCGGTGCTGGCGGCGGTCGACGCGGTGTTCTCCCGCGGCGGCGCGCGCGACGGCGTCCTGGGCGAGGGCGAGACCATCGAGCATATCCCCTACCGCGCCGGCCAGTCGGGGACGGTCGAGCTGTGGCCGATGCTCTCCCCCGGCGACCGCGCCGAGCTGGACGCCTGGACACCGCCGGTGGAACGCCGCGCGGCCTCCGACCCGGCGGCGGCGCTGGCCCGGATGCTGGCGGAAAAGATCGCCGGGTGGATCGCGAGCGGCGAGGTGCTGCCGTCGCGCGGCCGGGCGATCCGGCCGGGCGACGTCATGGTGCTGGTGCGCCAGCGCGGCGCGTTCGTGGACGAGATGGTGCGCGCGCTGAAGCAGCGCGACGTGCCCGTGGCCGGCGTGGACCGCATGGTGCTGACCGAGCAGCTCGCCGTGCGCGACCTGGTGGCGCTGGGCGAGGCGCTGCTGTTGCCCGAGGACGACCTGACCCTCGCCACCGTGCTCAAGGGGCCGTTGATCGGGCTCGACGAGGAGTCACTGTTCGATCTCGCCTGGCCGCGCGAGAGGGGGGAATTCCTGTGGCACGCGCTGCGCCGCCGCGCGGACGAGCGGGCGGGCTGGGCGGAGGCATACCGGTACCTCGGCGGGCTGATGGCGCGGGCGGATTTCGTGCCGCCTTTCGAGCTTTACGCCGAGGTGCTGGGCGGCCGCGCGGGGCAGGAGGGCGGGCGGAAGAAAATCCTCGGCCGGCTCGGCCCCGAGGCCGGCGATCCCATCGACGAGTTCATGGGCAGCGCGCTCGAGTTCGAGCGCGTCCACGCGCCGTCCCTGCAGCATTTCCTCCACTGGCTCGGCCGCGGCGAGGTCGAGGTGAAGCGCGACCTGGAGCAGGCGACGCGCGACGAGGTGCGGGTGATGACGGTGCACGGCTCCAAGGGGTTGCAGGCGCCCATCGTCCTGCTGCCCGACACCGCGCGAACGCCGAGGGGCGAGGACGCGCTGCTGTGGACGGCGGAGGGGCTGATGCTGTGGCCCCCCCGCGCCGCCCATCGCGAGGCCAGGGCGGAGGCGCTGCGCGGCGATGCCCGGGCGGCGCAGGAGCGGGAGTACCGACGGCTTCTGTACGTCGCCATGACCCGGGCGGAGGACCGGCTTTATGTCTGCGGCTGGCGCGGGGCGAGGGCGGCGTCGGACGGCAACTGGCACGCGCTGGTGGAGGACGGCCTCAGGCACGGCGACAGGGTGGGGGCGGAGGAGATCGCGCCGCCGGCGGGCGAGGGCGCGGCGCTGCGCGTCGTCAGCCCGCAGATCGCGCCGACGGAGAAACAGGACGCCGCGCGCGGCTTCCGGCCCGATGCCGTGGCGCTGCCCGGCTGGGCCGCCACGCCGCCGCCCGCCGGGGATGTGCCGCCGCGCCCGCTCACCCCGTCGCGCCCCGACGAGGACGAGCCGCCGCCGCGCAGCCCGCTCGGCGACGACCGCGGCGCCGCCTTCCGGCGCGGCCTGCTGATCCATGCCCTGCTGCAGGCCCTGCCCGAGATCGATCCCGCCGGGCGCCGCGCGGCGGCGGAGACCTGGCTTGCCCGCCCGGCCCACGGGCTGGACGCGGCGGCGCAGGCGGAGATCGCCGACGTCACCCTGGCGGTGCTGGAGGATCCGGCCTTCGCGGCGCTGTTCGCGCCCGGCTCGAAGGCGGAGGTGCCGGTGACGGGCCGCGTCGGCGACCGGGTGATCTCGGGCCAGGTGGACCGGCTGGTGGTGGCCGGGGACCGGGTCGGGATCGTGGACTACAAATCCAGCCGGCCGGCCCCTTCGGACGTCGATTCGGTGCCCCCGGTATACCTCCGCCAGATGGCCGCCTACCGCGCCGTTCTGCGTAAGGTTTACCCAGGTTTTTCAATATCTTGCTCCATTCTCTGGACCGACGGGCCGGTGCTGATGACCCTGCCCCATACGCTTCTGGACGGTCACGCGCCTTGACCGTCCGGGGCGGCCCCCCTAACTTCACGGGGACGTGAAAATCCCCGGTGCGGGCGTCCGCCCCGCCGCTTTCCGACAGGGTGTACGAATGAGCACGAAGCCGATTACAGACGACTCGTTTGAAACCGACGTGATCAACGCCGACGGCCCCGTGCTGGTCGATTTCTGGGCCGAATGGTGCGGGCCGTGCAAGCAGATCGGCCCGTCGCTGGAGGAGATCGCCTCCGAGATGCACGGGCAGATCACCATCGCCAAGCTCAACATCGACGACAATCCGCAGACCCCGACCAAGCTCGGCGTGCGCGGCATCCCGACGCTGATGCTGTTCAAGGACGGCCAGGTCGCCGCGACCAAGGTCGGCGCGCTGCCCAAGGGCAAGCTGCTGGAGTGGATCAACGAATCCCTCTGACGGTCGCCGCCTCCCGCTCACACGAAACCCCGCCGGTCCGCCGGCGGGGTTTTTCATTGGGGCGGGGCGGTTTTCGGTTGTACCCGGGCGGATGAGCGCCGTGATGCCCGTCCCCCTTCAGTATTCTCCAGAATGCCTGTGTGGTGCAGCTTCACCTCGTAGTCGAAGGTGCGGCTCTTATTCTTTTGGAACCGCTTTCGAGCCACACCAGGTGCCGAATTCTCCCGCGGATAGCATCCCTGCATGTCCTTGGACGTTCTGAACCGGCGCCCGACAAAGTCGATCGGACGGACATGCTGGGGCGCGGGCCCTACGGCCCCACGTCCCCCGCCAGCACGGCGCCGGCGAGGTAGAGCGAGCCGCAGATGAGGATGCGCGCGGGGCCGCCGGGTTGCGCGGCCAGCGCCTCCAGCGCGGCGGCGATGCCGGCGGCGGGTGCGGCGTCGATGGCGAGGTCGCGCGCGGCGACGGTGAGAATCTCGGCGGCGGCCGCGTTCTCCTCGCCGGGGATGGCGACGCAGCGCAGCGCCTGGAGGTGCGGCGCCAGCGGCGCGAGGAAGAGGCGTGGGTCGCGCTCCGCCATCGCGCCGTAGATCGCATAGAGCGGCCGGTCGGCCCAGGCGGCGGCCGCATGGGCGGCCAGGGCCTCCGCCGCGTGGCGGTTGTGCCCGCCGTCCAGCCACAGCTCCCACCCCACAGGCAGGCGCGCGGCCAGCGCGCCGTTCTCGATCCGCTGCAACCGGCCGGGCCACTCGGCCCGCGCGAGACCGCGCCCGAGCGCCGCGTCGTCGGGGGCGGGGCGGAGCGCGCGGGCGGCGGCGATGGCGGTGGCGGCGTTGGCGGTCTGGTGCGCGCCGGCCAGCACCGGCGGCGGCAAGGCGAGGCAATGCTCTCCCTCGCGATAGATCAGCCCCTCCGCCATGCGTTCGGCGGAAAAGTCGCGTCTCCACAGCGTTACCGGCGCGCCGATTTCCCGCGCCCGCGCCTCGATCACGGCCAGCCCGGCGGGGGTCTGCGGTCCGACGATGGCGGGAATGCCGGGCTTCAGGATGCCGGCCTTCTCGAAGGCGATTCCTTCCAGCGTGTTGCCGAGAAAGCGCTGATGGTCGACGGCGACGGGGGTGATGACGGTGACGGCCGGCGCGTCGACGACGTTGGTCGCGTCGAACCGCCCGCCCAGCCCCACCTCCAGCAGGGTCACGTCGGCGGGCTCGCGCGCGAAGGCGAGCAGGGCGGCGGCGGTGGTGATCTCGAAGAAGGTGATGGTCTCGCCCGCGTTGGCGGCCTCGCATTCCTCCAGCAGGGCGGTCAGCGCGTCGTCGTCGGGCAGCAGCCCCGCCACCCGGATGCGCTCGGCGAAGCGCACCAGATGGGGCGAGGTATAGGCATGGACGCGAAGGCCCGCCGCCTCGCAGATCGCGCGCAGGAAGGCGACGACAGAGCCCTTGCCGTTGGTGCCGGCGACATGGATGACGGCGCCGAGCCTTTTTTCGGGATGGTCGAGCGCGGCGAGCAGGCGCTGCACGCGGCCGAGCGACAGGTCGATGACGCGCGGGTGCAGACCCCTCAGCCGTTCGAGAACCGCGTCACTCCGCAGCGGGGCGCTCTTCGTTCCGATCCTGTTCGTCGCCGTCCGCGACGGCGGGCTTGCCGGCCTTGCGGCGCTTGCCGGGCTCGCCGAGCGGGACGATTTTCTGCCCGGCGCGCGGATTCATCAACAGGTCGTTGAGGCGGATCAACTCGTCGCGGATCTGATGGCGGTGCACCACCCGGTCGACCATGCCGTGGTCGCGCAGGTATTCGGCCCGCTGGAATCCCTGGGGCAGCTTCTCGCGGATGGTTTCCTGGATCACCCGCGCGCCGGCGAAGCCGATCACGGCGCCGGGCTCGGCCAGCGCGATGTCGCCGAGCATGGCGAAGGACGCGGTGACGCCGCCGGTGGTCGGATCCGTCAGCACGACGATGAAGGGCAGGCCGGCCTCGCGCACCTCGTCCACCGCCAGCACGGTGCGGGGCATCTGCATCAGCGAGAGAATGCCTTCCTGCATCCGCGCCCCGCCGGAGGCGGGAATGGCGATCAGCGGCGCGTTCTTCAGCACGGCGTGGCGCGCGGCGGCGATCAGTCCGCGGCCGACCGCCATGCCCATGGAGCCGCCCATGAAGCGGAAGTCGAACGCGGCGACGACCGTGCCGCGCCCGCCCATCTTGCCGAAGGCGACGATCAGCGCGTCGTCGTTGCCGGTGGCCGCGCGGGATTCCTTGAGCCGGTCGCCGTAGCGCTTGCGGTCGCGGAAGCGCAGCGGGTCTGCCATCACCCTGGGCAGTTCGACACGGTCGTAGGCGCCGTCGTCGAACAGCACCTCCAGCCTTTTCAGCGCCGGCAGCCGCATATGGTGGCCGCAATGGGTGCAGACGTTGAGCGCCGCTTCCAGCTCGCGATGAAAGATCATCTGCTCGCAGGCCGGGCATTGCTGCCACAGATTGTCGGGCACGTCTTCGCGCTGCACCAGCGCGCGAATCTTGGGTCGGACGTAGTTGGTTAGCCAGCTCATCCCCGGTGCGCCTTTCAGGCCGGCACGGTGCGCGCACCGCGCACGCCGGCCGCAAGCTCAGATACGAATCCTAGCACGGAACGCGCCAGCATGTCAGGAGGGGGCGATTCGCCGCCCTTCACCGCCGCGGCGATGCGCTCGACGATGGCGGAACCGACCACTGCGGCGTCGGCCACGCGGGCGACGGACGCGGCCTGGTCCGGGGTGCGGATGCCGAACCCGACCGCGACCGGCAGGCCGCTGAATCGGCGGATGCGGGCGACGTCGGCGGCCACACTGCCTTCCGCCGCCGACTTGGCGCCGGTCACGCCGGCGACCGAGACGTGATAGATGAAGCCGGACGCGCCGGCGGCCAGGACGGGCAGGCGCTTTTCGTCGCTGGTCGGCGCGGTGAGCCGCACGAGGTCGATCCCGACGGCGGCGGCGGGGCCGCGCAGCTCGGCGTCCTCCTCCGGCGGCAGGTCGACGACGATCAGCCCGTCCACCCCGGCTTCCGCGGCCTGGCGCGAGAACCGCTCGGCGCCGCGGATATAGATCGGGTTGTAGTAGCCCATCAGCACGATCGGCGTGTCGCCGTCCGCCTTGCGGAAATCGCGCACCATCGCCAGGGTGCGGTCCATCGTCTGGCCCGCCGCCAGCGCGCGCTGCGAGGCATGCTGGATCGCCGGGCCGTCGGCCATCGGGTCGGTGAACGGCATGCCCAGCTCGATGATGTCGGCGCCGGCCGCCGGCAGCCCCTTCAGGATCGCGGCCGATGTCTCCGCGTTCGGGTCCCCGGCCGTGATGAAGGTGACGAACCCCGCCCGTCCCTCCGCCTTCAGCGCCTCGAACCGGCGGGCGATGCGCGAGCCTGTCCCTCTCACAGCGTCACCCCCAGCGCGTCGGCGACGGTGAAGACGTCCTTGTCGCCGCGCCCGCACATGTTCATCACCAGCAGGTGGTCCCTCGGCAGTTCCGGCGCGGCGCGGATCACGTGCGCCAGCGCGTGCGCCGGCTCTAGCGCAGGGATGATCCCTTCCAGCCGGCTGCAGAGCTGGAACGCCTCCAGCGCCTCGTCGTCGGTGGCGGAGACATACTCGACCCGGCCGGCGTCGCGCAGCCAGGCGTGCTCCGGCCCGATACCGGGATAGTCCAGCCCGGCGGAGATCGAATGCGCCTCGGTGATCTGGCCCTCTTCGTCCTGCAGCAGATAGGTGCGGTTGCCGTGCAGCACGCCGGGCCGGCCGGCGGTCAGGGAGGCGGCGTGCCTGCCGCTGTCGAGCCCCAGCCCCGCGGCTTCCACGGCCCAGATGCGCACGGAGGCCTCGTCCAGGAACGGGTGGAACAGCCCCATCGCGTTGGAGCCGCCGCCGATGCAGGCGCAGAGCGAATCCGGCAGCCTGCCCTCGGCCTCCATGATCTGCTCGCGGACCTCGTTTCCGATCACCGACTGGAAGTCGCGCACCATGGCGGGGTAGGGGTGGGGGCCGGCGACGGTGCCGATGATGTAGAACGTATCCTCCACGTTCGACACCCAGTCGCGCAGCGCCTCGTTCATCGCATCCTTGAGCGTGGCGGAGCCGGAGTCCACCGGGACGACCTCCGCGCCCAGCAGCTTCATGCGGAACACGTTGGGCGCCTGGCGTTCGATGTCGGTGCGGCCCATGTAGACGACACAGGGCATGCCGAACCGCGCGCAGACCGTGGCGGTGGCGACGCCGTGCTGGCCCGCCCCGGTTTCCGCGATGATGCGCTTCTTGCCCATGCGGCGGGCCAGCAGGATCTGGCCCATCGTGTTGTTGATCTTGTGCGCGCCGGTGTGGTTCAGCTCGTCGCGCTTGAAGTAGATCTTCGCGCCGCCCAGATGCTCCGTCAGCCGCGCGGCGTGGTAGAGCGGGCTCGGCCGGCCGACATAGTGCTTCAGGAAGTCGTCCAGCTCCGCCTGGAACGCGGGATCGGCGCGGGCGGCGTCCCATGCGGCCTCCACCTCCAGGATCAGCGGCATCAGAGTCTCGGCGACGAAACGGCCGCCATAGATCCCGAAATGCCCCCGGTCGTCGGGCAAGGCGCGGTAGCTGTTGGGTTTTTCGACGCTGCTCTGGGTCATTCGCGTTACTTAGCACCCGCGGGCGCGGTATGCCACATCTCCCGTGGTTTCCTGCCGTTCCGCGCCGCCGCGCCGTCGGTCACAAATCCCGCGCAGCCTTCAGGAAGGCGGCGATCTTATGCACATCCTTCCGCCCCGGCGCGGATTCGATGCCGGAGGACACGTCCACCGCCCGCGCTCCGCTGATGCGCACGGCTTCGGCCAGGTTGGCGGCGTCCAGCCCGCCGGACAGCATCCACGGGCAGGGCCAGTCGCGCGCGCCCAGCAGGGCCCAGTCGAAGGCCAGCGCATTGCCGCCGGGCAGCGCGCCTTTCATGTCCGCCGGCGCCTTGGCATCGAACAGCAGCCGGTCCGCGGCGCCGATGAACGCGTCCGCGCCGTCCACGTCGTCGGGCCCGGCCACCCTGATGGCCTTCATCACTTTCACGCCGGTGCGCTCCCGGATCGCGCGCACGCGGTCCGGCGTCTCCGCCCCGTGAAGTTGCAGCAGTTCGAGCGGCACGGCGGCCAGTGTTTCGTCCAGCAGGGCGTCGGTGGCGTCCACGAACAGCCCGACGCGGATCACCGCCGGCGGGACCAGCGCGGCGAGCGCCGCGGCTTCCGCCGGCGTCACCGCGCGGGGCGAGGGCGGATAGAACACCAGCCCGACGAAGGCCGCGCCCCCATCGACCGCGGCGCGCATCGCCTCGGCCGCGTTGACTCCGCAGATCTTGACCTCGACCGGCATCGGTCAGGCGTCCGCGATTTCGGCGGCGATACGCCGCGCCGCCGCCGCCGGGTCGTCCGCACGGGTGATGGGACGGCCGACTACCAGATAGTCGGCCCCCGCACGCACCGCGTCCGCCGGAGTGGTGATGCGCTTCTGGTCGTCGCTGGACGCCCATTCCGGCCGGATACCGGGCACCACCAGCAGCGCTTTCGCCCCCAGCCCGGCGCGCAGGGCCGGAACCTCCAGCGGCGAGGCGACCAGCCCGGTCGCGCCTGCGCCGGTGGCCAGCCGGGCCAGCCGCAGCACCTGGTCCGCCATCGGTCCCTGCTGGCCCACGGCGGTAAGGTCGTCCTCACCCAGGCTGGTCAGCACGGTGACGCCCAGGATCAACGGGCCGTCTTCGCCGCCGCGCGCCCCGGCGGCCGCGCGCACCATCGCCGCCCCGCCGGAGGCATGGACGGTGAGCATGTGGCATCCCAGCTCGCGGGCGGCGCGCACCGCGCCGGCCACGGTGTTCGGGATGTCGTGGAACTTCAGGTCGAGAAAGATGCGCTGTCCGGTCGCAGCGACGGCGCGAAAGCCGTCGGGACCGTGGGCGGTGAAGAATTCGTTGCCCAGCTTGACGCCGCCGACCGCGCCCGCGAGCGCGCGGGCCAGCGCCGTCGCCTGCGCCAGATCGGTGGTGTCGATCGCGCAGAACACGCGTTCAGCCGGGGATATGCCGTTCATCGGTCTTTCTCGCTCCGCGTGCCCGCCGGCCTCGGGCGGGCGGCCTTGTATATCGGGGGTGCGCCCCCCGGGCAACGGCGGAGCGGCGGCGTGGCTATTCGTCGTCGAGGCGGGCGGCGCGGGCAGCCGGGGATAGGGCGGCGCGCGCCGGCGGCGCAGCGGGACGGCGGACCGTGACTTCGCGCTGCAGCCCGTCGGCACGGCGCTCGGCGCTGCGGGCGCGCAGCCACATGCGTTCCTTCGCGAGCCAGGAGACGGTGACGCCTAGGATGAGGCCGAGTCCGGCCGCGCCCAGCACGACGAGGTAGACCGGCAACGCCGCCTCGAACGGCAGCGGCCACAGGTTCAGCGTCACCGTGCCGCGGTTGGACACGGCGAACACCACCGCGACCAGCGCGATGACGATAAACAAGGCTCTTCTCAGAATTCGCACCCCAGCCGATCCGCAGGTGGTTTGGGGATGTGCCGGTCCCGACCGCTCAGCCCTGCTGATGCTCGTCGTTCAGCCGCACCCGGAGATCCTTGCCGACCTTGAAGAACGGCACCGATTTCTCCGCGACATGGACAGTTTCGCCCGTGCGCGGGTTGCGTCCCGTGCGCGCGTCGCGGGTCTTGACCGAGAACGCGCCGAAGCCGCGCAGTTCCACCCGATCGCCCCGCGCCAGCGCGGCGGAGATTTCCTCGAAAATCGTACTGACGATCCGTTCCACGTCCCGCTGATACAGGTGGGGATTCTTTTCCGCCAGGCGCAAGATCAGTTCGGATTTGGTCATCGCCATCCGTCCCCGGTCGGGGCCCCTCGGTTTCAGGCTGCGTCGCGCCGGGCAGATGCCGGAACCGCAACTCTATTGTATTTCAGGGTGCCAGACGGAAACCAGACCGTCAAGTGTAAGTCGTTCTGACAGCACTGTTTTTCCCGCCAAGGAACCGGCGTATTCCAGCCAGTCCTCGACCTCGCGCTTGATCCGGATATCGCGCACCGGCAGGTCGGCCGCGACCTTCTTCTCCGCCTCCAGCCAGCGGCGGGCCTCGTCTTCGCCGCCGATGGCGTCGACCAGCCCGTTCGCCACGGCCATCCGCCCGGTATAGACGCGTCCGTCGGCCAGCCGCCTTGCCTTGTCCTCTCCCATGCCGCGGCGTGCTGTCACCATGGCAAGGAACATGCCGTACATGTCGTCGACCAGGGACTGGGTGGCCTCGCGGGCCTCCGGCGTCATCTTCTCGAACGGGTTGGGGCGCGCCTTCAGCGGACCGGACCGGACCGCCCCGATGCTGACGCCGATCTTGTCCATCAGCCCGGTTGCATCCGTGGTCTGGAACAGCACGCCGATGGAGCCGGTGATCGTGCCCTCGTGGGCGAAGATACGGGTCGCCGGCAACGCGACCATGTAGCCGGCGGAGGTGCCGAGCTGTCCCATCACGGCGACAACCGGCTTCTTCGCGGCGACTTCCATCAGGGTCCTGTAAAGCGCCTCGCCGCCGACGACAGTGCCGCCCGGGGAGTCGATGCGCAGGATCAACGCCTTGGCGTCGTCGTCCTCCGCGATGCGCCGGAGCGCCGCGCGGCGGCGGGGATCGTCGAGGATGATGCCGTCGACGTCCATCCGCGACACGTAGTCGCCGCGCGAGAGGCCGCGTACGCCGTCGACCCGGCCGACGGCGACGGCGACGAGTCCCACGGCAGTCACCACGGCGAGGACGCGCCAGAAAGCGAGGCGGCGCTTCAGCCGTCGGCGGTCAACCAGATAGTCGGCCTCTAGCGCCATCTATACCTGCAGTCGGATCACAGCTGCGGCCAGACCCTGCCGCCCCGCGCGGGGCGGGCCGGCGACGCCCCGGTCAGGCGTCGCCCTTCTTTTCGTCGTCATCGGCGGCAGCCGGCTCTTCGGCAGATTCGCCGTCGGACTCCGCCGCCCCTTCGCGCTGGCGCATCGCCGCGCCGAGGATGTCGCCGAGGCTGGCGCCGGAGTCGGACGAGCCGTACTCCGCCATCGCCTGCTTCTCCTCGGCCATCTCATGCGCCTTGACGGAAAGCGTGAGCTTGTGGTCGCGCCGGTCGATATTGGTGATGCGCGCGTCCACCCGGTCGCCGACGGCGAAACGGTCCGGCCGCTGCTCGCTGCGCTCGCGCGACAGGTCGGCGCGGCGGATGAATCCGGGCACGTCGCCGGCCACTGTCACCTCGAGCCCGGATTCGAGCACGTTGGTCACGGTGCAGGTGACGGTTTCGCCCTTTTTCAGGTTCTTGGCGCCGGCTTCGAACGGGTCGTCGGTGAGCTGCTTGATGCCGAGGCTGATGCGCTCCTTCTCGACGTCGACGTCGAGAATCTTCGCCTTGACCACGTCGCCCTTCTTGAACTCCTTGATCGCCTCTTCGCCGGCGCGGTTCCAGTCCAGGTCGGACAGGTGGACCATGCCGTCGATCTCGCCCGGCAGCCCGACGAACAGGCCGAACTCGGTGACGTTCTTGATCTCGCCCTCGATCTCGGTGCCCACCGGGAAGCGGGTCTCGAAATCGGTCCAGGGGTTTTCCTGGGTCTGCTTGATGCCGAGGCTGATGCGGCGCTTCTGGGGATCGACGTCCAGCACCATGACCTCGACCTCCTGGCTGGTCGAGATGATCTTGCCGGGATGGACGTTCTTCTTGGTCCAGCTCATTTCCGAGACATGGACCAGGCCCTCGACGCCGGGCTCCAACTCCACGAAGGCGCCGTAATCGGTGATGTTCGAGACGCGGCCGGTAAAGCGCGTGCCCACGGGGTACTTGGCTTCCACCCCGTCCCAGGGGTCGGCCTCGAGCTGCTTCATGCCAAGGCTGATGCGCTGCGTCTCCGCGTTGAAGCGGATGACCTGCACGTTCACGTTCTGGCCGACGGACAGCACCTCGCTCGGGTGGTTGATGCGCCGCCAGGCGATATCGGTGACGTGCAGCAGCCCGTCGACGCCGCCCAGATCGACGAAGGCGCCGTAATCGGTGAGGTTCTTGACCACGCCTTCCAGCACCTGGCCTTCCTTGAGCCCGGCCAGAAGCTCGGTGCGCTGTTCGGCGCGCGATTCTTCCATCACGGCCCGGCGCGACACCACGATATTGCCGCGGCGGCGGTCCATCTTGAGGATCTGGAAAGGCTGCGGCGTGCCCATCAGCGGGGTGACGTCGCGCACAGGCCGCACGTCCACCTGGCTGCCCGGCAGGAAGGCGACGGCGCCGGAAAGATCGACGGTAAAGCCGCCCTTCACCCGCCCGAAGATGGAGCCGGTGACGCGCTCGCCGTCGTTGAAGGCGTTCTCCAGCATCGACCAGGATTCCTCGCGCCGCGCCTTTTCCCGGCTGAGCACGGCCTCGCCGTGGCGATCCTCCATGCGCTCCAGGAAAACGTCGACGATGTCGCCGATCGAAATCTCCGGCTCCTGGCCGGGAGCGGTGAACTCCTTAACCGACACGCGGCCTTCGGATTTGAGCCCAACGTCGATAAGCACCGAGTCGTTCTCGATGCCGATCACCGTTCCCTTGATCACCGAGCCTTCGGTAAGTTCGCCCTCGCCGAAGGTTTCCTCGAGCAGCGCGGCAAAGCTCTCGTCGCTCATCTGCGCGTCTTCGCCCGTGGTCGCCGTCTGTGTCGCCATACGAAACCTTTAACCTTTCCGTCCGGTCAGTTCAGTGTTGCAGGCGCCGAGAGCCTGCAAGAAAAAGCCAATGCGGCGCGACCCGCAGTTCATACCCGCTACGCTATCACTTGTTCCGCCCGGCAATGAATTCCAGCGCCTTCGCAAACGCGGCGTCCGCATCCAACGCAGTGGTGTCGAGCACGAACGCATCGTCCGCCGGCACGAGCGGCGCGACGGACCGGGACCGATCCCGGGCATCGCGCGCCTTCATATCCTGCAGAACGCGGGCATGTATAGCGTCTAAGCCCCGTTCCCGCAACTCTTTAACCCGCCTTTCGGCGCGGACCCCGACCTCGGCTTCGACGAAAATCTTGGCGTCGGCGTCGGGACAGATCACGGTGCCGATGTCGCGCCCGTCGATCACCGCGCCCTTCGCCCCGCCCGGCGGGGCCTCGGCGAAGCCCCGCTGGAAGCGGAACAGGACGTCGCGGACGGCGCCGTGCGCCGCCACCCGTCCCGCGGCGTCCGCCACGGCGTCGGTGCGCAGCCGCGCCTCGTCGGGGGCCGCCATATCGGCCGGGGTCAGGGCGCGGGCGGCCCCGGCGGCGGCCCCGGCATCGTCCGGATCGCCGCCGCCGGCGACCACGGCCGCCCCGACCGCCCGATAGAGCAGGCCGGTATCCAGGTGGGCGTAGCCGAGATGTGCGGCCAGCCGGCGCGCCAGCGTGCCCTTGCCGCTGGCCGCCGGTCCGTCGACGGCGATCACGACCGGGCGCTCAGCCATCGGCGGGGGCGATCCGGGCGCCGAGCCTGTTCATCAGCCCCGTGAAGCCCGGGAAGCTGGTCGCGATATGGCTGTCGTCGTCGATGGTGACGGCTGCCCGCGCGCCCGCGCCCAGCACCAGGAAGCTCATCGCGATGCGGTGGTCGGACCGCGCCCCGATGCGCGCCCCGCCGGCCGGCGGGCCGCCCGCCCCCTCGATCATCAGGTCGTCGCCGTCCTCCGACACCCGCACACCGCACGCCTCCAGCCCTGCGACCACCGTGCCCAGCCGGTCGCTTTCCTTGACGCGCAGCTCCGCCAGCCCGCGCATCCGGGTGGTGCCGTGGGCGAAGGCGGCGGCGACGGCGAGGATCGGGTACTCGTCGATCATCGACGGCGCGCGCTCCGCCGGCACGTCGACGGCGCGCAGCCTCGAGGCGCGGAAGGTCAGGTCGGCGACCTTCTCGCCCGCCTCCTCGCGCGCGTTCCCGTAGGCGATGTCGGCCCCCATCTCGCGCAGCGTCTCGTACAGCCCGGCGCGCAGCGGGTTCAGCCCCACCCCCCGGGTCGTGACCGCGGAGCCTTCGGTGATCAGCGCGGCGACGCCGGGAAACGCGGCCGAGGACGGGTCGGCCGGCACCGCCACGCCGCGCGCCGTCAGCTCCGGCTGGCCGACGAGCGAAATGACGCGCGTCCCGTCCTTGCGGTCCTCCACCGTCAGCGTCGCGCCGAAATGCCGCAGCATCAGCTCGGTATGGTCGCGGCTCGGCTGGGTCTCGATCACCCGGGTTATGCCCGGCGCGTTCAGCCCGGCCATGATCACCGCCGATTTTACCTGGGCGGAGGGCACCGGCAGGGCGTATTCGATCGGCATCGGCGAGCCCGCGCCGATCACCGCCAGCGGCATGCGCCCGCCCTCGCGCGCGATCACCGTCGCGCCCATGCGCTCCACCGGCTCGGCGATGCGCGCCATCGGGCGACGGCGCAGGCTCGCGTCGCCGGTAAAATGGGCGGTGAAGGGATGGGTCGCCACCAGCCCCATCAGCAGCCGCGCGCCGGTGCCGGAATTGCCGAGGTCGAGCACGTCGTCGGGCTCGGACAGCCCGCCGACGCCGACGCCGCGGACCCGCCATTCCGCGCCGCCGACGCGTTCCGCCACGACCCCCATCAGGCGCAGCGCCGCGGCCGTGCGCAGCACGTCGTCGCCTTCCAGCAGACCGGTGATGCGGGTCTCGCCCACCGCCAGCGCGCCGATCATCAGCGCGCGGTGCGAGATCGACTTGTCGCCCGGTATGGCGGCCTCGCCGGCCAGCGTCGTGCACGGTGCGGACACCAGAGCGGTCACGCGCGTCTCTCTCCATCTCGGGCCGCGGGAGGGGGCCCGTTGCATGCCTGTAAAAGCCGCCGCGTCTGTAGCACGGAACCGGGGCCGGGCAACAGCGCCGACGCGGGCGGCAAACCGGGTGAAATTTGGTTTTGACACGCTATCCCGAACATGGCAAAGGCATGCCCCGATCAAGACTTTGGCGAAGGAGGAAACGTGGCAAAGCCGGAATGGGGTTCCAAGCGCCTGTGCGCCAGCTGCGGCGCCCGGTTCTACGATCTGCAGCGGGACCCGATCGAGTGCCCGAAATGCGGCACGGCGCACGATCCGCTGGCCAATGTCCGCCAGTCGCGCTCGCGTGCCGCTCCGGCGCCCGAACCGAAAGCGGCCCCGGTTGCCAAGAAGAAGGTCAAGGTGGCGGACGAAGACGAGGACGAGGATCTGCCGGAGGACGCCGTTCTGGAGGACCTTGACGACGACGAGGAGGATGACGACCTCATCGAGGATGCCGCCGAGCTCGGCGAGGAAGACGACGTGATCGACGTCGCCGCCGATGACGACGAGGACGACAAGGGCTGAAACCCGTCACCGCCGCCGTCTCTCCATTTTGTGGTTGCCGTAAGCGGGCGGGTTTAAGTAGTTTGCGCCATCGCGCCGGGCCGCTCGCCCTGCGCGGACGAAATTCGGGGCCATAGCTCAGTTGGGAGAGCGCTTGAATGGCATTCAAGAGGTCGTCGGTTCGATTCCGATTGGCTCCACCAGACAGATCAAGGGGTTAGGCGACATCGCCTGACCCCTTGATTGCTTTCGGGCAGCGCCCGGGCGGCCGACGCGGGGGCGCATGCAGACCGGCACCGACAATCTCGAGGCGATGGAGGAGGCGCGCAACTACAACGCCTACCTTCTGTCCTTGGCGCAGCGCGCCGGCGACGGCCGGGTGCTGGATTTCGGCGCGGGACACGGCACGTTCGCACGCGCCATGGCTGAGGAGAGGCGCACCGTCGTCTGCATCGAGCCGGACGCCGCCGCGCGGGGCCGCCTGCAGGCGCTCGGGCTCGAGGTGCACGCCGATCTTGCCGCCGCGCCGTACCGGCAGTTCGACGGGATATACAGTTTCAACGTGCTGGAGCATATCGAGGACGACGAGGCCACGTTGCGCCTCCTTTACGACCGGCTCCGCCCGGGCGGGCGCATCGTGATCTACGTGCCGGCGTTTCCCGTGCTGTTCTCTGCGATGGACCGGCTCGTCGGCCACCACCGCCGCTACCTCCGGCGCCCGCTGGTGGACATGATGACGCGCGTCGGATTCCGGATCGGGGAGGCCCGCTATGTCGATTCCCTCGGCTTCTTCGCGGCGCTGTTATTCCGCTTCTCCGGAGGCGGCGACGGTCATATTTCGCCGCGCTCGGTGGCGCTCTACGACCGGCTGGTCTTTCCGGCAAGCCGTGCCTTCGACGCGGTCGCCGGCAGATGGTTCGGCAAGAACCTCCTGATCGAAGCCTGCAAGCCCGGGTAGCCGGACCCGGCCTCGCGGCCGGGTCCGTTTGCATGCGCGGGGGCGCCGGCGCTCCCGCCGCTACATCCCCATCGCTGCGCGGATGCGCTCCATGCGGGCGGGGGTGACGGCGAGGGTGCCTCTGACCAGCTCCGCGACCTCGGCGCCGGTTTCCGGCTGGAGGTCCAGCTTGCGGTCCTTCACCTGCGCTTGATAGGCGGCGTCCGCCATGGTGGCGTCGAACGCCTTGCGCAGCGCGGCGAGCCGTTCGGCCGGCACGCCGGGCGGGACGGCGAACAGCCAGCCGACCGCGTTGCCCGCGCCGAAGAAGCGCAGCACCGCCTTCGCCTCCTCGTCCGCGGCGAGCTCGATCAGCGTCGGCAACTCGGGCAGGTCCCAGTTGCGCCTGAGCCCGCTCAACGCGATCAGCGCGATGGAATCGCTCTTCAGCCAGTCGGCCTGGCCCGATTTCAGGCTTTCCCAGGATCCGGCGCGGCCGTGCACCTCACCGCGCTCCATGGCGAGGCTGATATCCTTCATCCCCTTGTAGCCGGACACGACCTTGATCCGCGTCCCCAGCAGGCTGTTCATCAGCGTCGGCGTGATGAAGGTTTCCGAGCTTTTGCCAGTCGAGCCCATGATGACCTCGTGCTGCTTCAGCGCCGCGAAGGTCTGGTGCGGGGTATGCTTGCGCATCACCACCACGGCGCTGTTGATCGGGCCCAGGCTGCCGACATAGCCGAGCTTCGCGGCGTCGTATTTCAGTCCGGTATGGCCGAGCGCCTGATTGACCGCGATATATTTCAGCGGAAAGCCGATCCAGCTGCCGTCCTTGGGCGCGGCGTTGTACATATAATTGGCCTGCTTGCCGCCGCCGCCGCCGGGCATGAACTGCGTCACGATGTTGGGGTTGCCGGGCAGATGCTTGCGCATCGCGTCGGCCAGCAGCCGGCCGTGCAGCCCGTAGGCAGAGCCCGCCCCGGTGGCGGCGACGATGGTTACGGTCCTGCCGCCGTAGAAATCGGAGACGGCGTCGGCGAAGGCGGGGGTGGCCACTAGAACGCCGCATGCGACGACGGCGGAAAGATGACGGCGCTGCACTGTCAGGCCCTCCTTGTGGTGAGGCGCCCGCGCCCTGTCGCGGGTTAGGGACGAAAAGAGTGCCACGCGGCTGCACGGCGGGTCAAATGCCAACCGGCGCCGTCGCCGGCGCTGCGGCAATTTGAATCTGGACAACGCGACTGACCGGGGATAAGCACGAAGCCATGAGCAACCGAGTGCGCATACTCCTTATCGTGCTTATGGCGGCGTTCGCCGCGGGAACGGTCGCGCACGTGGCAAACGCCGCCGGTATGACGATGGAGATGCTGCATGCCGCTCCCGTCGACGGCGATCAGGCGGACTGCCAGGGATGCTCCGGGGACGATGGCAAACCGCCGGTTTGCGAGCAGGTTTGCGTCGCTCCCCTGATTATGTTGCCGACGGAGACCGCCCGTCCGCAGACGATGGCCGGCCCCGATTATGCTGGGGCGCCGCCGCGCCGGCTCGCAGGACGGACCGGACCGCCCGCCACCGACCCTCCACGAGCCACCATTCAGGCCTGACGCCGGCCGGCGCTCGTCCGCAGCCCGGCGTCCCACGGTTGCTGACGGTCGGTTCCGGCTGTCGGACCGCATTGCCGCACGGCGCGGCCCGCCCCCTCCGTGCGTGGTCGCGAACCGCCAGGATGATGATGTCATGTATACCATTCGCACACCGGCGCTCACCCGCCGCACATTTCTCGCCTCCGCCGCGGTTGCAGCGGCCGGCTCACTGCTTTCTCCCCTTCCGGCATTCGGCGCGGCGTCGCCGGATGTCCGAGCGGTTCGGCTGCGCGCCGCGCCGGGCCGCGTGAAGCTGGCGCCGGCCCTGGAAGGCGGCGTGCCCGCCTGGTGCTACAATGGCGGCGTTCCCGGCCCCGAAATCCGCGTGCGTCAGGGCGAGCGCCTTCGGATCGCGGTCGATAACGGCCTGGACGAGGAGACCACGGCTCACTGGCACGGCATGCGCGTGCCCAACGGCATGGACGGGGTGCCGCATCTGACCCAGAAGCCCATTGGGCCGGGCGAGACCTTCGTGTACGAGTTCGACGCGGTCGATGCGGGAACCTTCTGGTACCACCCGCACCAGCGCAGCTTCGAGCAGGTCGGCCGCGGACTCTACGGCCCGCTGATCGTCGAGGAGCCGCAACCGCTTCGCGTCGACCGCGACGTGACCTGGGTGCTCGACGACTGGCGTCTCACCAGGGAGGGCCGGATCAGCGACGATTTCGGCAACCGGCACGATATGAGCCATAACGGCCGCATCGGCAACATCGCCACGATCAACGGCCGGGAGTTGGACACGTTCGAGGTGCGAAAGGGCGAGCGCATCCGCCTGCGCCTCATCAACGCCGCCAATGCGCGGATCTTCGGGCTCGATTTCGCGGATCACGAACCGGTTGCGATCGCACTCGACGGGCAGCCCGTGACGCCGCACCGGCCGGAAGGCGGCATGGTCGTGCTGGGCCCTGCCATGCGGGTCGATCTTGTTCTCGACATGACAGGCGAGGCGGGAAGCCGATTCACCGTGACGGACCGGTTCTACCGCGGGCTGGAGTACCGGCTGGTCGACCTTGCCTATGCCGAGGCGCCGCTCCGGCAACGCGTGCCGGACTGGCCGATGGCCCTGCCGGCCAATCCGCTGGCGGAGCCC
>WHUE01000319.1 GCA_009377375.1 Alphaproteobacteria bacterium | reverse complement strand
AGGTGGTCTTTTTCGTAAGCGCCGGCGTATCCGTCACAAGCGTTTTCTGCGGGGCCGGAGCGGACTTTTTCTTGTCCACGGCCTTGGCCGCCGCACCCGCCGGGTCGATCAGGACGCCGGCAGGGCCTCCCACCGCTTTCGCCACCGTTCCGGCGGGATCGATAAGTTTCCCAACGGGGCCGCCAACTTTCTGGCCGATCGCGCCGATAGGATTTAGAAAAGCCCCGAATGAACACATGGGCTTACGCCGTCAGCAGCGTCTTGCGCTGCACAGTATCGTTGGTGAGCCCGGCCGGATTGGTCAGGATGGTGCCGCCCCGATTGTTCGGGCGCGGAGCGGCGCCAGCGCCATTACTCGGCGCTGCTGTGGCAGTCGCCGGATTGCTTGCGGTACGCTGTGTTCCTCCCGCGCGCTCCGCCGCGACCTGCTGCCAGGTTTTTCCGGCAAGGGCTGAATCTCCGCTCCATTTTTCTGGCGAGTAAAAAACGCCCATAGGCTTACGCCGTCAGCAGCGTCTTGCGCTGCACAGTATCGTTGGTGAGCCCGGCC
>WHUE01000318.1 GCA_009377375.1 Alphaproteobacteria bacterium | reverse complement strand
ATCAGCCGACCGGCTTGTTCGCGCCGACGAGCCGCTTCGGCGGTCCAGAGGATTTCGTCGCGCTGGTCGACGCCTGTCACCGCGCCAGCCTCGGCGTCCTCATGGATTGGGTGCCGGCGCATTTCCCGGACGATCCCCATGCCCTCGGTCAGTTCGACGGCACGGCGCTCTACGAGCACGCCAACCCGCTACAGGGCCGGCATGTCGACTGGGGTACGCTGATCTACAATTTCGGCCGCACCGAGGTCTCCAATTTTCTCATCGCCAATGCGCTGTTCTGGCTAGAGCGTTACGGCATCGACGGGCTGCGCGTCGATGCAGTCGCTTCGATGCTTTACCTCGACTACAGCCGGCCTGCCGGCGGCTGGATTCCGAACCGGTTCGGTGGGCGCGAGAATCTCGAGGCGATCGCCTTCCTTCGGCGGACCAATACCGAGGTCTATGGCCGTTTCCCGGCAGCCACCACGCTTGCGGAGGAATCGACCGCCTGGCCGCAGGTATCGCGTCCGGTCCACGGCGGTGGGCTCGGCTTCGGCTACAAATGGAACATG
>WHUE01000317.1 GCA_009377375.1 Alphaproteobacteria bacterium | reverse complement strand
TCGGCGCCCGCCCGGCCGGTTATCGCTCCCCGGCATGGGAGCTCACGCCGGTCACGCTGGCGCTGCTCGCCGAGCACGGCTTTCTCTACGACTCCAGCCTGATGGGCGACGACCGCCCGTACCGGATCGGCGCGCTGATCGAGCTGCCGGTGCACTGGAGCCTGGACGACGTGCCCTACTTCGCCTACGGGGCCGGCATCGCGCACGCCCCGCCCGCCGACGCCGACACCGTCGCGCTGCGTTCCCGCCTCCTGGGCTGACGGACTGGCGTCAGCGGATGGTGACCGGATCGGTGCGGAGGCCGGGGTTGCCGTCGACGACCTGGCGGACGACGTACGTCCCGGACTCCAGCGGCGGAAAGATGGCGAGTCCGCCGCGGTTCGCCGTCCGCTCCGCAACGACCTCGCCGCCGGCGCGGATCATGGCGGCATGGCACTCCGCCACCACGTCGCGCTCGCCGGCGCCGTCGCGAATGGCGGTGATGGCGGCGTTGGCGGCTGCATCCGATACCGCCGCCGCCTTGCGCATCAGCTCCTGCTCAGCGGGCGATTTG
>WHUE01000316.1 GCA_009377375.1 Alphaproteobacteria bacterium | reverse complement strand
CGTGAGCGACGCGCTCGGCAGCGTCGACGTTGCCGTCTCGCCCGAAATCGTTCTTTACGCCCTTGGCTTGGCCGTGGCCCTCGCACTCGTGGCGAGCGCGGTCCCGGTCTGGCACGTTGCCCGCGTCAAGCCGGCAGAGGTGTTGCGCTATGAGTGAGGCAAACGACTCGCGAGAAGATGTCGTGATCGCCCAGGGCTTAACCAAGCAATTCCACGCCGGGCCAATTGCCGTCGTCGCCGTCAACGAGGTCGATCTGCGCCTGCCACGGGGCAAGCTCGTTGCGTTGCGCGGGTCGAGCGGCTGCGGCAAGAGCACCTTCCTGAACCTGCTCGGCGCGCTCGACCGGCCAACCGGCGGCGCGCTCACCGTCGACGGCGTCGATGTCGCCGGCCTGCGCGGCAAGGAGGAAGTCGGATACCGGCGGCACAAGACCGGCTTCGTTTTCCAGAGCTTCAATCTGATCCCGCACCTGACCGCGACCGAAAACGTCATGCTGCCGATGGAGTTCACCGGCCTGCCACGCCGGCAGCAGGAAGAACGGGCGCGGTCAATC
>WHUE01000315.1 GCA_009377375.1 Alphaproteobacteria bacterium | reverse complement strand
TGCACCGGTCCCCTACGCCGTGTCACACCTCCGGGTCAATGAAACCTGGCCGCTCAAAAGGGCTTATCCCCCTTCACGGTCGCGCGATGCATCCGGCGAAGATCGGGCCAGACTACGCCGCCGCACGCCCTGTGATTAAGGCAACGATTGTCCCAAAGTACCGCATCACCGTCGCGCCATTTGTGGTGATAGACCAAGGCGGGGTCGTCCAGATGCGCGAACAATTCATCGAGCAGCGTCTGTCCCTCGGCTTCTTCGAGATCGACGATTCCGATAGTGAAGCGGGGCGAGACGAACAGCGCCTTCCGCCCCGTCTCCGGGTGGGTGCGAACCACTGGATGGGTCACGTCGGGCGTCCGGGACTTGACGTCATCGGACAGCTTGTCTCTGAACTTGGTGTCGACGGGCGGCATGCGCGGGTTTCGGCCCTGATCGAACTGGTGAATGGCCCTCAGCTCCGCGACCCGCTCCTTAGTCGCCTCGGGCAAGGTGTCATAGGCGAGGTAGAGGTTTTGCCATTCCGTATCGCCGCCCTGTTTCGGATTGTGGATCGC
>WHUE01000314.1 GCA_009377375.1 Alphaproteobacteria bacterium | reverse complement strand
ACGCCTTGTACAGCGACTGTGCCACCCAGCGGTTCGCCTCGTAGACGTCCCGGGCACCACGAAGACGTGCATGATCGGGAATATGCCGGTATCGGCGAAGTACGCGCGTTCCGCGGTGGCCACGTCCCGGCTCGGCACACGCGCCGATCGCGACCCGCGGGTCGCGATCGGCGAACGGCCGCGGGATGCGCGGTGTGTAGAGCGCGTCGACCTCGCCCTCGGCCAGCATCTCCGACAGGGTCCGGTCGGGCGGGGATGGGCGCGATGTCGATGCTCTCCGGAAGGTGGAGGCCCGCCTTCTCGATCCGCGGTTCGGCGAGCGCTGAGGCGATGAGTCGCGCGTGAGGTCATAGCCACCGCCAAGCTCACGGGAACTACGAGTTCGATGGTCTGGCCCGCGAAGTCCCCGTCCCTACCGGACCGTCCGCGTCTCCCGCACCCGACCCGCGACCATGTCCCGGCTCGGCACACACGGCGCCCGCATACTGAGATGGGCGTCTTGTCCGGCACGATGGCCGAGGATTGGCTAAACTCACCACGATAGCAAGGGTAAGCA
>WHUE01000313.1 GCA_009377375.1 Alphaproteobacteria bacterium | reverse complement strand
AGCGCCCGGCGGATAATCCCCTGATCGTCCATGTGCATGGACTCGAAGGCCTCCACCGGGTGGCCCGGCGGGTCCCGCCGCTGGCCGACGAACTGGCCACACGCTGGTGGCCTGGCCCGCTCAGCCTGGTCGTCGAGGCTGCCGAGGACCTGCCGAGCGTGACCCGGGGCGGGCTGACGACCGTTGCGGTGCGCATGCCCGCCCACCCGGTGGCGCTCGCCGTCCTGAAGGCGGCCGATCTTCCACTGGCCGCGCCCAGCGCCAACCGTTCCGGCCGTCCCAGCCCCACCACCGCGGCCCACGTCGTCGACGACCTCGGCGGGCGGGTGGACCTGGTGCTCGACGCTGGACGCTGCCGGGTCGGCGTGGAATCGACCGTGGTCGACGCGCGCGGGGACCGACCCGTCGTCCTGCGCGCGGGCGCGATCACCGCAGAGGATCTCAAGCTGGTGGCTGAGCAGGCGCCGGCGTCGGCCAACGGAGCCTCACCGGGGACGCGGTACCGCCACTACGCGCCCGCGTGCCGCGTCGAGATCGCCGCGCCGGGAGAGGGTCC
>WHUE01000312.1 GCA_009377375.1 Alphaproteobacteria bacterium | reverse complement strand
GTGCCGTCGCCGACCTCCTCGTAATACAGCTTCACTCCATCCCTGGCGGTTGCGTAAGGCATGCTTCCCGTCTCCTTCCCCTTTTCCGGATTATGTCCAACCCGCCGCGCCAGGGCCATAGGGGCCCATAGCGGTTGCGCGCGCCAAACGCGGGTGGATAATGCGGCCGATGATGTCCGGACCTCCCCTCCCATGACCAGGATCCTCGTCGTCGGCGGCGCCGGGTATATCGGCAGCCACGCCTGCAAGGCCCTGGCGGCGGCCGGCTTCGAGCCCATCGCGTTCGACAATCTCGCGGCGGGTCACGACTGGGCGGCGAAGTGGGGGCCGCTGGAGCAGGGCGACCTGCTGGACGCCGGGCGCATCGCCGAGGTCGTCCGCCGCTACGGGCCCGAAGGCGCGATGCATTTCGCCAGCCTGATCGACGTCGGCGAGTCGGTGCGCTTGCCGGGGCTTTACTGGCGCAACAACGTCGTCGGCACGATCAATCTGTGCGAGGCGCTGGCGGCGAACGGTGTCGGCGCGCTGGTGTTCTCCAGCAGCTGCGCCGTCTATGCG
>WHUE01000311.1 GCA_009377375.1 Alphaproteobacteria bacterium | reverse complement strand
CGGGCCGACGACCGGGACGGTGATCACGAAGGCGAGCGGGATCAGCAGGAGAAGCGGCGCGAGGACCGCGGCGTTCAGCATGACGGCATAGAGCACCAGCCACCCGAGGCTGCGGCTGGTGTCGCGCCACACCGCGCGCAGCGGCGCCGGCCGGCCGAGCGCGGCCCGCGCCACGACACCGGCCATCACCGTGCTGAACGCGGCCACCGCGCCGAGCTGGAGCAGGCCGCCGAGCGCTTCCGCGCCGACCACCCCGAGGGCGCCGAGCGCCGTGGCCACCGTCTGCAGCGCCGGGTCGTCGCTGCCGTAGAGGAGGGCGGCGACGATCCCGGCGAAGCCGAGCATCGCCGCCAGGAGGCTGCCGTACATCACCGCAGACGGAGCGAGCGTGACCCTGGGGTACGCCCTGATCGTGCTCACCGCGGCGTCCAGCACCTCGCCCACACCGAGCGGACGCAGCGCGAAGACGCCGCGTCCGGGATCGGTCGCTGTGCCGGGCATGCCGCCAATCCTGGCACGGTGGCCGTGTCGGCAGGGCCCGTCCCTGACAGGGTGCCGGGT
>WHUE01000310.1 GCA_009377375.1 Alphaproteobacteria bacterium | reverse complement strand
CGCGTGCTGTACGGCGGGAGGATCTCGCTGACGGTGGGCATCCTCTCGGTCGCGCTCGGCACCACGGGCGCCACCCTCGTGGGCATCGCCAGCGGCTACTTCGGTGGCTGGGTGGACCTCGCGATCCAACGCGCGGTCGACTCGTTCATGGCGTTCCCCGGGCTCGTGCTGCTGCTGTTGATCATCGCGATCGCTGGGCCCGGACTCGATCGGGTGGTGCTGGCGATCTCGATCTTCCTCGTCTTCGCGCCGTCGCGTGTAATCCGCTCGTCGGCGCTCACGATCCGGCAGCGCGAATACGTGACCGCGGCCCAGGCGCTCGGCGCGACCGACGGCCGGGTGCTGGTCCGACACATCCTCCCGAACGTGTTCCCGGTCGTGATCGTCCTCGCCAGCATGGCGATCGGCCAGGCGATCCTGATCGAGGCGAGCCTCAGCTTCCTCGGCCTGGGCGTGCCGCCGCCGGCGATCTCGTGGGGCGCGATGATCGGCGGGAGCGCGCGCACGTACTTCACGGAGGCGCCCTGGATGGCGTTCTTCCCCGGCGCCGCACTCGCCCTCAC
>WHUE01000030.1 GCA_009377375.1 Alphaproteobacteria bacterium | reverse complement strand
CCCCTGCACGCAGCCGCCGACGAGCTGACCCTCGACCAGCATCGGGTTGACTGCGCGCCCGACATCGTAGGCGACGAGGAAGCGCTCCACCGTCGCGCGCCCGGTCTCGGCATCCACCGCCACCTGCGCCAGATGCACGCCGTAGGGAAACACCGTGTGGTCGGATTCGAAGAAGGCTTCCACCGTGAGCCCGGGATTGCGCCCGTCCAGCAGCGACGAGCCGGGGGCGAGCTTTTCCGCCACCGCGGCCAGGGTAATCGTCGGACCCTGCGGGTTGTCGGCGACCACCACGGCGGCGTCCCGGATATCCAGCCGGTCCGCCGGGGTCTGCAGCAAGTCGGCGGCGGCGTCCAGCACTTTCGCGCGCAGCTTGCGCGCCGTGGCATCCACCGCGCCGCCGGTCATCACGGTCGCCCGCGCGGCATGCGCGCCGATGCCGTAGGGGATCAGGTCGGTCTGGCCGTGGATCACCCGGATGTCGCGGTAGTCCACCCCCAGATGCTCGGCCGCAAGCTGGGCCATGATGGTCTCGAACCCCTGCCCGACCGAGGCGCCGCCGGTCAGAACCTCGATGCCGCCGGTGGCGTCGATGGTGATGCGCGCCCCGTCGCGCGGGCCGCGCCCGCTTTCCTCGACGAACATGCCGATGCCGAGCCCGACGGGATCGCCCGCCGCGCGGCGCGACGCCGCATCCGCCGCGGCCCTGTCCCAGCCGAAATGCGCCAGCGCCTTGTCGAGCAGCGCCGCGTAGTCGCCGGAATCGTACAGCAGCTCCTCCACCCCCGGCTCAACGAACGCGATCTCGTACGGCATCTCGAATGCTGCGATCAGGTTGCGCCGGCGGATTTCCAGCCGGTCGATCCCGAGCCGATCCGCCGCCGCGTCCATCAGGCGCTCGCGCACATAGGTGCTCTCGAACCGTCCGGGTGCGCGGTAGGTGGCGCAGGGCGTCTTGTTGGTCAGGCGGAAATGCGCCTCGGCCCGGAAATCCGGCACGCGGTAGGGGCCGGGCAGCATACACATGGTGCGGTTGGGCACGTTGGCGCCATGGGTGCGTACATAGCCGCCCTGGTCGTGGAAGATCTCGTCCGTCATGGCGAGGATGCGCCCGTCGGCGTCCAGCGCCAGCTTCGCCAGATGCCGCTGCTCGCGCCCCTGGTTGGCACACATCAGATGCTCCTGCCGGTCCTCGATCCACTTGACCGGGCGGCCCAGCCGCAGCGCGGCGACCAGCACCAGAACGTCCTCGGGATAAAGCTCGCCGCGGATGCCGAACCCGCCGCCGACATGGGATTCGTGCACGTGCAGCGCGCCCGGCTCGCGCCCCAGCATGCGGCACAGCGTTTCCTTGTTGCGGTGCGGCACCTTGGCAGCGCCGTGCAGCTCCAGGATGTCGCGCGAAGCGTCGTAGACCCCGACGGCGCCGCGGCATTCCATCGGCACGCCCGAATGCCGCCCGGTATGCAGGTCGAGCGCAATCACATGCGCCGCCCGCGCGAAAGCCGCCGCCGCGTCGCCGTAGGTATGCGTCAGCAGCGCGGCCTCCGAGCCGTGATCGTCGTCGAACATGCCGGGCGCAGCGTCGGCGGCGAGGACGACGTCCAGCGGCTCCGCCTCGATGGCGACCAGCTCGGCGGCGTCCTCGGCGATATAGGGGTCCTCGGCGAACACCGCCGCCACCGGATCGCCGACATAGCGCACCCGGCCGGTCGCCAGCACCGGCTGGCGGTAGGGCTTGAGCTGGTCGGAGCCGCGGTCGCCGCGGAAATCGATGGGCGGCAGCGCGGCGATGTCGTCATGCGTCCATACCGCGACCACGCCGGGATGGGCGCGGGCCGTGGAGACATCGACCGATTTCAGCCGCGCATGGGCGAAGGGGGAGCGCACGACGCGCATGTGGAGCTGATGCGCGTGGTCGATGTCGCCGGCGTAGCGGCCATGGCCGGTGACCAGCGGCCGGTCCTCGATCCGGGGGACGGGACGGCCGACGACGCGGGATCTGGCGGCGGGGGAAACGTCGTTCGCTGGCATCGGGAACGTTTACCACCAAACGGGGCTGCGCGCATCCCGGCGCGGGTTGACCGGGCCCCTGCCGCCCCGGATGATGGCCGCCCGATCCAAGGCCGGAGCCGCCGCAATGTCCCTGCCCGACCATCGCACCGAACGGGTCGCCTCGGGCGACGTCTCGCTGTTCTGCCGCGCCTTCGGCAGGACGGGCAAGACGCCCATCGTCGTCCTGCACGGCACCAACTATTTCGACTCCTACGACTGGATCGGCGTGGCCGGCGCGCTGGCCGCCGACCGGGAGGTGGTGGCGTTCGACCATCGCGGCTTCGGCCAGTCGAGCTGGAGCCTGTCGAAGGACTATTCGCTGGATGCGCTGCTCGGCGACGTGATCGCGGTGAGCGACCGTTTCGGCTTCCAGACGCCGGTGGTCATGGGACATTCGATGTCCGGCCGGCTCGGCATCATATTCGCCGCCAACCGGCCCGACCGCCTGTCGAAGCTGATCGTCGTGGACAGCGGGCTGGATCGCGGCGCGCCCGGCGCCTACACGCTGTCGGTCGGCAACCCGCCGACCGTGTTCGAGTCGGCCGAGGCGGCGATGGCGCATTTCGCCGTGCGAAAGAACCCGCCCCGTTTCGCGCTCGACCGGGAGCGCGCCGGGCACGCCCTGAGGCCGGTGGACGGCGGGGTAATGTTGACGCGCGACCCCGACTACACCAACCGCATCCCCCAGGGCGACGGCGCGAAGGAGCCCGCGCTGCGCGAGGTCGATGTGTGGGCGGAGCTGGCGAAGGTGCGATGCCCGGCGACGGTCGTGCGCGGCCTGCGATCCGACCGCTGGACCCCGGAGATTCTGGACCGGCTGGCGACGGAGTTTCCGCAGGTGCGGATCGTGGAGGTCGACGCCCAGCACGATGTCGCGCACGGCGCGCCGGGTGCGCTGGTCGACGCCGTCCGGGCCTTCGCCTGATCCGGCCGCGCATGACCCACGGATTCACGCTGGATGCGCGGCTCGCCGCCGACACCGAACCGGTGGCGGATTTCGTGCTGTGCCGCGTGCGCCTGATGAACGACGCGCGGTTTCCGTGGCTGATCCTCGTGCCCGCCCGGCCGGGACTGAGCGAATGGCACGACGTGGGGCCGGACGATGCCGCCCTGCTCTGGGACGAGACCGCCCGCGCCGCCCGCGCGCTGGAGACCCTGTGCGCGCCGGAGAAGATCAACATCGCCGCGCTCGGCAACATCGTGCGCCAGCTGCACATCCACGTCGTCGCCCGCAATACCGGCGACGCCGCCTGGCCCGGCCCGGTCTGGGGTGCGGGCACGACCGAGCCTTACACGCCGGATGCGCTGACCAGTAGACGCGAGGCGCTTGCGGCGCTGCTCGCGGGCGGCTGAGCCCACCGACGCCCGGAGGAAAGATGCATATCAGCAGCGCATTCGACAGCGGCAACATCGTCGTCACGGACGCCAGCGACCCGGAGGCGGTGCGGCTCGAAATCCGCAGGGACAGCCAGTCCGACTTCTACCAGTGGTTCCATTTCCGCGTCACGGGCGCGCGCGGCACGGCGCTGGTCCTGAACATCGCCAACGCCGCCGGCGCGGCCTATCCGAAGGGATGGGAGGACTACCGCGCCGTCGCCTCCTACGACCGGCGGGACTGGTTCCGTGTGCCCACCGGCTACGCCGACGGCACGCTCACGATCCGGCATACGCCGGACACGGACTGCGTGTACTACGCCTATTTCGCGCCCTATTCGATGGAGCGCCACGCCGAGCTGGTGGCGCGCATAGCGGGCCATGAGGGCGTGCGGCTGGAAGTGGCGGGGTCCACGCTCGACGGGCAGGACATCGACCTGCTGACCTTCGGCGCACCGCAGGGGGACAGACGGATCTGCTGGTTCGTGGCGCGCCAGCACCCTGGCGAGACGATGGCCGAATGGTGGATGGAGGGTTTCCTCGACCGGCTGGTGGACGGCGCCGACCCGGTCGCCCGCGCGGTGCGGAACCGTGCCGTGCTGCATGTCGTTCCCAACATGAACCCGGACGGCAGCCGGCGCGGCCATCTGCGCACCAACGCGGCCGGCGCCAATCTCAACCGCGAATGGGCCGAGCCGACGGCGGAACGCAGCCCGGAAGTGCTGCATGTCCGCGCCCGCATGCTGGAAACCGGCTGCGACTTCGCGCTCGACGTCCATGGCGACGAGGGGCTGCCGTACAACTTCCTCGCCGGGATGATGGGCATCCCGTCCCTGACCGAGCGGCAGACCGCGCTCTACGACGCATTCTCGCAGGCGCTGCTGCGCGCCAGCCCCGACTTCCAGACCGAGCACGGTTACCCGGCCTCGCCGCCCGGCAAGGGCAACCTGACGATGTGCTCGAACTGGGTGGCCGAGCAGTTCGGCTGCCCCGCGGCGACGCTGGAGATGCCGTTCAAGGACACGGCGGACGCGCCCGACGACCGCCGCGGCTGGTCGCCGGCGCGCTGCCGCCGCTTCGGCGCCGCCGCGCTGGACGCGCTTCACGCCGTGCTCGACGATTTGCGCTGAGCCGGCGCTCAGTAAGGGTGTTCGCGCAGGGCGTAGAGCTGTCGAATCTTCTCCACGTAGCCCCTTGTTTCCTTGTAGGGCGGCACGCCGCCGTATTTCGCCACCGCGCCCTCGCCCGCGTTGTAGGCGGCCAGGGCCAGCGTCACGTTGCCCTCGAACCGGCGCAGCAGCCATTGGAGATAGGCCATGCCGCCGCGCAGGTTGTCGGCCGGGTCGAACACGTCGCGCACGCCGAAGCGCGTCGCGGTGGCGGGAATGAGCTGCATCAGCCCGCGCGCGTTGGCCGACGAGATCGCTTCCGCCTGAAACGCCGACTCGACCGAGATCATCGCCAGCACCAGCTTCGGATCGAGAGCGAACCCCGGCGCCAGCTCTTCCACCAGCGCCCTGATCTCGGCGGGGGCGCGGAGCTTCTGGGCGGCCGTCGCGCCCCGGCCCCAGCCGTTGGGGCAGCGTGCCGCGCGGGTCCTGCCGGGCCTGGCGTAGATGTCCAGCATGCCCCGCGCCTCGCCGTGGCCCAGCGCCAGCGCGCGGCGGAACCAGGCGGCCGCGCGGGCGTCGTCGCGCCTGACCCCGTGCCCGCCGGCGTATAGCAGCCCGATGGCATATGCCGCCGGACCATAGCCGTCGCTGTCGGACCGGCAGTAGAGCATCATCGCGCGCATGTAGTCCTGCGCGCCGCCGCCCATCGGCTGGTGATAGCGCAGCGCCATGCCGTAGGCGGCCCTGGCGTCGAGATAGGCGCGCACCGGCGGCGCCGTCGCCGCGCCGACGATGACGCACAGGGCGGCGCCGGCCAGAAGCCCGCGCAGCGTCATCCCGACATCCCATCTTCTGTTTCCACGCATGGAAACCGTATGCCCGATCCTTGCGGCAAATTGAAGGCAACCGCGCCTGACCGGCGACGGGTTGCGTCAGGTGAACAGGCTGAAGAAGGGGGATTCATGCCACAGCACCGGCACCACCAGGTTGAACAGCAGGTACAGCACCACGCCAGATCCGAACGTGTAGGCGGCGACCAGCGCCCAGCCCGCCCGGCCCCAGATACGGAGGTAGAGCGCGACGAACGCCAGCAACGCGAAGTACTGGCCGATCACCAGCGTCGCGGCGACGATCGCCACCATCCAGAGATAAAAGGCGCTTCCGCGCCGCAGGGCAACGCCGGCGGCGTCCTCCGCCGGGCCGGCGGCGCGTTCGCGCAGGAAGCGCGCATCGCACCAGACGACGATGACCAGCAACAGGATCGCCGGCAGGGCGGAAACCAGCGGGAACAGCCGCGCCGCGGGCCGCCACTCGACGGCCATGACCGCCGCGGCGATGAACATCGCCAGCAGCAGGACGTCGAAGACCAGCGCAACGCCGGGATTCGTCACCTCCACCGCGTCGCCCACCGCCTTGGCCGGCCCGGCGACGATCGCCGCGGCGCGATCCTTCCGGTGGCGGCGCCACGCGGCGACGAGGGTGATCGCGATCAGCCCCATGATGATCAGCATCACCGGGCCGGTCAGGAAGTTCCAGCCATGCGTCTGCACCCCGATCTGCAAGCCGTTCTCCATGATCTTGCCGAGGATGTAGCCGAGCACCAGCGGCGGGCGCGACCAGCCGGAGAGCTTCATCACCCAGCCGATGAGCCCGAACAGCAGCAGCGAAATCCAGTCGCCGAGGACCCCGTTGCCGATCCACGCCCCCATGAAGACGAACAGCACGATCGCCGGCACCAGGAAATGGCCGGGCAGGAAGGTGACCTTGGCCACCTGCTGGCCCCAGACCATCAGCAGCCCGGCGCCCAGGATGTTGGCAATGACCAGCGTCCACACCAGGCTGAAGCTGATGTCCAGCCGGTCGGTCAGCATGCGCGGGCCGGGCTCCAGCCCCTGGATCAGGAAGGCGCTGAGCAGGATCGCCATCGCGGCGCTGCCCGGGATGGCGAAGGCGATGGTCGGCAGCAGGGCGCCGCCCTTCATCGCATTGTTGGCGGCTTCCGGCGCGATCACCCCGCGGATGTCGCCCTTGCCGAACTGCGACTTGTCCTTGGCCGACTGCACCGCGTGGCCGTAAGCGACCCAGTCCACCAGCGAGCCGCCGAGGCCGGGCAGCATGCCGACATAGACGCCGATGGCGGTGCAGCGCAGCGCCAGCCACCAGTGCCGGCCGGCATCCTTGAATCCGTCCAGCATGCCGGTGCCGGCATCGGCGACGCGGCTGATGGAGCTGCCCCGCACCGCGAGGTCGATCATCTCCGGCAGCGCGAACAGCCCGAGCACCACCGGCACGAGAGGCAGCCCGTCGAGCAGGTAGTTTTCGCCGAACGTGTAGCGCGGAATGCCGCCGAACTCCGCATAGCCGATCATCGACAGCAGCAGCCCGAGGCAGGCGGAGGCCAGGCCCTTGTAGATCGAGCCGCCCGACAGCGACCCCACCATGGTCAGGCCGAGGACCGCCAGCATGAAGAACTCCGGCTCGGCGAAGGACAGGATCAGCGGCTTGACCAGCGGGATCGACAGCGCGAGGAAGACCGCGCCCAGCACCCCGCCCACCATCGAGACCATGTAGGCCGCGCCCAGGGCGCGCGACGCCTCGCCCCGCTGCGCCATCGGATAGCCGTCGAGAATGGTCGCCTGGCTGGCGGCCGTCCCCGGCACGCCCAGCAGGACGGAGGACAGCGTGTCCGCGGTGGTGGTGACGGCATACATGCCGAGCAGGAAGGCGAAGGCCGACCCCGCGTCCAGCCCGAAGGTGAACGGCAGCAGGATCGCCATGCCGACCAGCCCCGACAGCCCCGGCACCGCGCCGAAGAACATGCCGAGCATCACCCCGAGCAGGAGGTAGCCGGCCGCCGGCCATTGCACGACCAGCAGAAGCCCATCAATTACGGCATCGAACATGCGGATTCACCGGGCGGCAGGAACGACCGGAACGCGCTGCCGCGTTCCGGCCCGACCCTTGTGGCGGCGCGGACGCCAGCGATTACTTCGCGCTGACGATGTTCTGCAGGTATTCCCGCGCCTCGGGCGGAACGGTCAGAAGCTCGCTCACCACCTCCTGCGCGTCGTTCCCGATCAGCGGCTCGAGCTCGCTCGAATTTTGCTTCTTGTATTCGGCGAGATATCCCGCGTCCTTCGTGGTCTTCGCCCACGCTTCGCGCAGATCCGCCACCGCCTGCTCCGGCACACCCTGCGGCATGACGATGACGCGCAACACCTGCCGAAGCTGGGCGATCTTGCGATAGGCCTGCCAGGCCGCGCCCTTCGGCATGGCGTCCTTGCCGTGCTTGGCCTTGTAGATGTCGAGGAAGGTCGGGATATCCTTGTCCACCGTTTCCGCATGGACGAGCCCGCCGTCCTTCGTCGGTACGCCGACATGCCAGATCGGCGCGGAGATGCCGGGCTTGACCAGAACCGGCACCACGCCGGCGTAGTAGCCGGTGAGCGAATCCTCGGTGTACTGGACGTTGTTCTGCAGGATGGCGCGGCGGATGTCGTTGGCGCCCTTGAAGCCGGTGACATGGTCGTGCTTCATGCCGAGCAGGTCGAGCGTCAGCTTGATCGAGACGTCCTTCGAGCTGGTCGGAGCGTGCCCCGCGGACTTGAAGGGCTCCTTGATCTTCAGGAAGTCGGTCGGCTCCTTCATACCGCCGGGCACCGCGTCCCTGCGGATATGCGCGATCTGCTGCTGGCCGATCGCGCCGATATAGACCAGGTCCTTGTGGCTGACCTGCAGCGCCTTGTCCTGAACCAGCTCCGCCATGGCGGCGATGGTGAAGACCCCCATCATGGAGCCGTCCTTCTTCCCCGCCTTCACGAGGTAGTTGGTGCCGACGATCCCGCCGGCGCCCGGCATGTTGCGCACGACGATGCGCGGCTTGCCGGGAATGTACTCCTCCATGAACCGCAGCACCGAACGGCCCTGAACGTCCGTGTTGCCGCCGGCGCCGTAATTGATGATCACGTTAAGCGTCTTGCCCTTGTAGAACTGAGCGGTCGCGGGAACCGCCGCGATGCCGCACAGCGCGGCAACGCCCGTCGCCAGGGCGATGGTCCTGAAAGAATGCATGTTGAAGCCTCCCTTTGGGCACGTGAAATGACCGCGCCATTCTCCTCCCCCCGTGCGGAGCGGCGCCCCGCCACAGGGCCTCAATGTCGAGGCTACGTCCACCAAACCCGCGTTGCAAGAGTGGGCTTCCAGGCCGAATGCCGCCGGCCGGGCTGTAGCGGCGCGAAGAGCCGGTGTATGCTGGCGTCCATTCCACCGGGCGTTGTCCGCCCGGAAACAGCCGGCAAGGACGCGCATGTCAGAGTTCGCAGGCTTCGGCGCGCTTTCGCGCACGCTGCGGGTCGCAAATTTCCGCAACTACATGTCGGGCAACTTTCTCGGCCAGCTCGGCATGTGGGTGCAGCGCATCGCCGTCGGCTGGCTGACCTGGCAGTTGACGGAATCGCCCACGTGGCTTGGCGTCATCGCCTTCGCCGACTTCTTTCCGAACATCGTCATGGCGCCGCTCGCCGGCGCGCTGACCGACCGGCTGGACCGGCTGCGCGCGATCCGGCTCTACGTCCTTCTGTCCGCAATCGTCTCCAGCGCCATCGCGGCGCTGACGCTCAGCGGGCATATCGACATCCACCTGCTGCTGATCCTGGTGCTGACCAACGGCACGATCATGGCGTTCAACTATCCCGTGCGTCTGTCGATCATCCACGCGCTGGTCGGACGGGACGTGCTGACCAGCGCGATCAGCGTCAACGCGCTGCTGTTCAACATCGCCCGCATCGGCGGGCCGGCGCTGGCCGGCTTCATCATCGTCACCTGGGGGGTGGGGCCAGCGCTGGTGTTCACCGCGGCGTCGGACATCGCCTTCATCGCGGCGCTCTATGCGGTAACGCTCAAGGAGGAGGCCGGGAACCGCGAGCGCAAGCCGGCCAAGGACATCCCCGCCGAGATCATGGAAGGGTTCCGCTACGCGGCGAAGCATCCGGGGATCGGGCCGCTGCTGATCCTGCTCGCCATGACCTCGGTGTTCGGGCGGCCCTATGTCGACCTGTTCCCGGGCTTCGCCGACAGAATCTTCAGCCGGGGCGCCGACGGGCTCGCCTGGCTGACAGCCATGGTGGGCGTCGGCGCGTTCCTCGGCAGCCTGATGCTGGCCCGCCGCGAAGGGGTGGCGGGGCTGACGCGCATGCTGGTCGGCAGCACGCTGCTGCTCGCGCTGTCGCTGCTCGGCTTCGTCGCCACCGACATCTTCTGGGTCGCGCTCGTTTGCACCGTCGTGGGCGGATTCGCCATGGTGACCATCGGCGTGACCGAGCAGACGTTGCTGCAGACGGCGGTGGAAGGCGCGATGCGGGGCCGGGTGCTCAGCATTTATACGCTGATCGCCCGCGGCGGCCCGTCGATCGGCGCGCTGCTGATGGGCTGGGTTGCCGAATACACCGGGCTGCGCTGGCCGGTGGCCGGCGGCGCGCTGATCTGCATCGGGCTCTGGGTCTGGGCAAACCGCCGCCAAGCGGCGATGGCGCGTGCGATGGAAACGTGATCCCCGGTCAGTCCCAGAACATCATGGTGCGGATCTCGATGCTTTCCCGGGGCGGCGCGTCCGCCGGCGTGTCCGGGTGATCGAACGAGCCGTGGGCGGTCCAGCGCGCGGTGCCGTCGGTCAGGCTGTCGAAGCATTTGAGCAGCACCACCTCGCCCGTTTCCATCCTGGGGAAGTAGTACCAGCGCTGCTCCGCGTTGTAGCTGAGGTGATAGACCCCGCCGATCCGGTCCTGGTAGCGCCGCTCCGCCGCGATCAGGTCGCCGTCGGCGATGGAGCCGTATTCGCAGATCGCCAGCGGCGCGGTCAGCACCGGCCCGGCGATCGGACGCCACACGTTGATCGAACCAAAACGCTTCGCCAGCCGCGCCTCGGCCTCCGCCGCCGGCAGCAGGTCGCGCACGCGCTGTTCCGCGGACCGCACGGTGAAGTCGTTATGCATGTTGCGCACGGGCGCGCGCACCTTGTGCGCCTCCTGCTTGCCCCTGTCGCCGACGCGGATCGTGTGGTCGAACACGACGACCTTCGCCGCCCCGGTCTCCGCCCTCACCAGGCGTTCCATCTCGGGGTAGTAGACGGCGCGGACTTCCTCGTCGTCGTAGAAATCCTTCACCGCGGTCGGATAGTCCGTCAGCCGGAACCCGTGGCGGTCGAGGTCGAGCGCCACTGCGACGGCGCGGCCGTCATGGATTTCGATCTCGCGCTGCTCGAACGTGCCGATGCGCTCGTCCTCGCCCTCGCCGGGCTGCTTGACCAGCGCCACCGGCGCCTTGCCGGTGTTCACCGAAAACTGGACCGTCGCCCTGACGGTCGGGCTTTCCACCCTTTCGACAACGCTTGCCATGTCTCACCTGCCCTCATGCCCTGCGCCGGAAGCCGGCCGATAGGGAGAAACTAGGATCGGGCATGCCCCCGGGCAAGCGCCTATCCCGCCGCGCCGGCCGCCTCTCCCGCCCGGAGCCCGCCGGCGGTCTCCACGAAGCCGACGATCTCGGCCAGACCGGTGCCGTCCTTCAGGTTGGCGAAGACGAAGGGGCGCTCGCCGCGCATCCGGGCGGCGTCGCGGTCCATGACGCCGAGATCCGCGCCCACCAGCGGGGCGAGGTCGATCTTGTTGATCACCAGCAGGTCGGAACGGGTGATGCCCGGCCCACCCTTGCGCGGGATCTTGTCGCCGGCGGATACGTCGATGACGTAGAGGGTGAGGTCGGCCAGCTCCGGGCTGAACGTGGCGGCCAGGTTGTCGCCGCCGGATTCGATCAGCACGATTTCCAGCGCCGGGAAGCGGCGCGTCATCTCGGCGATGGCGGCGAGGTTGATCGAGGCGTCCTCGCGGATCGCAGTATGCGGGCAGCCGCCGGTCTCCACGCCGATGATGCGGTCCGGCGGCAGCGCGCCCGAGCGGATCAGGAACTCCGCGTCCTCGCGGGTGTAGATGTCGTTGGTGATCGCCGCCACGTCGTACCGGCCGCGCATCGCCTTGCACAGCGCGTCCATCAGCGCGGTCTTGCCGGAGCCGACAGGTCCGCCGATGCCGACGCGCAGCGGTCCATGGGGGGAAGTGCTCATGATCGGAACAGCCTCGTATACTGGGTTTCGTGTTGCATCGACGTCCATTCGGCCATCGGCGTCGCCGTACCGAGCTCGTCCAGCGGGGTCGACAGCGCCGCGTCGCGGGCGTTGCAGGCCACCGGCTCCAGCATGCGCAGGCAGATCTGCCCGTCGGTCTGGCCCAGCGGGATCAGCCGCACCCCGGCCGACACCAGGTTCGCAGCGAAGCCGTGCAGATAGGCGAGCATCGACGCCTTGAGCGGAATCCGGTGCGCGGCGCAGGCGAGCCCGACCGCCACCGGATAGGCGATCGGCGAGTCGATCCAGTCCACCGCCTCGTCCAGCAGGGGCGCCGGCCAGGCGGCGCGGGTGGCGATCACGAACGCCGCCCCCTGGCCCAGCGATTCCGCGGCCAGCTCCGCCGAGCCCTGGAACGCGGCGGCCAGCGCCGCGATCTCCGCCAGCCCCTCGCGGTCGCCGGCGGCGGCGCGGATCACGGTTTCGCGCAGGAACACGCCGTCGGCGCGCCCCGTGCTGAGCGTGAGAACGGTGGCGATCCAGTCCGTCAGCGTTTCCCGGTCCCGGACCAGCCTGTCCTCCACCGCGAACTCGATGCCGTGGCTGTAGCTGAACGCGCCGACCGGATAGGAGGGCGACAGCCATCCCATCAGGCGGTAGAGCGCGGTGTCATTCTGTTCCGGTCGGGGCATGGGCATGGGTGTGTTCCCCGTGGTCGTGGACGCCGCCGGCATAGGCGCCGGCCTCGGGCTCGAACGGCGCGCGCAGCCGCGTCGCGGCGGCGCCGAGCCCCGAAACCATGCCGACGATCACATGGTCGTAGCGGATGCGCAGCCGGCCGGGCAGCACCTGGACCGGCAGATGCCGGTTGCCGAGATGCCAGGCGACGCGGGCAAGCTGCTCCGCATCGGCGCAGGCGATCTCGGCGATGTCCTCGTCGGCCGCGCGGACGGCGACCCAGCCGCCATCCTCCAGCGCCAGCCCGTCCCCGGCGCGCAGCCCTGCGGCGCGCGGCAAATCCACCAGCAGCGCGCTGCCGTCGTCGCAGGTCAGCGCGATCCGCCGCCGGCTCCGCAGGTCGAAATCCAGCGTGACGGTCGCGACCGCCCGGTCCGCCGGCCATGAACCCATCCGCTCGAAGCTGCGCGCCGTCGCCATCGCCGTCCCCTCAGAACAGGAAGTAGCGCTGCGCCATCGGCAGCATTTCGGCGGGTTCGCAGGTCACGGGTTCGCCGTCGGCGCGCACCTCGTAGGTCTCGGGGTCGACCTCGATCGCCGGCATCGCGGCGTTATGGATCATGGCCGCCTTGCCGATGCCGTCGCGGGTGTTCGCCACCGGCAGCAGCGCGCGGCCAAGACCGAGCCGCCCCGGAAGGTCCTCCTCCATCGCCGCCTCGCTGACGAAGGTGACCGAGCAGGACGTCAGCGCCTTGCCGACCGCGCCGAACATCGGGCGGTAATGGACCGGCTGCGGCGTCGGGATGGAAGCGTTGGGATCGCCCATCGGCGCGGCGACGATGGTGCCGCATTTGAGCACCACCTCCGGCTTGACCCCGAAGAAGGCCGGAGCCCACAGCACCAGGTCGGCCAGCTTGCCGGGCTCGACCGAGCCGACATGGGCGGCGACGCCCTGGGCGATGGCCGGGTTGATGGTGTACTTGGCGATGTAGCGGCGCACCCGGAAATTGTCGTTGTCGCCGGTCTCTTCCGCCAGCCGTCCGCGCTGGCGCTTCATCTTGTCGGCGGTCTGCCAGGTGCGGATGATCACCTCGCCCACCCGTCCCATCGCCTGGCTGTCGGAGGCGATCATCGAGAACGCGCCGAGATCGTGCAGCACGTCCTCCGCCGCGATGGTCTCGCGCCGGATGCGGGATTCGGCGAAGGCGACATCCTCCGGAATGCGCGGATCGAGATGGTGGCACACCATCAGCATGTCGAGATGCTCGTCCACCGTGTTGACCGTGAACGGGCGGGTCGGATTGGTGGAGGACGGCAGCACGTTGGCCTCGCCGCACAGCTTGATGATGTCCGGCGCGTGTCCGCCGCCGGCGCCTTCTGTGTGGAAGGCGTGGATGGTGCGGCCCTTGAACGCCCCGCGCGTGTTCTCGACGAAGCCGGATTCGTTCAACGTGTCGGTATGAATCAGCACCTGGACGTCGTGCTCGTCGGCGACGGAGAGGCAGGCGTCGATGGCGGCCGGGGTGGTGCCCCAGTCCTCGTGCAGCTTGAGGGCGCAGGCGCCGGCGCGGATCTGCTCGACCAGCGCCGCCGGCGTCGAGGCGTTGCCCTTGCCGAAGAAGCCGAGATTCATAGGCAGGCCTTCCGCCGCCTGCAGCATGCGGCCGATATGCCACGCGCCGGGGGTGCAGGTGGTGGCGTTGGTGCCGGCCGCCGGGCCGGTGCCGCCGCCCATCATGGTCGTGATGCCGGAATACAGCGCCTCGTCCACCTGCTGCGGGCAGATGAAATGGATATGCACGTCGAGCCCGCCGGCGGTGACGATCTTGCCCTCGCCCGCGATGGCCTCGGTGCCGGGGCCGATCACGATGTCGACGCCGGGCTGCACGTCGGGGTTCCCGGCCTTGCCGATGCGGGCGATGCGCCCGTCCCGGATGCCGATATCGGCCTTGACGATGCCCCAGTGATCGACGATCAGCGCGTTGGTGATGACGGTGTCGACAGCACCGTCGGCGCGCGAGGCCTGCGACTGACCCATGCCGTCGCGGATCACCTTGCCGCCGCCGAACTTCACTTCCTCGCCATAGATCGTGCGGTCCTCCTCCACCTCGATGAACAGCTCGGTATCGGCGAGGCGCAGGCGGTCGCCCACCGTGGGGCCGAACATGTCGGCATAGGCGCGGCGTTCGATCTCGAAAGCCATTTCTCAGCCCTCCAGCGGTCCGTTGACGCGTCCCTGGAACCCGGCGACGACGCGGTTGCCGGCATAGGCGACGAGGCGCACGGTCCGCGTCTGGCCCGGCTCGAACCGGACGGCGGTACCGGCGGGGATGTCGAGGCGAAAGCCCCGCGCGACCGCGCGGTCGAAATCGAGCCCGTCATTGACCTCGAAGAAATGATAGTGAGAGCCGACCTGCACCGGCCGGTCGCCGGTATTGGCGACAGAGAGCTCCACCGTCTCGCGCCCCGCGTTCAGGGTAATCGCGCCGTCGGCGCAGAAAACTTCTCCCGGTATCATCGCGTCCCTCCCCCGTCTCAGCGGATCGGCTCGTGCACGGTGACCAGCTTGGTCCCGTCGGGGAAGGTGGCTTCCACCTGGATCTCGTGGACCATCTCGGCGATGCCCTCCATCACCTGGACGCGCTTCAGCACGGTCGCGCCGTCGCGCATCAGCTCGGCGACCGTGCGGCCGTCGCGGGCGCCCTCGACCACGAAATCGGTAATCAGCGCCACCGCCTCCGGATGGTTCAGCTTCACCCCGCGCGCAAGGCGCCTGCGCGCCACCTCGGCCGCCATGGCGACCAGCAGCTTGTCCTTCTCCCTGGGCGTCAGATGCATTCTGCGTAGTCTCCCCCGCGCTTTCGATCGGCGCCTACATGTTCCACAGCCGCGGCGTCCGGGGGGCGCGTCCCATCGCCTCCGACCGGAGCCGGGCCCACAACCCGGCGAACGCCTCGCGGACCGCGACGATATCCGCCCCGAGCAGGCGCGTCACCAGAACGTCGCCGATGCAGCTCGCCCCCGCCCGGCACCCGGAAGCGACCGCGGACAGCGCCGCGCGCACCGCATACACCCGGGCCGGCGCGTCCTCGCCGCAATAGATCATCGTCGCCACCGCCGCCGCGCCGCCGAACGAGGCCGGATGCCCCATGATCTCGCCGATATCGCCATCGAGCGCCAGCGCGTCGGCCCAGACCAGCCGGCCGGAGCGCCGCACCCGCCACGAATCGTGCAGCAGCCCGTCGAGGACGCGCTCGCCGTGGGCGGCGCGGCCGAACACGACCATCTCGCCCGCGATCAGCCGGGCGCGCGGGCCGAGATCGACCGTGGTGGCGCGGCGCAGCCGGGCGCGGTCGAACAGGATGGTTTCCTGCGGCACCCATTCGCAGGCGGCGTCGGCGCCGGCGCGCAGGCGGACGTCGATCGTGCTCGCCGCGCCGTCGGAGCGGTAGATCTTCTCCGCCGCCTGGGTGGTCACCGTGCAGTTGGTCCGCCGGCCGGCATGGATCGAATAGGTCAGGCTGTCGCCGCCGACCACCCCGCCCGAAGTGGTGACGATCACCCCCAGCGGCGGCTCGCCGGCCTGCACGTTGGGGAACAGCACGCGGCAGGGATCGCGCTGGTAGAGATGGGACAGCCGCGTGGCGGCCCCGCGCCGCGCAAAGCGCAGCTCCACCCTGCCTTCGGCGCGGACGGGAGAAGATCGCGGCGCGGGCTCCTGCACGGCATCGTCAGACGGTAAGGTGGCGACGGACATCGCTTTCCACCATCTCCCCGGTCCGGCCCGCCATGACGACGTCGCCGCGATCGAGCACAATGTAGCGGTCGGCGAGGTCACGGGCGAACTCGAAATACTGCTCCACCAGCACGATCGCCATGTCGCTGCGCGCGGCCAGCTTGCCGATGACGCGGCCGATATCCTTGATGATGGAGGGCTGGATGCCCTCGGTCGGCTCGTCCAGCAGCAGCAGGCCGGGCCGCGTGACCAGCGCGCGGGCGATGGCGAGCTGCTGCTGCTGTCCGCCGGACAGGTCGCCGCCGCGACGGCCCATCATGTCGCGCAGCACCGGGAACAGCTCGAATATCTCGTCCGGCACCGTGCGGCTGCCGCGCGGCAGGCAGGCGAAGCCGGTGCGCAGGTTTTCCTCGACCGTCAGCAGCGGGAAGATCTCGCGGCCCTGCGGCACCAGCGCGATGCCCGCGGCGGCGCGGCGGTGCGGCGGCAGGCCGGTGACATCGGCATCGTTCCAGCGGATCGCGCCGGCGCTGACCCGGTGCTGGCCCATGATCGCGCGCAGCAGGCTGGTCTTGCCGACGCCGTTGCGCCCGAGCACGCAGGTGACCTCGCCCAGCGGCGCCTCCAGGCTGACGCCGCGCAGCGCCTGGCTGGCGCCGTAATGCAGGTCCACACCGTCCACAATCAGCATCGCTCAGCGCCCCAGATACACTTCGATCACGCGCTCGTCGGCCTGCACCTTGTCCATCGCGCCCTCGGCCAGCACGGAGCCTTCATGCAGCACGGTGACGCGGCTGCCCAGCGAGCGCACGAACTCCATGTCGTGCTCCACCACCACGACGGAATGCTTGCCGGAAATCTCGTGCAGCAGCGCGGCGGTCTGCTCGGTCTCGGCATCGGTCATACCGGCGACCGGCTCGTCCACCAGCAGGAGCTCCGGCGCCTGCATCAGCAGCATGCCGATTTCCAGCCACTGCTTCTGGCCATGCGACAGGTCGCCCGCGACGCGGCCGGCGTGATCGGTCAGCCGCGTGATTTCCAGCACCTCGGCGATGCGGTCGCGATCCTCGCCGTCGAGCTTCGCGAACAGCGTGGCGCGGGCGCGGCGGTCGCAGGCGAGCGCCAGCTCCAGATTGTCGAACACGGAATGCGATTCGAACACCGTCGGCTTCTGGAACTTGCGGCCGATGCCGAGATTGGCGATGCGCGCCTCGTCCATCCGGGTCAGGTCGTGGCTGCCGCGGAACACCACCTCGCCGGAATCGGGACGCGTCTTGCCGGTGATGACGTCCATCATCGTGGTCTTGCCCGCCCCGTTGGGGCCGATGATGGCGCGCAGCTCCCCTGGCTCGACATAGAAGCTGAGATTGTTGAGCGCGCGGAACCCGTCGAAGGTGACGTTGACGCCGTCGAGATAGAGGATCGGCGCGCGGCTCGACCCTGTCGCCGGTTCAGCCATCGGTCCCGCCTCCCGCCGCCTGCCCTGGCGCGAGCTTCAGCCGCTCCCTGCGGCGCCACGCGGCGAAGGGGAAGGCCGGAAGCGTGCCGACGATGCCTCTGGGCAGGAACAGCGTCACGGCGACGAACAGGCCGCCCAGCACGAACAGCCACGCGTCGGGCATCGCGCCGGTGAAGTAGCTCTTGCCGTAATTGACCAGGATCGCGCCCAGCACCGCGCCGTAGAGCGAGCCGCGCCCGCCGATGGCGACCCAGATGACGATCTCGATGGAGGCCGCCGGGGCGAACTCGCCGGGGTTGATGATGCCCACCTGCGGCACGTAGAGCGCGCCGGCCACCCCGGCGAGACAGGCGGACACCGTGAACAGGAACAGCTTGTAGTATTCCGGCCGGTAGCCGAGGAACCGCACCCGGCTTTCCGCGTCGCGGATGCCGATCAGGATGCGGCCGAGCTTCGACGAGGTGATGAAGCGGCAGAGGACGTAGCCGGCCGCCAGCGCCACGCAGGTGGCGACGAACAGCCCGGCGCGCGTGGCCGGCGCCTGCAGGTCGTATCCCAGCAGCTCCTTGAAATCGGTCAGCCCGTTATTGCCGCCGAACCCCATGTCGTTGCGGAAGAAGGCCAGCATCAGCGCATAGGTCATCGCCTGGCTGATGATCGAGAGATACACCCCCGTCACACGCGACCGGAACGTGAGCCAGCCGAACACGAAGGCCAGCGCCCCCGGCACCGCGATCACCATCAGCATGGCGAAGGTAAAGCTGTCGAAGCCGTGCCAGTACCAGGGCAGCTCCTTCCAGTTGAGGAACACCATGAAATCGGGCAGGCCGGCATTGCCGTAGACGCTGCGATCGCCGATCTGGCGCATCAGGTGCATGCCCATCGCGTAGCCGCCGAGCGCGAAGAAGGCGCCGTGGCCGAGGCTGAGAATGCCGCAGAAGCCCCAGATCAGGTCCACGCTGAGCGCCAGCAGGGCGAAGCAGAGATACTTGCCGACCAGCGAGACCATGTATCCCGGCACATGGAACGGCGAGCCCGGCGGCAGGAGAAGATTGCTCAGCGGCACGGCGACGGCCGCGACCGCGAGGATCGCCAGCAGCACCATGCCACCCTTGTCCCGCATCAGGAATCCCGACATCGGGCCGGTCCCTTGCGTACCCGGGAACGCGCTCATTGCTCGACCGCCCTTCCCTTGAGGGCGAACAGACCGGTGGGTCTCTTCTGGATGAACAGGATGACGGCGACAAGGACGAGGATCTTCGCCATCACCGCCCCCGACCACGATTCCAGGAACTTGTTGACCACGCCCAGCGTGGTCGCGCCGACCAGCGTGCCGAGCAAATTGCCGACCCCGCCGAACACCACCACCATGAAGGAATTCACGATATAGGTCTGTCCCAGGTTGGGGCTGACGTTGTCGATCTGGCTCAGCGCCACGCCGCCGACCCCGGCGATGCCGGAGCCGAGCCCGAAGGTCATCGCGTCCACCCGCCCGGTGGGGATGCCCATCGCGCCGGCCATGCGGCGGTTCTGCGTCACCGCGCGCATCTGCAGCCCGAACTGGGTGCGCTTGAGTACCAGGGCGAGCATGCCGAGCACCGCCAGGCTGAACAGGATGATCCAGAGGCGGTTATGGGTCAGCAGCACCCCGCCGGGCAGCTCGATCGCGCCGGTCATCCAGCTCGGATTGCCGACCTCGCGGTTGGTCGGGCCGAAGACGGTGCGCACGAGCTGCTGCAGGATCAGGCTCAGCCCCCAGGTGGCGAGCAGCGTTTCCAGCGGCCTGCCGTAGAGGAAGCGGATGATGCCGCGCTCGATGGCGATACCGAACGCGCCGGCAACGCAGAACGCCGCCGGGATCGCTACGACGATCGAGGCGTCGAAGGCGTCCGGCGCATAGGCGCGGAATATCTCCTGGATCACGAAGGTGGTGTAGGCGCCCAGCATCACCATCTCGCCATGCGCCATGTTGATCACCCCCATCACCCCGAAGGTGATGGCGAGACCGATGGCGGCCAGCAGCAGCACCGAGCCGAGGCTCACGCCCTGGAACAGCTTGCCGGCGAAATCCCACATCTCGCGCCGGCTCTCGATGACCGTCAGCGCCTTCTGGGCGGCGGCGCGCACGACCTCGTCGGCCTCGCTGAAGCCGCCGTCGGCACGCCTGGAGACGAGCCCGCGCAGCAGGGCCGTGGTCTCGTCGTCGGCCGAGCCCTCCAGCATGCGCACGGCGTCCAGCCGCTCGGCGCGGTCGGCGCCATGCTCCAGCCGCGTCGCTGCAAGGGCCAGCGCCATCGTCTGTTTCACCCCGGCGTCCGTCTCGCGCGCCACCGCGCGTTCCAGCGCGGGGATCGCGTCCTTCGGGCGCGACTTGAAGACCTCTACCGCCGCCTTGCGCCGGCGGTCGGGGTCGTCGCTCATCAGGACCAGCGTGCCAAGGGCGCTGTTGATCTCGTTGCGCAGACGGTTGTTGGTGCGCACCATGGACAGTTCGCCGGACGGCGCGCTGCCGGCATCGGCGCCGGTCGCCGCGTCGCGCAGGGCGTAGGCGTCGCCCTTCTTCTCGCCGATGACGACGCGGCCGTCCGTTGTCGCATAGAGGTTGCGGCCGAGCATGGCCTCGAGAACCCGCACGGCGCGGGCGTCGCCCGTCTCGCCCAGGGCCCGGACGGCGTTGAGCCGCGCGGCGAAGCTCTTGCCGCCCAGATGCTTCACCAGCGCGGCGAAATCCGGCCCCTGCGCCGCCGGCGCCTGGGCGAAGGCCGTCACCGCCGAAAGGACCAGGCAGAGCGCAACGACGAAAAGTGTCACAAAGCGGCGCATCGATATGTGCCCTGACGGAACTGGGTGGCGGATCGGAGGCCGGAAGCCCCCGGGCGCACGGAGAGGAGGTCGCGCCCGGGGGAGTCCGGTTCGGCTATACGGAGGCGGCTAGTTGAACTTCGGCTTTTCGCAGTTGCCGCAGACCCAGGGGTACTTCCAGTCCGCGGTCAGCTTGGCGCTTTCGGGGATGAAGTCCGACCAGGCGTCGCCCGGCACCGGGCCCGAGGTCTTCCACACCGTGTCGAACTGGCCGTTCGCCTGAATCTCGCCGATCAGCACCGGCTTGGTCAGGTGATGGTTCGGCAGCATCTCGGCCGCCGAGCCGGTCAGCGACGTGACGCGCTGGCCGTACATCGCCTGGCGGACGGCGTCGACATCGGTGCTGCCGGCCTGCTTGACCGCCTGCACCCACATGTTGAAGCCGATATAGTGGGCCTCCATCGGGTCGTTGGTGGTGCGCTTCTTGTTCTTGATGAAGCTGTGCCACCTGGCGATGAAGTCCTTGTTCTCGGGCACATCGACGCTCATGAAGTAGTTCCAGGCCGCCAGATGGCCGACCAGCGGTCTGGCGTCGATGCCCGAGAGCTCCTCCTCGCCTACGGAAAAGGCGACGACCGGGATGTCCTCGGCCTTGATGCCCTGGTTGCCCAGCTCCTTGTAGAACGGCACGTTGGCGTCGCCGTTGATGGTGGAGACCACGGCCGTCTTCATGCCGCCGGAGGCGAATTTCTTCACGTCCGAGACGATGGTCTGCCAGTCGGAATGGCCGAACGGGGTGTAGTTCTCCATGATGTCGGAGTCCTTCACGCCCTTGGAATGCAGGAAGGCGCGCAGAATCTTGTTGGTGGTGCGCGGATAGACGTAGTCTGTGCCGAGCAGCACCCAGCGCTTGGCCGCGCCGCCTTCCTCGCTCATCAGGTACTCGACCGCGGGAATGGCCTGCTGGTTCGGGGCTGCGCCGGTATAGAACACGTTGCGCGAGCTTTCCTCTCCCTCGTACTGAACCGGATAGAACAGAAGCCCGTTGAGCTCCTCGAATACGGGCAGCACCGACTTGCGGGACACCGAGGTCCAGCAGCCGAACACCACATCGACCTTCTGCTTCACGATCAGCTCGCGCGCCTTCTCGGCGAACAGCGGCCAGTTGGAGGCGGGGTCGACCACGACGGCCTCGACCTTCTTGCCGAGCAGGCCACCCTTCTTGTTCAGGTCGTCGATCAGCATCAGCATGGTGTCCTTCAGCGTGGTCTCGCTGATCGCCATGGTGCCGGACAGGGAGTGCAGGACGCCCACCTTGATGGTATCGGCCGCTTGCGCGCCCGCGGCCAGCGGCGCCGCCAGCAGAATGGCCCCTACCGCCGCCGCCCTGCGCAGTGAGTTTTTGATTTTGAACATCGGATGCTCCTGAGTTGTATGGTCCGCCTCCCCCTCAAAGCAAACCGCGTGCCAGTTCGCGCCGCGCCGGCGATTTTTCCCTAAGACATTGACTCAAGGCTATGAATCGGCGCGGCCGGCATCGGGCCCGCGGCGCGGCGGAGCCGTCCAGATGTATAGAATTTGTTCATAAATCGATTTATGCCTATTTATTATGCATAAATGATGGCGTTTGGGGCCTCTCTGCCATCCCCCGTGCCCGCGGCCGCGTGCGGCCGGCGGATGAACGGGCGGCTTTGCGTTCGGCGCGCTCGCCGGTAATCTCGGTCGTCCGACCGGTCGACCAAGAGCCGGCGGAGCGCAGAGGACGCAGAGGAGGCGCGGTTCCCGTGAACGATATTCCGAAGCCGCAGGATCTGGCGGCCGGCATCGACTGGCTGGCGCGGGCGCGCGATCTCGCGCCGACGATCGCCGCGGCCTCCCCGCGCATCGAGCGGGAACGGCAGGTGACGGACGAGGTCATGGCGGCGCTGCACGACGCGCAGCTTTTCCGCATGACCCTGCCGCGCAGCCTCGGCGGCGGCGAGGCCACGGCGATGGAGGTCGTCGAGGTGATGGAGATTGTCGCCGCGGCGGACGCCAGCACCGCCTGGTGCCTCGGCCAGGCCCAGGGCTGCTGCTATGCCGGCGCCTATCTGGCGCCCGACGCGGCGCTGGACATCTTCGGCGCGCCGGACGCGGTGCTCGCCTGGGGCCCCGCCAGCCGCAAGGCGAAGGCGGTGGCCGAGGGCGACGGCTACCGCGTCGCCGGCGAATGGATGTTCGCCAGCGGCAGCCGCCACGCGACCTGGATCGGCGCGCACTGCCCGGTCTACGAGGCCGACGGCGTGACCCCGCGCGAGGCCGGCGGCCGACAGGTGGTGCGCAGCATGATGTTCCCCAAATCCGACGCGACGATGGTCGACGTCTGGCACGTCATGGGGCTCCGCGGCACCGGCAGCGACAACTACACCGTCGACAACGTCTTCGTGCCGGAATCGCGCAGCTACCGCCGGGACAACCCGGAGGACCGGCATGTCGATTCGGCGCTCTACCGCATCCCGCTGCTGACCTTCTACGGCTTCGCCTTCGCCGGGGTGGCAATGGGAATCGCGCGCGCCATGCTGGACGCGCTGATCGCGCTGGCCGCGACCAAGGTGGCCGGCGGCGCCAGCGCGGCGCTGCGCGAGAACGCGGTGATCCAGTCGAAGGTCGCCCGGGCAGAGGGCAAGCTGAGCTCCGCCCATGTCTACCTGATCCGGATGCTGGAGGAGACCTGGGAGACGGCGCAGCGCAGCCCGGACTTCCCGCTGGAACAGCGCGGCCGGCTGCGCGTCGCCATCACCAACGCGATGGACCAGGCCCGCCAGGTGGCGGAGTTCGCCTACAACGCCGCCGGCGCCACCGCGATCTTCGAGTCGCAGCCCTTCGAGCGCCGCTTCCGCGACATGCACGCCGTGACCCAGCAGGGCCAGGCGCATCTGTCGAACTACGAGGTCGCCGGCCAGGTCCTGCTCGGCCTCACCCCCCGCGGGCACCGGCTGTAGAGAAGACGCCTACGCCGCCTTCGCGAAGCGGCCGCGGTCGTGCGGACGCCAATGGTCGATCTCCGGGCCGCGCGGGACGATGCCGTTGGAGCCGATCGGCCCGGCCTTGCCGAACACGCCGCGCTTCATGCCCTCGATGTCGCAGGAAGCGGCGATCCCCGGCGTCTGGTACAGGTCACGCAGGTAGTTGGACAGGTTGGGATAGTCCTCGACCCGCCGCTTGTTGCACTTGTAGCCGACATAGGAGATCGGGTCGAAGCGCACCAGGTTGGGGAACAGCCGCCAGTCCGCCTCGGTCTGCGCGTCGCCGCAGAGATAGCGCTGGCGCGAGAGGCGATCCTCCAGCGCGTCCAGCGTCTCGAACAGCTTGTCGAAGGACATGTCGTAGGCCGCCTGGCTGGACGAGTAGCCGCAGCCGTTGATCGCGTTGTTCACGCCGTCGAGCACGAAGGCGTTGACCGCGTCGATCTCGTTGCGCAGGGGGGCCGGGTAGTAATCCGGCGTCGGCGGCGCATGGTCGGCGAAGGCCGCGTTGAACATCCGGATGATCTCGGACGATTCGTTGTTCACCACCTTGCAGGTCTTCGCATCCCACAGCGTCGGCACGCTGACCCGCGTGGTGCAGCCCGGATCGCCGAGCGTATACAGCTCGTGCAGCCAGCGCGCGCGATGGTCGGTGCCCGGCACGAGATGGCCCTCCGGCCCGAAGCCCCAGCCCCGCCCGCCTTCCTCCTGCGCCGTGTCGGTGAGGGAAACCAGCGGTTCCAGCTTCTTGAGCACGCGGAACAGCACGGTGCGGTGCGCCCAGGGGCAGGCGGTGGCGTGGTAGAGGTGGTAGCGTCCCGGCTCCGCTTCGAACCCGCCCTCGCCGTCCGCCGTGATCCGGTGGCGGTACTGCGCGGCGCGCTTGATATAGAGCCCGTCGGCGTTGCGCTCCCCCAGGACGTTCTCATGCGTCCAGGCGCCATCCAGCAGATGCCCCATCGTCCCCTCCCTATTTGCCCGATTTGCCCGGCGGCGCGAAGCGGGATTTCAACCCGGCCCAGCACGCGGCGTAATCGTCCTGCAGCGCCGGCGAGGCGGCGGCGAAGCCGGTCAGCCGGTAGGCGTAGCGGCTCTCGAACATGAAGGCCATCGTGTCCTGCAGATGCACCGGGGCGAGGTCGGACGCGGCCGCCTTGTCGAACGCGTCGGCGTCGGGGCCGTGCGGCAGCATGGAGTTGTGCAGGCTGCACCCGCCGGGCACGAAGCCTTCCGGCTTGGCGTCGTACATGCCGTAGATCAGCCCCATGAACTCGCTCATCACGTTGCGGTGGTACCAGGGCGGGCGAAACGTGTCCTCCGCCACCAGCCAGCGCGGGGCGAAGGCGACGAAATCGACATTGGCCGTGCCCGGCGTCTCCGACGGCGAGGTCAGTACGGTGTAGATCGACGGGTCGGGGTGGTCGAAGCTGACCGAGCCCATGACGTTGAACCTCGTCAGGTCGTACTTGCAGGGCGCGCAATTGCCGTGCCATGCGACCACGTCGAGCGGCGAGGCGTCCAGCTCGCAGGCGAACAGCCGGCCGCCTGACTTGGCCACCAGCTCGCAGGCGCGCTGCCCTTCCTCATATGCCGCGACGGGGTAGAGGAAGTCGCGCGCGTTCGCCAGCCCGTTGGCGCCGATGGGCCCCCGTTCCGGCAGGGTGAGTGTGCGGCCGTAATTCTCGCACACATAGCCACGCGACGGGCCGTCGGGCAGCTCGACGCGGAACTTGAAGCCGCGCGGGACGATGCAGATCTCGCCGGGCGCAACGCGCAGTATCCCGGCCTCGGTATGCAGGACCAGCCGCCCCTGCTGCGGCACGATCAGCATCTCGCCGTCGGCGTTCATGAAGTAGCGGCCGGTCATCGACGCGCCGGCGAGGTAGAGATGCACGGCGATGCCGGCCTGCATCTCGGCGTCGCCGTTGGTCGCCATGGTGCGAAGTCCGGCGACGAAATCGGCCTTCTCGTCGGCCACCGGCAGCGGGTCCCAGCGCATCTGGTTGGCCGGCACGATACCTTCGGGGTCGCGCGAGGTGCGGATCGGCCCGGCGAGGATTTCGTGGAACCGGCCATGCGCCACAGACGGGCGGATGCGGTAGAACCAGGTCCGCGCGTTCTCCGCCCGCGGCGCGGTGAAGGCGGTGCCGCTATGCTGTTCGGCATAGAGCCCGTAAGGCGCCCGCTGGGGCGAGTTGCGGCCCTCGGGCAGGGCGCCGGGCACGGCCTCGGTCGCATGCTCGTTGCCGAAGCCGGACTGGTAGTCCAGCACGTGGGCCGAGGCGGCCTCGCCCTTCCTGCCGTCCAGCGTGTCCATCCTGCCGCTTCCTTTCGGTTCGGCCCATTGTCTCAGATCGGGCCGGGGGGCCGCAACGCGGTCCCGTCAGGCGTCCACCGCCGCCGGATCGCGCTCGCGCACCGTGGTCCGGCGCACGTCGCGCCGGTAGGACTGGTCGTCGAATTCGGTGGCCCTGTGCATGGTGCAGAGATTGTCCCAGATCACCACGTCGCCCGTGCGCCAGCGATGGGCAAAGACGAATTCCGGCCGCGTGGCGAACGCCATCAGCTCGCGCAACAGGGCGCGGCCTTCCTCCACCGGCCGGCCGGCGATGTGCGAGGCGTGCGAGGCGAGGTAGAGCGATTTCCGCCCGGAGCCGGGATGGGTGTGCACCAGCGCGTGACGGACCGGCGGGCGGGTGCGGCGTTCCTCCTCCGTCGGCTCCGGCCCGTCGCCGAGGACGCGCGAATGCCAGTAGGAATGTTCGGCCTTCAGCCCCTCGATCTCCGCCTTGGTCGCCGCGGGCAGGGCGTCCCAGGCGGCGCGCATGTCGGCGAACTCGGTATCCGCCGGCACGACCGGAATCTCGTGCGCCGACAGCAGCGAATAGGTCGCGCGGACGGCGTAGAACGACATGTCGGTATGCCACAGCCGGTTGGCCCGCTTGTAGGCGAGGCGGCGGTCGCCATCGGCATAGACCGCGCCGTCCGCATCCAGGTTGCTCTGGTCGACGATCTCCGGATGCGGCAGGCGGATGCCGGTGCCGGCGATCTTGGGCGCGGGACCGCGCTCCATCGGGCCGAGCAGACCGCTGAAGGCGATGTGCTGCTCGTTGGTGAGCGGCGCATCGTGGCGCACGACGCAGATGGCGTGCTCGTCCATCGCCGCCCTGAACGCGGACAGCGCGGCGGGCGCCACCGGCCGGCGGAGATCGATGCCGGTCAGCTCCGCCGCGAAGAGCGGGTGCAGCTTGCGGGCCGAAAGGGCCATGCGACGCCTCCCCTTTTTGCGGCGTCCAGTATACGCCGGCGGCGTCCCCGTCTAAAGCCGCTTTCGTGAAGGAAAAACCCGCGGTCCTGGCGTTGCAACTGTCGCATCCGTCGATAACCCGGTAACTTGACCGGCGAATGGACACGACCACGGACACTAGGACCCTCATGCAGCCTTATCCCATCGACGGCGACCCCAGGCGCCGCATCCTGAAGGAGGTCTTCGGGTTCGATGCGTTCCGCCCAGGACAGGAACAGGTGGTGGACGCGCTGCTGAACGGGCGCGACGTGCTGACGGTGATGCCCACCGGGTCGGGCAAGTCGCTCTGCTTCCAGGTGCCGGCGCTGATGCGCGAGGGGCTGACCGTCGTCGTCTCGCCGCTGGTTGCGCTGATGCGGGACCAGGTCGCCGCCCTGCGCCTTGCCGGGGTGGCGGCGGAAACCATCAACTCCGCCCATGACCGCGCCGACAACGTCGCCGCCTGGCGGCGCGTGGCCGCGGGCGAGACCAGGCTGCTCTACCTCGCCCCCGAACGGCTGATGACGGACCGTATGCTGGCCGCGCTCGGCCGGATGGAGATCGCGCTGATCGCGGTCGACGAGGCGCACTGCATCTCGCAGTGGGGCCCCGCCTTCAGGCCGGAATACGAGGCGCTCTCCCGGCTCCGCGACCTGTTTCCCGGCGTGCCGGTGGCCGCGCTGACCGCCACCGCCGACGAGGTCACCCGCAACGACATCCTCGCCCGGCTGTTCAACGGGAAGGCGGAGACCGTGGTGCTCGGCTTCGACCGGCCGAACATCCGCCTGTCGGTCGCGCTGCGGCAGGATTCGAAGCGCCAGATGCTGGACTTCGTCCGCCGCCATGCCGGCATGAGCGGCATCGTCTACTGCCTGTCGCGACGCAAGACGGAGGAAACCGCCGCGCTGCTGAACGCGGAAGGCGTCCGCGCCCTGCCCTATCATGCGGGCATGGACAAGGCGGTGCGGGAGGCCAACCAGAACGCCTTCATGACCGAGCCCGGGATCGTGATGGTGGCGACCATCGCCTTCGGCATGGGGATCGACAAGGCCGACGTGCGCTTCGTGCTGCACGCCGACCTGCCGGGCAGTCCGGAGGCCTATTACCAGGAAATCGGCCGCGCGGGGCGCGACGGGCTGCCGGCGGAGGCGCACATGCTATACGGGCTGGCCGACATCCGCATGCGGCGGGTGTTCATCGAGGACGAAGGCGCCGGCGACGACCGCAAGCGGCGCGAGCACAAGCGGCTGGACGCGCTGGTGTCCTACTGCGAATCGCCGAGCTGCCGGCGGCGCGCGCTGCTCGCCTATTTCTGCGAGGAGATCGCGCCCTGCGGCAATTGCGATTCCTGCCTCGAGCCGGCGGAGATGGCCGACGGCACGGTGCACGGTCAGAAGATCCTGTCGGCGGTGATGCGCACCGGCCAGCGCTATGGCGCGGCACATATCATCGACGTGCTGCGGGGCACGCCGACCGAGAAGATTTCCGCATCGGGCCATGACCGGCTGCCGACCTTCGGCGCCGGGGCCGATCTGCGCAAGCGCGAGTGGCAATCGATGATCCGCCAGCTCGTCGCCGGGGGATACCTGCGGCTCGACGTGCAGGGCTATGGCGGGCTGGGCGCCACCGAAAAGGGCCAGGCGCTGCTGCGCGGCGAGGAGACGTTCGCGTACCGCAAGGACACGCTGCTGGCGAAGCGCCCCTCCGACTCCCGGCGCGGCCGTGCCGCCGCCGGGGCGACGGAAGGCGGCGAGGCGCTGGATGCGGACGGCGAGGCCCTGCTCGCCGCGCTGAAGGCGCTGCGGCTCGACCTCGCCCGCGAGCGCGGGGTGCCGCCCTATATCGTCTTTCCCGACCGGACGCTGATCGACATGGCGCGGCGGCGGCCGCGCACCGAAGGGGAGTTCGCCGAGGTCAACGGCGTCGGCGCCGCCAAGCTCGCCGCCTTCGGCGCGGCCTTTCTTGCGGCCATCAACGACGGCGGCGGAGCGCCGGGGAATAGTCGCTAACGGCGGAGCGCGCCGCCGGTCGCCTTGCCGACGGCGGCGACGATCTTCGCGGCGACCGCCTCGATCTGCTCGTCGGTCATGGTGGCGTCCACCGGCTGCAGCGTCACCGCGATGGCGAGGGATTTCTTCCCAACGCCGAGGCTTTCGCCCTCGAACGCATCGAACAGTGCGACGTCCGCGATCAGGGATTTTTCCGCCCCACGGGCGGCGCGGATCACCGCGCCGGCCTCGACGCCCGCATCGACGACGAAGGCGAAGTCGCGGCGCACCGGCTGGAAGGCGGACAGCGCGAGCAGCTTCCGTGCCGCGCCGGGTTTCGTCTTGGGCAGGGGTACGTTGTCGAGATAGACCTCGAACGCCGCCATCGGCGCATCCGCGTCCATGCCGCGCAGCGTGGCGGGGTGAACCTCGCCGAAATGGGCGAGCACGTTGGGGCCGAGCCGGAACGCGCCGGAGCGGCCAGGATGGTACCAGCCGGGCGCGTCGCGGGTGACCTGCAGATTGTCCACCGGCGCGCCCGTGGCCGTCAGCGCCGCCAGCGCATCGGCCTTGGCGTCGAACGCGTCGACGCCGCGCGCCTTCGCCGCCCAGTGGCGGGGGGCGGCATTGCCGAAGCGCAGCCCGGCGACGACCAGCGCCTGGCCCTCGGGCCGGTCGTTCGCGTATTGCGGGCCGAGCTCGAACAGCCCCGAATCGCCAAAGCCGCGCGCCATGTTACGCCGCGCCGCCTCGATCAGGTTGGGCAGGATCGACGGGCGCATCGCGTCCAGCTCGGCGCTGATCGGGTTGTCGACGCGCAAGGACTCCAGCACGCCGCCGAACAGCGCCGCCTGGCGGCTGTCCATGAAGGAATAGGTCACGGCCTCCATCAGGCCGCGCGCGGCCAGCGTGCGACGGGCGCGCTCGGCGCAGTTCTGCGCCGCATCGCGCACGGGCTTCGGGATGGCGCTCTCGCGCTCCAGGCGTACCGGCGGGATGTGCTCGAAGCCGTGGATGCGCAGCACCTCCTCGACCAGGTCGGCCTCGCCTTCGATATCGGGCCGCCAGGGCGGCACGGCGCAGCGCAGCACGTCGCCGTCGATGCGGGTCTCGAAGCCCAGCGCATCCAGGATGCGCGCGGCCTCGTCCTTCAGCACCGCGAGCCCGCCGAGGCCGAGCAGGCGCGAGAGGCGCAGCGAACAGTCGCGCCGCCACTCGGGCATCTCGCCGGCGACGGTCAGCTCGCTGGCCTCGCCGCCGCAGATCTCCAGGATCATGCGGCTCGCGATTTCGGCCCCCCAGACGGCGGAGGTCGGGTCCACCCCGCGCTCGAAGCGGTAGCGGGCGTCCGACAGGATGCCCAGAGCGCGGCCGGAGGCGGCGATGCGCGCAGGATCGAACAGCGCGACCTCGAGGAACGCGGTCGTCGTGTCCTCGCCGCAGCCGGACCCTGCGCCGCCCATGATGCCGCCGATGGCCTCCACCCCGTCCGCGTCGGCGATCACCACCGTCTCGCCGTCGAGCGTGTAGTCCCTGCCGTCGAGCGCGCCGATCGTCTCTCCCGGCTTCGCCAGCCGCATCGTCAGGTCGCCGGCCAGCGTGCCCGCGTCGAACACGTGCAGCGGACGGCCGAGATCGAAGGTCGCCCAGTTGGTGATGTCGACCAGCGCCGAGATCGGCCGCAGCCCGACGGCGCGCAGCCGGTCCTGCAGCCATTGCGGGCTGGGGCCGTTCCTCACGTTGCGGAAATAGCGCCCGACCACCATCGGGCAGGCGTCGCCCGTGCCCGCCGCCAAGTCGCGCCGCCACTTGACCGGGCTCTCGAACGCGCCGGCGACCGGCGACGCATCAAGCGGCTTCAGCGTCCCCAGACCGGCGGCGGCAAGATCGCGGGCGATGCCGCGCACGCTCGCGCAGTCGCCGCGGTTGGGGGTCAGCGCCACGTCGATCACGGCATCGTCCAGCCCGGCCCATGCGGCCCAGCCCGCCCCCACCGGCGCGTCCCCGGGCAGCTCGATGATGCCTTCGTGCTCGTCGGACAGCCCCATCTCGCGCTCGGAGCACAGCATGCCGCTGGACTCGACGCCGCGGATCGTCGCGCGCTTCAGCGTGATGCCGCTGCCGGGGATGAACGTGCCCTCGGGCGCGAACACGCCCTTCATCCCCGCCCGCGCGTTGGGCGCGCCACAGACCACCTCATACGTGCCCGTGCCGGTGTCCACGGTGCAGAGCCGCAGCCGGTCGGCGTCGGGATGCTGCCTGGCCGCGGTGACATGCGCGATCACGAAGGGTGCGAGATCGCGCCCCCGGTCCTCCACGCCCTCGACCTCAAGGCCGATCATCGACAGCCTTTCGACGATCGCGTCCAGCGGCGCGTCGGTGTCCAGATGGTCCTTCAGCCAGTTGAAGGTGAACCTCATGGCCGGCGCCTTCGGTACTTGCACCCCGTCGTCATGCCCCGGTCAAGCCGGGGCATGACGACGGGGGGATGGGGCATTGCGATTCGCGTCATCACAGCCCCCCGGCCACGGTGGGCACGTCGAGCGGCACGAAGCCGTAATGCTTCAGCCAGCGCAGGTCGGATTCGTAGAAGGTGCGCAGGTCGGGGATGCCGTATTTCAGCATCGCCGCGCGCTCGATCCCCAGCCCGAAGGCAAAGCCCTGGTAGCGGGCCGGATCGATGCCGCAATTCTCCAGCACCTTCGGATGCACCATGCCGCAGCCGAGGATTTCCAGCCAGTCCGCGCCTGCGCCGATTGTCAGCCCGCCGCCTTCGCGCGTACACCCGATATCCATCTCCGCCGACGGCTCGGTGAAGGGGAAGAAGGACGGGCGGAACCGGGTCGGCAGGTCGTCGACGCCGAAGAACGCGGCGCAGAAATCGATCAGGCAGCCCTTGAGGTGGCCCATATGCGTCGTCTCGTCCACCACCAGCCCCTCGATCTGATGGAACATGGGCGAATGCGTCGCGTCGTAATCGGCGCGGAAGGTGCGGCCGGGCACGATGATGCGGATCGGCGGCGCCATGTCGATCATGGTGCGGATCTGCACCGGCGAGGTATGGGTGCGCAGCACCAGCCGCGAGCCGTCTTCCTTCTCCGGCAAATAGAACGTGTCGTGCTCCTGCCGGGCGGGGTGCTCCGGCGGGATGTTGAGCGCGGTGAAGTTGTTGAAATCGGTCTCGATATGGGGGCCCTCGGCGACCGAGAACCCCATCTCGCAGAAGATCGCGACCATCTCGTCTATGGTCTGGCTGATCGGGTGGATGCGCCCCTCTGCCTCCGGGCGGACCGGCAGGGTCACGTCCACCGACTCGACGGCGAGGCGCGCATCCAGCGCCGCGTCCTCCAGCGCCGCCTTGCGGGTCTCTATCGCCGCCGCCACCGCGTCCTTGAGGGCGTTGAGCGCCTGCCCCCGCTCGCGCCGCTCCTCGGGCGCCGCCTGGCCGAGCGCCTTCATCAGCCCGGTGATGCGCCCCGACCGGCCCAGCGCCTCGACGCGCACGCGCTCCAGCGCGTCCAGGTCGGCGGCGTCGCCGATCTCGGCCAGAAGCTGGTCGCGCAGCTGATCCGGATTGTCCATCGCTCGGAACCTGGCAGCGCGGCGGGACGGTCCCGCCGCAGGACGGCGGTCAGCCGGCCAGCGCCGCCTGGGCCTGGTCGCAGACCGCCTTGAAAGCCCCCGGCTCGCGCACGGCCAGATCGGCGAGGACCTTGCGGTCCATCTCGATCCCGGCCCGCTTGATCCCGGCGATGAGCTGCGAATAGGTCAGGCCGTGCTCGCGCGCGCCGGCGTTGATGCGCTGGATCCACAGCGCGCGGAAGGTGCGCTTGCGGACGCGGCGGTCGCGATAGGCGTATTGCAGCCCCTTGTCGACCTTTTCCTTGGCGATGCGGAAGGCGGCGTTGTTGCGGCCGCGATACCCCTTCGCCTTGGCGATGACCTTCTTGTGACGGGCGTGCGCTGTGACGCCCCCTTTGACTCGTGCCATGAGATGCCTCTCTCAGATAAGCGCGATGATGCCTGCCGTTCCCTGCCGTCGCCGGTCAGAGATAGGGCATGAACTGGCGCACGATGCGCTCGTCGGCCTTGGACACGAGTGCGGTGCCGCGGGCCTTGCGCTTCATCTTCTGAGGTTTTTCCTCGAGGCAGTGGCTCTTGTAGGCGAAGCCCCGCTTGATGCGGCCGGACCCCGTCTTCGAGAACCGCTTCTTGGCGCTCGACTTGGTCTTCATCTTGGGCATTTCGTTCCCCTTTCGGAAAAGGATCGGATTGCGGACTACCTCGGCATGCCCATCGCGTCGGAAGTGACCACGCGATCGCCGGGTCGCCCCAGTTCTTCCTCACGCGGAAAACCGCGCAAGGCCGCGGTTTATAGCCGTGGCGGCGGCCGAATGCAAGGGGTTCCGGCGGCGCTGTATGCGCGCCGGGTAACCCTGTGCTAAGCATGGTCATCGGCCGCGCGGCGGCCGCCGGCACCGGAAAGGCGGAAGGACGCAATGGCACGCAAGCACCTGCTCAGGGACATGACCTGGTACGAATTCCGCGAACGGATGGCGGAAAACCCGGTCATCCTGGTCTCTCTGGGCTCGCAGGAGGAGCAGGGGCCGCAATCGCCGATGGGCGACCACATGATCACGGAGAAAATGGCCGAAATGGTGGCGCAAGCCGCCGACGCCATCGCCGCGCCCACCGTTCCCTTCGGCTACGCCGAGTATTTCCGCCCCTTTCCGGGCGGGGTGCAGCTCCGCGCCGAGACCATGACGGCGCTGGTCGAGGATATCTGCGTCAGCTTCCTCGATCACGGGCTCGACCATCTTGTGATCTTCAACGGCCATACCGGCAATTTCCCGCTGATCAACCAGGCGGTGCGCAAGATCCGGGCGGAGCGCGGCATCCTGATCCCCTGCCTGAACACCTGGCGGATGCTGACCCCGAAGAAGCGCGCCGAGATCTGGGGCGACCGCGCCGGCAGCGCCATGGGGCATGGCGGCGATCCGATCGCATCCGTCTACCTGCATTTGTTCCCCGAGCTGGTCCGCCGCGACCTGTATGAGGACAAGCCGGCCAAGACGGTTCTCGGTCTTCCCCCCGCCATGTGGAACGGCGTGACGTTCCGCGACGTGGAGGTGCCGGTGCCGATCAACGCCGACGAGGTCCGCGAGACCGGCATCATGTCCGGCGATCCCAGCCGGTCCTCCGCCGAGATCGGCCGGCAGGTGACCGAATACATCGTCGATTTCAGCGTCGCCTTCGTGAAGCATTTCCGCGCGCAGTCGAGCCGGGTCGAGCCCGGCTGACGGCGGATCGTCAGACCCTATAGAAAACAGGGTCTTTAAATCGCGCCGCAGGGCGCGCATCATAGGACACACTATGAGGCCGGCGCGCGACCGGCCGCGACAGGGAGTAGCAGCATGTACCGCAAGACCGTCCGACCCGCCCGGCAGCCCGCCGCACCGGGCAAGTCCGTCGTCGATCCCGCCGCCTGGACGAAGGAGCGCATGCTCGAGACGAAGGAGTGGATCTACCACCTGACGGACGAGGACGTCGCCGATCTGGATGCCGCGATCCGCGGCGTCGAGGCGCGCGGCATGGACATTATCGACATCACGAAGGAGAACTTCCCGCTTCCGACGCTCGGCAAGTCGCTGGCGCTGATCCGGGAGGAGCTGCTGGACGGCCGCGGCTTCGTGCTGCTGCGCGGCTTCCCGGTGCGGAACTACACCCGCGCCCAGGCCGCCGCCGCCTTCTTCGGCATCGGCCAGCATTTCGGCCGCGCCATCTCGCAGAACAAGAAGGGCCACGTGCTCGGTCACGTCAAGAAGCTGACGGACGCCGACTACAACCAGCAGAGCCACGCCAACGTGCGCGGCTACCAGACCAACGTGAACCAGCGCTTCCACGCCGATTCCTGCGATGTCGTCGGGCTGCTGTGCCTGCATCCGTCGAAGTCGGGCGGGCTGAGCTCGATCGTCAGCTCCGTGACCGTCCACAACACGATGATGGAGCGCCGGCCCGACCTCGCGGCCGAGCTCGCCGGCGAGATCTATTTCGACCGCCGCGGCGAGGTGCCGGAGGGCAAGGACCCCTGGTACATCCTGCCGGTCTTCAACTACGACAACGGCTACTTCACCTGCCGCTACGGCCGCCAGTACATCGATTCCACGCAGCGCTTCGAGCAGGTGCCGCGCACCACGCCCGCCCAGAAGGAAGCGCTGGACATGATGGACGCGCTGCTGGCCGAGCTGAAGATGGACATGGAGTTCCGCCAGGGCGACATGCAGTTCCTCTACAACCACGTGACGCTGCATGCCCGCACCGCCTACGAGGACTGGCCCGAGCCCGAGCGCAGGCGGCACCTGCTGCGGCTCTGGCTCACCACCGACGGCGCCCGACCGATCCCGCCCGTCCTCGCCGAGCGCACCAGCGGCATCATCCTCAAGGACACCCGGCTGAAAGCCCCGCTCGAGGCGGAATAGCGGCCGGCAGACCGGGAAAAGCAAAGGGCGGGCTCTATGGGCCCGCCCTCGTGATTCCGGAACCGGCGGCGGCCGGTCGGCTGTTTCCGGCTATTTGGCCGGGGCGACCACCATGATCATCTGGCGGCCTTCCATCTTGGGCATCTGCTCGACCTTGGCGACCTCGTCCACGTCGTCGCGGACGCGGTTGAGCACCTTGAGCCCGAGTTCCTGGTGGGCGAGCTCGCGACCGCGGAAGCGCAGCGTGACCTTGACCTTGTCGCCCTCGTCGAGGAAGCGGCGCATGGCGCGCATCTTCACGTCGTAATCGTGCTCGTCGATGCCGGGGCGCATCTTGATTTCCTTGATGTCGATGGTCTTCTGCTTCTTGCGGGCCTCGGCCTTGCGCTTCTGGTCCTCGTACTTGAACTTGCCGTAATCGAGGATCTTGCACACGGGCGGGTCGGCATTGGGCGAGATCTCCACGAGATCCAGCCCGAACCCCTCCGCTTTGGCCATGGCTTCGGCGGGGGTCATGACGCCGAGCATTTCGCCGTCGGGATCGACCACGCGCACAGTGGGCGAGGTGATCAATTCATTCACGCGGCGGTCGTCCTTCTGGGGCGCCGCGCCGAAAAAGGGTCGTCTTGCTATGGGATGTCGCTCCTTCGCTGTGGGCTCCGCACGGGCCCTGATGCCTGCCGGATCAGCCCGCAGGCGGCACGGATTCCCGTTTCAGTGTAGCCACCGCATCGTCCAAGGCAAGCGTTTCCTGTTCCTTGCCGCCGAGGCGACGGAGCGCGACCGTCCGGTTCTCCACCTCTTTCGCGCCCACGACGAGCATGGCGGGCACCTTGGCGAGGCTGTGCTCGCGCACCTTGTAGTTGATCTTTTCGTTCCGGACGTCCAGCTCCACCCGGACGCCCGCTTCGGCGAGCGCGGCCCGGACCTCTTCGGCGTAGCCGTCGGCGGCGTCGGTGATCGTCGCCACCACCGCCTGGACGGGGGCGAGCCACATCGGCATGCGCCCGGCGTAGTTCTCGATCAGGATACCGATGAACCGCTCGAACGAGCCGAGGATAGCGCGGTGCAGCATCACCGGGCGGTGCTTCTGCCCGTCCTCGCCGACATATTCGGCGTCGAGCCGTTCCGGCAGCACGAAATCCACCTGCAGCGTGCCGCACTGCCAGTCCCGGCCGATGGCGTCGCGCAGCACGAATTCCAGCTTGGGGCCGTAGAACGCGCCCTCGCCCGGGTTCAGCGTGTAGCTCAGACCGGCCTCGTCCACCGCCGCCTTCAGCGCGCCCTCGGCCCGGTCCCATACCGCGTCGGAGCCGGCCCGCGTCTCCGGCCGGTCGGAGAACTTCACCGCCACGTCCTCGAACCCGAAATCGCGGTAGACCGATTGCAGCAGCCCGCAGAAGGACAGCGTCTCCGCCGTCACCTGGTCCTCGGTGCAGAAGATATGCGCGTCGTCCTGCACGAAGTGGCGCACCCGCATCAGCCCGTGCAGCGCGCCGGACGGCTCGTAGCGGTGGCAGGAGCCGAACTCGGCCATGCGCAGCGGCAGGTCGCGGTAGCTCTTGATGCCCTGGCGGAAGATCTGCACGTGGCCGGGGCAGTTCATCGGCTTCACGGCCAGCGTGCGGTCGTCCTGCGTCTCGACCGTGAACATGTGCTCGCCGAACTTCTCCCAGTGGCCGGACTGCTCCCACAGCGCCCGGTCGTAGAGCGACGGCGTGCGCACCTCCTGGTAGCCGGCCGCTTCCAGCCGGGCGCGCATGTAGCGCTCCACCGCGCGGTAGAGCGTCCAGCCATGCGGATGCCAGAAGGCGGAGCCGACGGCTTCCTCCTGGAAGTGGAACAGGTCCATCTCGCGGCCGAGCCGGCGGTGGTCGCGCTTCTCCGCCTCTTCCAGCCGGTGGAGATAGGCGGCCAGCTCCTTCTCGTCGCGCCACGCCGTGCCGTAGATGCGCTGGAGCATCGCGTTGCGGGAATCGCCGCGCCAGTAGGCGCCGGCCAGCTTCAGCAGCTTGAACCCCTTGCCCAGCCGGCCCGTGGAGGCCAGATGCGGGCCGCGGCAGAGGTCGAACCATCCCCCCTGGCGGTAGACGGAGACGTCCTCGTCCCGCGGCAGGCCCTCGATCAGCTCGGCCTTGTATTTCTCGCCCATTTCGGAGAACACGCGGATCGCCTCGTCGCGGTCCCAGACCTCGCGGACGATGGGGATGTCCTGATCCACGATCTCGGCCATGCGGGCCTCGATCCTCGCCAGATCCTCGGGCGTGAACGGCTCGTCGCGGGCGAAGTCGTAATAGAACCCGTCCTCGATCGCCGGGCCGATCGTGACCTGCGTGCCGGGGTAGAGCTCCTGCACCGCCTGCGCCATCACATGCGCCGCGTCGTGACGCAGCAGTTCCAGCGCGTCGTCGTCCTTGCGGGTGACGATGCGCAGGCTGGCGTCGGCCTCTATGGCGCGGCTGAGGTCGCGGATCTCGCCGTCCACCGCCACCGCCAGCGCCGCCTTGGCGAGGCCGGGGCCGATATCCGCCGCCACCTCCGCCCCCGTCACCGCGCCGGGATAGGCGCGCGACGAGCCGTCGGGCAGCGTGACCGATACCCCGCCCTTCGCGCGCGCGTCCGCCGCATTTTCCGATGCCGTGCTCATGGCGCCCAAATGGCCCGTAATCCATTGTGAGACAAGCGCCCGCCCCGGACGCCAGCGGCGCGGTTTAACGCATTGTCAGGGCCGATTCAACCTCGTCCGGGCCGAGCGCCGCCAGACCGTCGCGCCGCAGCACCGTCACGGCCGCCCCGCGCGGCGCCGTCAGCGCGGGGTCGGAGGCGGCGGAGAACAGCACCACCGAGGGACAGCCGGCGGCGACGATCATGTGCATCGGGCCGGTGTCGTTGCCGACCGCGCCCGATGCCGCGCGGGCGAGCGCGGCGATGTCGGCAAGGCCGGTCCGGCCGGTGAGGTCCGCGGCTTCCGGGCAGGCGGCGCGGATTTCGGCGGCGAGCGGGGCTTCCGCCGCTGCGCCGAGGACGACCGGCGCCGCGCCCTTTGCTGCGAGCCTGCGCGCCAGCTCGGCATAGCCGGAGGCCGGCCAGCGCTTTTCGGGACGGTGCGGCGCCCCGCCGGGGACCAGCAGGGCGAAGCGGTCCGGCAGGTCGAAGCGGGCGATATCGGCCACGGCCCAGGAGACGTCCGATCCCGGCACGTCGGCGATCCCCGCCATGGCGAGCTGTTCCGCCTGGCGCTCGATCGAATGCATGAAATCCCGGCGGGAGTTGGCATGGGGGTGCGAGCAGCCCGGCGCGATGCCCGACCATTCGGGCCGCGCGCCCGGCCCCATGAGGCGGAAATACCAGCCGCTGCGGTCCGAGGTCTGCAGATCGTAGACCCGGTCGAAGCGGCCCTCCCGCAGCCGCTTTCGCAGCGCCAGCCAACGGCGGGGCGCGTGAAGCGGCGGCCGGTCGTCGGTCCATATCTCGTCGAACCAGCCGCTCATGCCGAGAAAATCCGCGTAGGGCGCGCCGGTCAGCAGGGTGATGCGGGCGCCCGGATGATGCGCCCGGATCGCCTTGAACGGGCCGGTCGCCAGCACGATGTCGCCCAGCGCCCCCAGCTTGACGACCAGGATGCGCTTTCGCGCAGCCCCGTCGCTCACCCGCCCTGCCCCGCCTCGGCCAGCAGCTCGGCATAGACGGCCAGCGTGGCCTCGCACATCCGGGGGCGGGTATAGCGGCCGCGCACATGGGCAATGGCGGTTTCCGCCAGGGCCGCGCGCTGTTCGGGCGTCAGCGCCAGCGCCTCGCGCAGCGCCGCCGCCAGCGCGCTGGCATCGCCCGGCGGGACCAGCCAGCCGCTGACCCCTTCCAGCACGGTCTCGCGCGCGGCGCCGTGGTCGGTGGCGATCACCGGGCGGCCCATCGCCTGCGCCTCCGCGATGACGCGGCCGAAGGCTTCCGGATCGGTGGAGGCGGAGATCACCACGTCGGCCAGCATGTAGGCTGCCGCCATGTCGCGGCAGTGGCCGGCGATCTGCACCACGGACTCCAGCTCCAGCCGCTTGATGCGATCCTCGAGCTCCATCCGGTAGCGTTCGCGCCCCTGATCGTCGCCGACCAGGATGCAGCGGATGCCCTTGCGGTCGATCCGCGCCAGCGCCTCGATCAGCACCGACTGGCCCTTCCAGCGCGTCAGCCTTCCGGGCAGCATGACCACGCGGGCATCGTCCGGCACGCGCCAGCTTTCCGCCACGTCGATCACCCGCTCGGCGGAGACCGCGCCGGGATCGAAGATGTCGATATCCACCCCGCGCGGGATGACGCGCACCACGGCCGGGTCGGCGCCGTAGCGGCGCACCACGTGGTCGCCGATGAAATCCGAAATGGCGATCACCCGCCGCCCCCTGGCCATCACCGAGTTGTAATAGGCCTTGGCCGGATTCGCCGCGTTGTAGTGGCCGTGGAAGGTGGTGACGAAAGCGGCGCCGGCGCGCTTCGCGGCGTAGAGCGCGCTCCACGCCGGCGCGCGGCTGCGGGCATGGACGATATCGACCTTGTGCTCGGCGATCAGCCGGGCGAGCCGGTCGACGTTGCGCCACATCACCAGCGGGTTTTTCGACTCGACCGGCAGCTCGACATGGAGGGCGCCCGTCCGCTGCACCTCGCGCACCATCGGCCCGCCGGACGAGGCCACGAGCGCCTGCCATCCCGCCTCGGTCAGGGCGCGGGCGATGTCCACCGTCCCGCGCTCCACCCCGCCGGTGCCAAGCGAGGGCAGCACCTGGAGCACCACGGGGGCTTGTTTCGTCGCCGGGCTGGCGATGTTAGGGTGGGTGTCCATTTTTAGCGAGAGCTGCATCCGAAAACAAAGCCGCCGATGCCCACCATGACCGACGAACCCGGCCCGGAAACGCCTGACGATGAAGAGCCCCGGATACTAGCACGCGATGACGGCGCGTCCATCGCCTACCACCGTACCGAGGGCATGAATCCGGGGGTAGTCTTCATGGGCGGGTTCATGTCCGACATGGGCGGCACGAAGGCGGTGGCGCTGGAGACGCATTGCCGCGCGAGCGGGCGCGCCTTCCTGCGGTTCGACTACCAGGGGCACGGCCGCTCTTCCGGCGCCTTCACCGACGGCGCCATCGGCATATGGACCGGGGACGCGCTGTCGGCGCTGGACGCGCTGACCGACGGGCCGCAGGTTCTGGTCGGCTCCTCGATGGGCGGGTGGATCATGCTGCTGGCGGCGCTGGCGCGGCCCGACCGCGTCGCCGGGCTGGTCGGGCTGGCGGCGGCGCCGGATTTCACCGAGGCGCTGATGTGGCAGCGCTTCCCGCCCGAGATCCGCGACGCCATCGAGCGCGACGGCGTCTATTACCAGCCGTCGGAATACGGGGACGCGCCCTACCCCATCACCCGCGCCCTGATCGAGGACGGGCGGACGCATCTGGTGCTGGAGCGGCCGCTGGCCATCCACTGCCCGGTGCGGCTGATCCACGGCATGCGCGACAAGGACGTGCCGTGGGAGCACAGCCTGCGCATCGCCGATGCGCTGCTGGGCGAGCATGTCGCCGTCACCCTGGTGAAGGACGGCGACCACCGCCTGTCGCGCGACGCCGATCTCGCCCGGCTGTGCCGCACGGTGGACGAGCTCTGCGACGAGCTGGGTTAGTCGCCGTTCTCCTCCGCGAGGATCGCGGCCAGGCCTTCGCGGTATGTCGGGTAGCGCAGCGCCACCCCCAGCTCGGCCTTGATACGGTCGTTCCGCACCCGCTTGTTGTCGGCATAGAAGCTGCGCGCCATCGGCGACAGCGCCGCGTCCTCGAAGGGGATTTCCGGCGGCGCCTCGACGCCGAGCAGCGCGGCGGCATGGGCGGTCACGTCCGCGGACGCCGCCGGCGCATCGTCGCAGACATTGTAGACCGCCCCCGGATCGGGCCGCGCCATCGAGGCGCGCAGCACCTGCACGATGTCATCCACATGGATGCGCGAGAAGGCCAGCCCCGGCTTCACCACCCGCTTCGCCGTACCGGCGCGCAGCGCGTCGAACGCGCTGCGCCCGGGCCCGTAGATGCCGGGCAGGCGGAAGCTGTGCACC
>WHUE01000309.1 GCA_009377375.1 Alphaproteobacteria bacterium | reverse complement strand
GTACCGGCTCTTCCGGTGCGGCGAGCGGGTGTCCGAGCAGCCGAAGCCGCAGCTTCCGCGTGGGCAGCAGCCACCGGTCGTCCGCTTCTGGCGAGACGGCGAGGTATCCGCAGAGACCGGCCGCGGCCGCGACGGCGAACCCGCCGGGCCGGGCCGCGGTCACCTGCCACCAGGGGGCGGCGAGCGAGACGGTTGCCACGCCGGTGGCCGCGACGGCGGCGGCGCGGGCGTACGTGCGCCAGGTCACCCGTACCGCGCGGCCGGCGCAGCCGCACCCCGAATGCGGCGCGATGCTTCTCGCCCACGGCAGGTAGCCGAGGAACCCGAGTCCGAGCGCGCCCGTGGTCTTGCGCGGCATGCGGACTTGAGCTTTCCGATCGCCGCGCGGATCGATCAGCGTCACCTGCACCGCGATGGTGCGTCGGTCCGGCGCCTGCACCGCGGCCACCAACGCCGGCAGTTGGTAGCGACCAAAATAGGCACCGCCACCAAAGCGCAGCGACGGCGGGATCGGGATGGTGATTCCGCGGGACCGCAAGTATTGCTCAACGATGCTGCCGCCCG
>WHUE01000308.1 GCA_009377375.1 Alphaproteobacteria bacterium | reverse complement strand
GGCGACCGCGGCTCCCGTGACGACGCGGGCCACCTCTTCCTCGCCGGCCGGGAGGGCAGCATGGTGGTCAGCGGCGGCATGAATGTCTACCCCGAGGAGCTCGAAGCGGTGCTGCGGGACCTGCCGGAGGTGGCCGCCGCCGCCGTCGTCGGCGTGCCCGACGACCGCTACGGCGAGGCGCTGTTCGCGGTGATCGTGCCGCGCCCCGGCACCGCCCTGACCGAGGAGGAAGTCGTGGCGCACTGCCGCGGCCGCATCGGCGGCTACAAAATTCCCCGCCGCATGGCCTTCGTCGACGAGCTGCCCAAGAACCCGACGGGGAAAGTCGAACGCGGGCGGCTGCGCACGCTGGCCGCTGGGAGGGATGCGAGATGAAGACCGTACAGTTCGAGAAGTTCGGTGGTCCTGAGGTGCTTGCGGTCAACGAGGTGCCGACGCCGGAACCCGGTCCCGGTGAGGTGCTGCTCAAGGTGCACGCGGTCGGCGTCAACCGGATGGACGTCGAGATGCGTGCCGGAATCTACGGCAAGGAGCCGCTGACCGACTTCTACTTCGGGAAGATGAT
>WHUE01000307.1 GCA_009377375.1 Alphaproteobacteria bacterium | reverse complement strand
GTTCGCCGGGGGTCTTAGCGCGCGTGAACTAGCCTGGTGGAGTGGCGGAGGAACGAGGACGGCGCGTGTCGCTCGGCAAGGTCGCGGGCGTCCCTGTGCACGTGAGCCCCACCTGGTTCATCGTGGCGGCGGTCATCACGGTTCTGTTCGCGGATGTGGTGGAACGCTTCCTTGGCGATCTCGGCCCGCGGGTCTACCTGATCACGTTCACATTCGCGGTGCTGCTCTACGGATCGGTGCTGCTCCACGAGATCAGCCACGCCCTGACCGCACGCTGGTTCGGCCTGCCCGTCAGAGGCATCACTCTGCACTTCCTCGGCGGTTTCACCGAGATCGAGCGTGAATCCCCGACGCCCGGCAAGGACATCGTGGTCTCAGCGGCTGGGCCGCTGGTGTCGCTGGCGATCGCGGGCGCGGCCGGGCTCGCCGCCATTCCCGTGAACCAGTCGGTTCCGGAGTTCCTGCTGTTCTATCTCGCGTATGCCAACCTGATCGTCGGCGTCTTCAACCTGCTGCCGGCGCTGCCGTTGGACGGTGGGCACATGCTTCGGGCTGTGGTGTGGAAGT
>WHUE01000306.1 GCA_009377375.1 Alphaproteobacteria bacterium | reverse complement strand
GTGCGGCTCGATATCGAGTTGGTGGGCGAGCTCGTCCATCAGCGTCTCGTGCGCCATGCAGGCGCCGGGCCGCGCGACGCCGCGATAGGGCTGGCCGGGCGGCTTGTTGGTCGCCACCGTCACCGCCCGGCCGCGGACGGCGCGGACGGCATAGGGACCGGTGATGTTGCCGGGCGCGGTGCTGGCCTCGATGCCGGCGGGCCACGGCCAGGGCGAATAGGCGCCGGTGTCGCACCAGCAGTCGCAGTCGATGGCGAGAACCCGGCCGTCGTCGTCGGCGTAGCCCGTGATCCGGTACCAGTGGTCGCGGCAGTTGGCGTCGCAGACCAGGTGCTCCATCCGGTCCTGGATCCAGCGGACCGGGCGCCCGAGGCGGCGCGCCGCCCATGCGACCGCCACCGTCTCGCCGTCGAGATAGACCTTGAGGCCGAACCCGCCGCCGACATCGGGCGCGATGACGCGAAGCTTGCGCTGGCTGATCCCGAGTGTCTGGGACAGGCCGATCTGCATCGGCACGGGAAGCTGATGGGAGATGTAGACCACGAACTCGCCCGCCGCGCGGCAACATCA
>WHUE01000305.1 GCA_009377375.1 Alphaproteobacteria bacterium | reverse complement strand
CCGGAGGTGGTGCCGGTCGGGACGCACCGGCAGCTTCCCCCGGACATCGCGGACTTCCGCGGGCGAGAGGCGGAGCTGCGGCGGTTGTACGACTGGTCGGCCCGCGGTGCCGGCGGTGACACGCCGATGCCGCTCATCTCCATCGAGGGGATGGGCGGCGTCGGCAAGACCCGCCTGGCGATCCACTTCGCGCACCGGCTGCTGGCCGAGCTGCGCGGGTCGGCGCGCTGGCGAGAGCTGGTCGGGGCGGGCGCAGACCGGCACCTCAGCGTGGCCGAGCCGAAGGAGTACCTGGCGACGCTCGCCGGGCTCGGTAGCAGGGTCGACGCGTGGGAGACGACGTACCTGCACGTCCTCGGCGGTGCCGACCCAGTGCTGGAGTGGATGAAGGGGACGGGCCTGCGCCCGGTCCTGAAGGACCTGTCTGACCGCGACAGGTCGCAGTTCCTGGCGGAGTACGCCGCGCTGCTGCGCGACGCCTTCCCGCCGCAGCCGTGCGGAACGGTGCTGGAGTTCCGGCGGATCTTCGTGGTCGCGCGGCGGGGACCGGCGGACGACTAGTCCAGGCCG
>WHUE01000304.1 GCA_009377375.1 Alphaproteobacteria bacterium | reverse complement strand
AGCGCCTGGAGGCGTTCGTGGCCGATATCGCGGCGGGGTTGGGACGCTCGGAGCAGCGTCGCTGCGCGCAGCTGTATGCGCGTGGGCTGGTGGAGGCCGGCGCGCGCAAGTCGCTTGAGCCGATCGTCGCCAGGCTGGGCGAGGATGGTGACTACGAGGCGTTGCAGCACTTCCTTGCGGACAGCCCGTGGGATCCGGTCGTGATCCAGCGGGCGGTCGCCGAGCGCGTCGCGCCCGAGATCGGCGTCCAGGCGTGGGTGATCGATGACAACGGGATCCCGAAGGACGGCAGGCACTCGCCCGGGGTCAAGCGCCAGTACTCGGGCACGCTGGGGAAGATCGGCAACTGCCAGATCACGGTGTCGGTGCATGCGGTCGGCGAGCGCGGCACGCTGCCGTTGGACTGGGCGCTGTACCTGCCCGAGGAGTGGTGCCAGGACGCCGAGCGGCGCTGCAGGGCGAAGATCCCCGAGGGCGTGGAGTTCCAGACCAAGCCGCAGCTGGCCGCCGGGCTGATCGAGCGCGCCGCGCGCTGGCAGATCCCGGGCGGCCCGGTGCTCGGCGATGAGGC
>WHUE01000303.1 GCA_009377375.1 Alphaproteobacteria bacterium | reverse complement strand
AGGTCGATCGGCGCCACGCTGGCTTCGCCGCGATAGATGCGATAGCCGATGACGATAAGGATCGCCGACATGCCGAGCGCGGTGGTCAAGCCCGCGATCATCATCATCCGCCGCACCCGCACCATCAGCGCGGCGGTCTGTTCGGGTGTCGGCTCGGTCGCTAAAGGTTCGGCCATGAGAGTGTATGGACTCCAGTCAAGGAAAGCCTGTCATGCCCGGGCATAGCCGTTCGAAGAACGGCGTCGCGGAGCCTGTCATCGGGCCGCGCTTCGCGCGGACCCGTTGGCGGTGTGCCGAGTATGAATGGCAGCTTGGAGGTGGAAGTCCTCTATCCAGCCTGATGACGGCGAAGGATTAGCGAAGCGCAAGGGCGTCATCGCGAGGTGGGGTCTGGAGAAAGCGTGGAGCAAAGCCGCGACTCGATGGACAAGAACCGGATAACGAGGCCAGCCCGGCCGGACGAGCGAGCAGCCAATCGCAAAGTCCACGGTCATCAAGGGTCGGGGTGGTAGATCCGGCGAGCGTGCGGTGAAAGCGGTCGGTCTTACCTCGGGAGGTCTGCGCTGTGTCTCG
>WHUE01000302.1 GCA_009377375.1 Alphaproteobacteria bacterium | reverse complement strand
GGACATAGAGCGACCACACCTGGACCCCGCCGCAGGTCGCGCCGAGCGCTCGCGCCTCGGAGGTCAGCGGGTCACCCCACTGCGGCATGCCGTCGACACCATGGCGTACGTCGTCCACCCCCACCCGCGACACGATCGCCACGCCGTTCCACTGGTCGTAGCCGAGCGTGGCCACCTCGTACCCGAGTGCCTGGAGACCCATCAGCGGCCATTGGTCGTCGCGGGCCTTGGTCTCCTGGACGGTGAGTACGTCGATGTCCTGCGACTGCAGGAATGCCTCGACCCGGTCGATGCGGGAGCGGATCGAGTTCACGTTCCAGGTGGCGATGCGCATGTCGCCCACCCTAGGTGGAGGCGTGGACCGCTTTAGGCCATCAGCGACTCGTTTCGACAAAGTCACCACGGTCTCCGCCGGCATCGCTGAGAATGACACCGTGCCGTTGGAGAACTGGTCGGCCGGGGAGACATACGAACCGTAGGTCGGACGATGGAGCCGGCTGGTCGCGGCCGAGTTCGTCGAGTGGCTCGAAGTTCCCGATCAGGCGCGCACCCTCGACGTGGGGTGTGGAACCG
>WHUE01000301.1 GCA_009377375.1 Alphaproteobacteria bacterium | reverse complement strand
GGCAGCATCACGCAGATGCTGACCGAGAAATCGAACGGCACCGCGCCGGCGATCCTGTTCGATGAAATTCCCGGCTATGCGAAGGGCTTCCGGACCCTTTACGGCCACTTCTCCTCGATCAAGCGCGTCGCGCTCACGCTCGGCCTGCCGCTGCAGCACGACCGCAAGGTCGATATCGTGCAGCGCTATCACCAGCGCATGCAGAACATGAAGACGCTCCCGCCGCGTTTCGTGAAGGACGGGCCGGTGCTGCAGAACGTGCTCGAAGGCGACGCGGTCGACGTATTGAAATTCCCGGTGCCGCTGCACCATGAGAAGGACACGGCCCGCTACATCGGCACCGCCTGTTGCGTCATGACGCAGGATCCCGTTTCCGGCTGGTTCAACCTCGGCGCCTATCGCTCGCAGGTCTACGACCGCAACACCGTCGGCTGCCAGATCACCGAGGGCAAGCACGGCCGCATCCATCGCGACAAGAATTTCGAGCGCGGCCAGCCGATGAAGGTTGCGATCGTGTGCGGGCAGGACCCGCTGCTGTTCATGCTGGCGTCGTCGCCGCTTCCGGAGATCAGC
>WHUE01000300.1 GCA_009377375.1 Alphaproteobacteria bacterium | reverse complement strand
CGCCCGGATCTCGGCCGGATCACGGTTGCGCACGGTGACGGTCGCCACTTCGTCGAAACCGAGGGAGGAGATCTCCTCGACAATCAAATGACCGTCGATAATGACGCCCTCGGGATCGATAATGATCGGAGCAACTTGGCCGAAACGGCGCAGGATCGAGTTTATTTTGCGCCGCTGGGCTCGATTGTGGACCCGGGGATTATTAGTATACGATCGGAGATCTGCTATCTTGCGGTAGGTGACGTCTAGGGTGTTTGCCGACATAGGCTGCCCTTCCTGACCAGCGGAACCGATGCCGAGCACTCTCAGCGGCTACACCCCTACAAAGCCGCATTTCTCGTCTCGCCACCCGTTCCGCCGAAACGAGGTGATACCCATGCCGAAGATATAACGTGTTTAACACTTTGAGCTTATTTCCGAAGATCGGAGATGCTTCACCAGCGCCATCTGCATCAGGATGTTCATGCCGCCGCCAGGGTGGACATCAACAACGCCCTCGCGCGGAAGCCGAGCGGATGCGTGGTCTGATCCGATTCGATCGGGCTACCATGGAGCTGGGTCCGTTCCTCTGGTTCGGGG
>WHUE01000002.1:136915-155426 GCA_009377375.1 Alphaproteobacteria bacterium | reverse complement strand
ATGGGCAAGGCGATGATGGGCACCGGCGAGGCCGAGGGCGACGACCGTGCCCGGGCCGCGGCGGAAGCGGCGATCTCCAACCCGCTGCTCGACGACGTCTCGATGAAGGGCGCGCGCGGCGTGCTCATCAACATCACCGGCGGCAGCGACATGACGCTGTTCGAGGTGGACGAGGCGGCCAACCGCATCGGCGAGGAGGTCGATTCCGACGCCAACATCATCTTCGGCTCCGCCATGGACCCGACGATGGACGGGAAGCTGCGCGTGTCGGTGGTCGCCACGGGTATCGACATCGACGAGAACGCCCAGCCCCGCCCGGTGCTCAAGGTGTTCTCCGAACCGGTGGCGCGGATGAACCACAAGCCGGAAACCCCTGCGAATCCGGTCCCGGCCGAATACCGCAGCGCCACCGCGCTTCACGCGGCGGCGACCGCCAAGGCCACGGCCCCGCGGCGGTCGGTGTTCGCGATGGACAACACGCCGCCCGCGGCGACCGGCACGTACGGCGCCATGCCCGCCCCTGCGCCGGAGATGATCCAGCCCGAGCCGGCGGTTGTGGCAGTGCCGGAACCGACGCCCGCGCCCGAGGCATCGGCCACGATCGAGCGCGAGGCGATTCACGAGGCGCCGGCCGCCGAGGCGGCCGATGCCGGAGCGCCCGAACCCGCGCCGGCGGCCCAGCGGGAGTCCTTCATCCCGCCGCCGCCGGTCGAGGTGGCCCGGGCGGAGCGCACGGAAGCGGCGGCGCCCGATCCCTACCGCGCCGCCGAGTTCGTCAACGGCTCCGCCCCACCGGACCGCAGGCGGGCGCCGAATCTGTTCCGGCGCATGACGGAATCGGCGCTGGGCCGGAAGGAACGGCCGGAAATCGCCGAAAAGCCGGCCCAGCCGGCGGCGCCCAGGATGCCGGAGCCGCGCGCCGCAATGCCTGAACCCCGGCCGCAGCCCGCGGCCGCACCGGCCCCGGCACCGGCGAAGCAGTCGCGGCTCGACGGTGTCGATCCGCAGGACCGGCTGCAGTCGTCGAGAAGCGAGGAAGACCTGCTCGACATTCCGGCGTTCCTGCGCCGGCAGGCCAACTGACGGGTGTTTCGGGTAACGGGCCGTCAACCTTTCGGTAACGGCCCGTTAACCCCGTAATATTCTGAAACAATTGTTGATTTGAGCGCCACGGGGGGAAGTTGTTACATCATCCCCGTGGCCTCGATCCAGCCGGATCGCGACCCGGACGCGCAGATGCCGGGACCGTGAATTCCGGACCAGCACGTCGGGAGGAAACAGGCCGTGGTTCGAGTAAGCCGTACCCGTATTGCAGGCCAGCCGCCAGAGCGGAGTTCGGGCCGAGGCGTACAGGACGGACAAGGAGACAGAAAGCAAGTGCGCGATTTCGTCGAAACGTTCGATCCCGCCGCCGAGGCGCCTGCCGCGCCCCGTCTGCTCCGTCAGCGCACCCTGAAGTCCCCCATCGGGTGCTCGGGCGTCGGGCTGCATTCCGGCCACACCGTTTCGATGACCATCCGTCCGGCGGCCGACGGCACCGGCATTCTTTTCCGGCGCACCGATCTTCCGCGCGGCGCACAGGATGTCGCCGCCCACTGGCGCAACGTCGTCGACACGCGCCTGGCGACCACCATCGGCAACGATGCCGGCGCGCGCGTCGGCACCATCGAGCACCTGATGTCCGCCTTCGCCGGCTGCGGCGTGGACAACGCCATCGTCGAGTTGGACGCGGCGGAGGTGCCGGTGATGGACGGCAGCGCCGCCCCGTTCGTCTTCCTGATCGAATGCGCCGGCATCGCCGAGCAGCGCACGGCCCGCCGCGCCATCAAGGTCACCCGTCCGGTCGTCGTCGATGACGGCGAGAAGTCCATTGCGGTCCACCCCGCATCCGGCTTCTCCGTGTCGTTCGAGATCGACTTCGCGAGCGGCGCCATTGCCCGCCAGTCGCTCGGGCTGCGCTTCATGAACGGTTCGTTCAAGACCGATATCGCCCGCGCCCGCACCTTCGGCTTCGAGCACGAGGTTTCGGCGCTGCGCGAGGCCGGGCTGGCCCGCGGCGGTTCGCTGGACAACGCCGTTGTGATTCGCGGCGACACCGTCCTCAACGTCGGCGGGCTGCGCTACGACGACGAGTTCGTCCGCCACAAGATTCTCGACTGCATCGGCGATCTCTACCTTGCCGGCGGGCCGATCATCGGCCGGGTCGAGGGGGCACGGTCCGGCCATGCGCTGAACCACAAGCTCGTCGTCGCGCTGATGACCGACGAATCCGCCTGGACCTATACCGACCGCGCCGAGGAGGGCCTGCCCCCGATGGGCAGCGACCACGTCGCGGAGCCGCTCGCCTCCGTCCGGGCATAGCGACCGATCCGGTTTCCGGCGGCCCGCCCTTTCGACGAGCCGCATTCGTATGGCAGCACCGCCCGCGCCCATGTTATAATCCCGGCCGTTGCGGCGGGGAGCCCGCATGGGCGTCTTTGCGCATCCCGACCGTGCCATCCGATAGTGCTTGCTGACAAGGAAGACCGGGCCAGATCGTGACCATGACGCGCATTCCCAGAGCCGCTGCGCTCGTCATCGCCGTATTCCTCGCCGGTTGCGCCGCCAAGGAAACGCCCTATGTCGAGCGGCCGGTGCAGGAAATCTACAACGCCGCCGTGGACCGGCTCGAAGCCGGCAACTACGCCGATGCGGCCACCGAGTTCGACGAGGTCGAACGTCAGCACCCCTATTCCATCTGGGCGACCAAGGCGCAGATCCAGGCGGCCTACGCGCATTACCAGGCCAACAAGTACGACGAAGCGATCATCTCGCTCGACCGTTTCATCCAGCTTCACCCCGGCAACCGCGACATCGCCTACGCCTACTATCTGAAGGCGCTGTGCTATTACGAACAGATCAGCGACGTGGCGCGCGACCAGAACAACACCCAGCAGGCGCTGAGCGCTCTGCGCGAAGTCATCCGCCGCTTCCCCAACTCGCGCTATTCCCGCGACGCCACGCTGAAGATAGACCTGACCCGCGACCATCTCGCGGGCAAGGAGATGGCGGTCGGCCGTTACTACCTGCGCCGCGGCGAACCCCTGGCCGCGATCAACCGGTTCCGGCGCGTCGTCGACGACTACCAGACCACCACCCATGTGCCGGAGGCGCTGCACCGCATCGCGGAGGCCTATGCCACTGTCGGCCTCTACGCGGAGGCGAAAAAGGCCGCCGCCGTGCTCGGCCACAACTACCCGGGCAGCGAATGGTATGGCGACAGCTACGATCTGGTGACCACCAACGGCGAGGCGCGCAGACAACAGGCGGACAAGGGCCTCTTCACCCGGGCGTGGGACTGGGTCTTCTAGGACATGTCCGCCCGAACGGCACCGGACCGCCCCGCCGCCCCGACGCTCGGCCTTGTCGCGCGCGGCGCGGTCCCGCAGGGAAATGCGCCTCATCCGGATCGACGTCCGTCGACGACACCCTAGGCTCCGATGCTCATCGCGCTCGCCATCCGTGACGTCGTCCTGATCGACCGGATTGCGCTCAGCTTCCTGCCCGGGCTCTGCGTGCTGACCGGCGAGACGGGCGCCGGCAAGTCCATCCTGCTCGACGCGCTGGGACTCGCGCTCGGCATGCGCGGCAGCGCCGCCCTCGTCCGGCCGGGCGCCGATGCCGCAACCGTCATCGCCGAATTCGGAGTCGACGCCGATGCGCCCCTGTGCGCCCTGCTGGCCGAACGCGGCGTCGCCGCGCCGGAGCCCGGCGAGCCGCTGATCCTGCGCCGCGTTCTCGGCGCGGACGGGCGCAGCCGCGCCTTCATCAACGACCAGGCGGTCAGCATCGCGCTGATGCGCGAGGCGGGCGAGGCGCTGGTGGAGATCGAGGGCCAGTTCGCCAGCCACGGCCTGATGGACCCGGCCAGCCACCGCGCCGCGCTCGACGGCTTCGCCGGGCTTGCGGCGGAGGTCGCGGACGTCGCCCGGCTGTGGCGCGCGCTGGCCGAGGCGGAGAAGGCGCTGGACTCCGCCGAGGCGGATATCGCCCGCGCCCGCGCCGACGAGGACTGGCTGCGCCATGCCGCCGCAGAGCTGGCCGCGCTCGACCCGCAGGAGGACGAGGAGACCGAACTGGCCGGCCAGCGCGCCTACCTGATGCATGGCGAGAAGCTGGTGGCCGCGATGGCCGAGGCGGAGAAGGCGCTCACCGACCGCAGCGGCGTGCCGGAGCGCATCGGCAGCGCCATGCGCACGCTGGAACGACAGGGCCAGCAGGCCGCCGGGCGGCTGGACGCGGTGATCGAATCGCTGTCGCGCGCTGCCGATGCAACCGAGGAAGCGCTGGCGGCGCTCCGCTCCGCCATGGCCGACGCCGAGCCGGACCCGCAACGGCTGGAATCCTGCGAGGAGCGGCTGTTCGCGCTGCGGGCGGCGGCGCGCAAGCACAGCACCACGGTCGAGGCCCTGCCCGCGCTGCGCGAACGGCTGGAGGCGCAGCTCGGCGGGCTGGAGGAGGCGACGGGCGCGCTCCAACGGCTGGCGCTCGCCCGCAACGAGGCCCGCGCCGCCTACGAAAAGGCCGCGACGGCGCTGAGCGCGAAGCGGCAGAAGGCCGCCGCGGCGCTGGATGCGGCCGTATCCGGGGAGCTGCCGCCGCTGCGTCTCGAAAAGGCCCGTTTCGTCACGGTGGTGGAACCGCGCGGGCGTGACTCCTGGGGCGAGCACGGGATCGACCGGGCGCGGTTCGAGGTCTCCACCAACCCGGGCATGCCGACCGGCCCGATAGACCGCATCGCCTCCGGCGGCGAGCTGGCGCGCTTCCTGCTGGCGCTCAAGGTCGTGCTGCACGCCGCCCACGCGGTTCCGACCCTGGTGTTCGACGAGGTCGATTCCGGCATCGGCGGGGCGACGGCCGCGGCGGTGGGCGAGCGGCTGGCGCGGCTCGCCGACGGCGTCCAGGTGCTGGCCATCACCCACTCGCCGCAGGTTGCTGCGTTCGGCAGCCAGCATCTGCGCGTCGCCAAGTCCGAACGCGCCGGCGGCACCGTGACCGCCGTCGACGAGCTGGCCGGCGGCGACCGGCGCGAGGAGATCGCGCGCATGCTGGCCGGCGCCAGCATCACCGACGAGGCCCGCGCGGCCGCCGACAGCCTGATGGCGGACCGCAGCCGATGACGGACGCGCCGACGCGGAACGAGACCGCCATTCCGGTCGAGGCGCTGTCGTCCATCGAGGCGGCGGAGGAACTGGCGCGGCTGGCCGACGAAATCGCCCGCCACGACCGGCTTTATTACCAGCAGGACGCGCCGGCGATTTCCGACGCCGAGTACGACGCGCTGCGCCGCCGCAACGAGGAGATCGAGGCGCGGTTTCCCCACATGGTGCGCGAAGACAGCCCGTCGAAGCGCGTCGGCGCCGCGCCCGCCTCCGGCTTCGGGAAGGTGCGCCACGCCGTGCCCATGCTGTCGCTCGGCAACGCCTTCGGCGACGACGACGTGCGGGAGTTCTTCGCCCGCATCCGCCGCTTCCTGAACCTGCCGGCAGACCAGCCCGTCACCGTGGTCGGCGAGCCCAAGATCGACGGGCTGTCGATCACGCTGCGCTACGAGAAGGGCCGCTTCGCGCTGGGCGCCACGCGCGGCGACGGGCGCGAGGGCGAGAACGTCACAGAGAATCTGCGCACCATCCGCGACATTCCGCACACCCTGCCCGGCAGCGTCCCCGACGTGCTGGAGGTGCGCGGCGAGGTCTATATGAGCCACGCCGATTTCGCGAAGCTGAACGAGGCCCGCGAGGCGGCCGGCGAGGCGATCTTCGCCAACCCGCGCAACGCCGCCGCCGGCTCGCTGCGCCAGCTCGATCCCTCGATCACAGAAAAGCGCCCGCTGCGGTTCTTCGGCTACAGCTGGGGCGAAGCCAGCGGACGGCTGGCCGACACGCACTGGGATTTCCTTCAGCGGCTGAAGAGCTGGGGATTCCGGGTGAATCCGGAGGTGCGGCGCTGCGACAGCGCCGAGGACGCGCTGGCGCTGCACCGTGATATCGGCGAAAAGCGCGCCCTGCTCGGCTACGACATCGACGGGGTGGTCTATAAGGTCGACCGGCTGGACTGGCAGGAACGGCTCGGCTTCGTCAGCCGCGCGCCGCGCTGGGCAATCGCCCATAAGTTCCCTGCCGAACAGGCGCAGACCGTGGTGCGCGGCATCGAGATCCAGGTCGGCCGCACCGGCGCGCTGACCCCTGTGGCGCGGCTGGAGCCGGTCACCGTCGGCGGCGTCGTCGTGTCCAACGCCACGCTGCACAACGAGGACTACATCCGCGACAAGGACATCAGGGTGGGCGACACCGTCACCGTCCAGCGCGCCGGCGACGTGATCCCCCAGGTGGTCGCGGTGATCGCGGAGAAGCGGCCGGACGGCGCGAGCGCGTACGGCTTTCCCGACCATTGCCCCCGCTGCGGCAGCCTGGCCGTCCGCGAGGCCGGCGAGGCGGTGGTGCGCTGCACCGGCGGTCTGGTCTGCCCGGCGCAGAAGCTGGAACGGCTGAAACATTTCGTCGGCCGACAGGCCTTCGACATCGAGGGGCTGGGCGGCAAGCATATCGAGTCGTTCCATGCCGACGGGCTGATCGACGGGCCGGGCGACATCTTCCGCCTGAAGGACCACGCCGGCGACATCCGCGAGCGCGAGGGCTGGGGCGAGAAGTCCGTCGAGAAGCTGCTGTCCGCCATCGAGGAGCGCCGCAGCATCGGGCTCGACCGCTTCATATATGCCCTCGGCATCCGCCAGGTGGGCGAGTCCACGGCGCGGCTGCTGGCGCGCAGCTACGGCAGCCTGGCCGCATGGCGCGAGGCGATGGAACGCGCCAGCGCCGAGCGCCACGCCAACGCGGAAGAGGCGAAGAAGCCCGAGGCGGTCGGCGAGGCCTATGCGGAGCTGTGCAACATCCACACCATCGGCATGGCGGTGGCCGACGAGCTGGCCGGGTTCTTCGACCGCGATAATGTCGAGAACCGCAAGGTACTGGACGACCTGGCCCACGAACTTGAGATCGAGGATGTCGCCGCGCCGGCCGCTGCCGACTCGCCCGTCGCCGGCAAGACGGTGGTATTCACCGGCTCGCTGGAGACCATGACGCGCCAGGAAGCCAAGGCGAAGGCCGAGGCGATGGGCGCCAAGGTGGCGGGTTCGGTGTCGAAGAAGACCGATTACGTGGTGGTCGGCGCCGACGCCGGCTCCAAGGCGAAGAAGGCCGCGGAGCTGGGCGTCGCCACGCTGACCGAGGCGGAATGGCGGGCGCTGATCGGCGGGTGAGGCGGTCTCAAGCCACCGCCCGCGTCGCCTCCGCCAGCCAGTTGCGTGTCGGCTCGTCGACCAGAGGTGAGATTTCCTCCCGCACCCGGGCGTGGTAGCCGTTCAGCCAGCCGATCTCCGCCGCCGTCAGCAGCGCGGGATCGACGCAGGCGAGGTCGATGGGGGCCAGCGTCAGCGCGTTGAATCCGAGCAGGCTGCGCTCGCCGCCATCCGGGGCGGCGACCTCCACCACGGTTTCCAGGTTCTCGATCCGGATGCCGTATTCGCCGGTCTTGTAGTAGCCGGGCTCGTTGGAGACGATCATGCCGGCGCGCAAGGCGACGTCGCCCCCGCGCTTGGCGATGCGGTGCGGGCCTTCATGGACGCCGAGATAGGCGCCCACCCCGTGCCCCGTGCCGTGGTCGTAATCCAGCCCCGCCTGCCACAGGCTGGTGCGGGCGAGCGCGTCGAGCTGGCTGCCGGCGGTGCCCGACGGGAATCGCGCCGTGGCGATGGCGATATGGCCCTTGAGGACGCGGGTGAAGCGGTCGCGCATCTCCGCCGTCGGCTGGCCGATGGCGACGGTGCGGGTCACGTCCGTGGTGCCGTCGAGATACTGCGCCCCGGAATCCACCAGGTAGAGCATGCCGGGTTCGATCGCGCGGTCGGTCGCCACGGTCACGCGGTAATGCACGATGGCGCCGTTCGGCCCGGCGCCGGAGATGGTGTCGAAGCTGAGCCCGCGGAAATGCTCGCCTTCGGCGCGGAACGCCTCCAGCCGGTCGGCCGCCGACATCTCCGTCAGCCCGCCCCTGGGCGCGGCCTCCGCCAGCCAGGCGAGGAACCGGCACAAGGCCGCCCCGTCGCGCCGGTGCGCCGCGCGTACCCCGGCCAGCTCCACCGGGTTCTTGCAGGCCTTGGAGAGCGTGCAGGGGTCCGGCCGGTCAATCGTCTCCGCCCCCGCCTCCGCCAGCCGGTCGGCGATCCAGCACGGCGTCGCCGCGCGCGCGATCTGCACGCGCTGGCCGGCAAGCGCCGCCAGCGCCGCGCCCAGCGCGTCGGGCGGCTGGAGCGAGACGGCGTCGCCCAGATGGGTGCGCGCCGCCCTCGTCAACTTGCGTCCGTCCATGAACAGCGCGACGCGGGCATCGTCGTAAAGGATGGCGAAGCCGAGCGCGACCGGCGTGTGCGGCACGTCGCCGCCGCGCAGGTTCAGCAGCCAGGCGATGGAGTCGGGGGCGCCGATCACGGCCGCCGCGGCGCCGCTGCGGCGCAGCGTCCTGGCCGCCTCCTCCCGCTTGTCGACCGAGGGCCGGCCGGAAAACCGGTCCGGATGCGGCACCGCCGGGGCGATGGGCCGCGCCGGCTGCGCGGTCCACAACACATCGATCGGGTTGGGCTCCAGCGGCGCCAGCGCCGCGCCGGCCCGTTTCGCCGCCTCCGCCAGCCGTTCGATTCCCCCCGGGGTGTGCAGCCAGGGATCGTATCCCAACCGCCCGCCGGCCGGCAGATGCCCCGCCAGCCAATCGCCCGGCGGCTGCTCGGTGATGTGCAGCGGGGTGAACAGGGCGGTATCCACCTGCTCGCGCACCTGCAGCGTATAACGCCCGTCGACGAAGATCGCCGCCTCTCCTTGAAGCACGATGGCAAGCCCGGCGGAGCCGCCGAACCCGGTCAGCCAGTGCAGCCGCCGCGCCGAGGCTGGCGGAAATTCCGACTGGTGCTCGTCGGCCAGGGGCACGAGAAAGCCGTCCACGCCACCGTCCGCCAGCGCGGCGCGCAGCGCGGCCAGACGCTCCGCCCTCGGCGGGCCCTCGCGTTCGGCCGTGCGGGCCTCGGCCAGAAGCGTGCGCAAGGCTTCGCGCAGCGCCGGCGACGGCTCTTCCGCCACCAGCGCCATCCAGCCGTCGGGGTCGACATCCGGCGGCGCGGCGGCAACGCCGGCGATCAGACCCGGCAAAGCGCTCGCCTCCAGAAGCGGCCCCGCGCCGGCCAGCAGCCGGGCAAAGGTCACATCTGCGTCATCGGATCGTTCCCTGGCCGTCATCTTCGCCTGCGATGCTCCTGCGTGGATGGCACGGGATTTATTTTGCTATGCAAAAAGAACATGGGCCGATGCGTAGCGGGACCATTCCCGAACCGCCGGATTTCACCATTTATAAAGGTGAATCAAGGACAAATCCTATCGTAAATCGAGCGGCTTAGGGCGGATGCCCCTGGGTCGCCAACCGCAGGAGTACGACAATGTCCAACCGAATGGTCACTAGTTACCGCATACCGATGATCACGGATCCCGTGACGGCCGGGTATGCGAGCATGGCCTTCACGGCCTCGCGCGCGCGGGTCGAGCAGGCGGTGCGCGTGGGCGAGTCCTTCGCCATGCTGCTGGGCGGAATCCAGCAGCTCTTCGACGACCTGAGCAGCACCATCGACTCCGCGCGCAACGCGCAGGAGCTGTTCGCCCTGAGCGACAAGGCGCTCGCGGCACGCGGCCTCCTCCGGAGCGACATTCCCGCCGCGGTGTGGCAGGACGCGCCGCCGGTCCAGGCCGGCTGACGCGGACGCGGCGAGGCCACAGGCCGGTTCCGCACTGCGCGGAAATACACTATCCTCGCCTCCGCATTGGCGGGCGACACACCAATTCGGCGATCCGTTCAGTATGGATCGCCGAATTCGCATCGGGAGGAGACCGACCATGAAACTGTTGGGTCTGTACAGGATTTGGGCCGGGCTCGTTCTGGGGCTGTCGCTGACTTCGACGCCGGCCAGCGCCGACCTCAAGGAGGGCGAGAAGTTCGACGACTGGACCGTCCGCTGCGAGACGCCCGCGACCGACGGCGCGCCCGCCCGCTGCTTCATCTTCCAGAACATCCTGGTGAAGGAAAGCCGCCAGCAGATCCTGCTGATGGCGATCGGGCTGCTCGGGGAAAACAAGCAGCCGGCGGCGATCCTGACGGTACCGCTCGGCGTTTTCCTGCCCGCGGGGCTGACCCTGACCGTGCCGGACGTGAAGCCGGTGCGCGTCGTGATCGAGACCTGCCTGCCCAAGGGCTGCCGCGGCGCCGTCGCGCTGAACGACGAGCTGCTGGACGCGCTGCGCAAGGGGGACAAGGCCCAAGTCACCCTGATGGACGCGCGCCGGCGGCAGATCAACCTGCCTATCTCGCTGAAGGGCTTCACCAAGGGCTTCGCCGCCGTCAAGGCGCAGTAAGGCCACCCCTACCGTCCTCCAGCACCAGTGTGGTCCACTCGCCGATGACGATGCGGTCGGCGACGCAGAGCCCGTGCGCCTCGTGAGCGGCGGCGACGCCGTCCGCCTGGGTCGTCAGCAGGCCCGACAGCGCCGCGGCCCCGCCCGGCGCCAGCGCGGCGGCAAGATCGCCGGCCATGGCCGTCAGCGGCCCGGCGAGGATGTTGGCGACGATCAGCCCGAACGGCCGCAGCGCGGCCACCTCGGCCGTCGCATAGCCGTCCCCCGCGACGCAGCGCACCGTCGCGGCGACGCGGTTGAGCGCCGCGTTTTCCTCCGCCACGGCGACGGCGTCCCGGTCGTTGTCGCAGGCAACGATCCCTGCATCCGGCCACAGCAGCGCCATCGCGATGGCGAGGATGCCGGAGCCGCAGCCCATATCCAGCGCCTTGCCGGGCCGCGCGCCCTGCGCCGCCAGCCGGTCGAGCGCCCGCAGGCATCCCGCCGTCGATTCGTGCCCGCCGGTGCCGAAGGCCCGCCCGGCATCGAGCAGGATCGGGATTACGCCGGCCGGAATATCGTGGGCATGATGGCTCGGATGCACGTGGAACCGGCCGATCGTCATCGGCTTCGTGCTGCGCTGGTATTCGGCGACCCAATCGGTGACGGGCAGCGGCTCGATGACCATATCGGGCGCCGGAATACCCGCCTCCGCCGCCGCCGCCGAGACCAGCCGGGCCAGCACATCGCGCGGAGGCTCCTCGGCGCAGTGGACCACGATCCGCCAGCGCGGGCCGCCGTCCAGCTCGAGCGCGGTGATCGCGCCGCCGAGCGTCCCCAGCGCCGCATCGAAGGACTCGACCTGCGCCGGCGACGGCACCTCGAGCGTCACCTGCCAGCCGCCGCCGTCTCCGGGCATCGGGTCAGACCGGCTCGACAAAGCTCGCCATGACCTTCTTGGTCCCCGCCTTCTCGAACGCGATTTCCAGCTTGTCGCCGTCGACCGCGCGGATCGTGCCGTAGCCGAACTTCTGGTGGAAGACGCGCCTCCCGACGCCCACGCCGCCGCCGCGCTCCTCCAGCGTGCGCGCCTGGCCTTCGATCGTCTGCGCGCCGCCGCCGCGCGCCGCGCGCAGCCGCGCGTAGCCGGGCCCGCGCCCCGATTGCGTCCAGCTTTCGGCCGCATCGGTCTCGGAAAAGCCGGACCGGACGGCGCCGCCGTAGAGCCCGGATTCGGTCTCGGTCTCGACATGGTCGGGCGGCAGCTCGTCGACGAAGCGCGACGGGATCGAGGACTGCCACTGGTGATAGATGCGCCGGTTGGCAGCGAACGACACGTTGGCGCGCTGGCGCGCCCGGGTCAGCCCGACATAGGCGAGGCGGCGTTCCTCCTCCAGCGCCGGGGCGCCGCCCTCGTCCATCGCGCGCTGGTTGGGGAACAGGCCCTCCTCCCAGCCCGGCAGGAAGACGGTGTCGAACTCCAGCCCCTTGGCCGCATGCAGCGTCATCACGTTTACCATGTCGCCGTCGTCGGCGCGGCCGGCCTCCATGACCAGGCTGACATGCTCCAGGAACCCGGCCAGGTTCTCGAACTCCTCCAGCGCGGAGACCAGCTCCTTCAGGTTCTCCAGCCGGCCCGGGGCATCGGGCGACTTGTCCTGCTGCCACATCGCGGTGTAGCCGGATTCGTCCAGCACCGTCTCCGCCAGCTCGACATGGTCGACCGCCGCCGCCATGTCCCGCCACCGCTCGAAATCGTCCAGCAGCCGGGACAGCGCCCGGCGCGACGCTGGGCGCAGCTCGTCGGTCTCCACCAGCCGCGCCGCGGCCTCGGGCAGCGACACGCCCTGCGCGCGCGAGACCTGGTGGACGGCGCGCATCGTCGCCACGCCGATGCCGCGCCGGGGCAGGTTCACGATGCGCTCCAGCGCCAGCCCGTCATCCGGCTGGTTGACCAGCCGGAGATAGGCGATGGCGTCGCGGATTTCCTGACGCTCGTAGAACCGCGCCCCGCCGACCACGCGATAGGGAAGGCCGACGGTGATGAACCGTTCCTCGAATTCCCGCATCTGGTGGGAGGCGCGCACCAGCACGGCGATCTGGCTCAGCGCGTGCCCGTCGCGCTGCAGCGCCTCGATCTCTTCGGCGACCATGCGGGCCTCCGATTCGCCGTCCCACAGCCCGCGGACGCGGATCGCCTCGCCGCCGTCGCGGTCGGTCCACAGCGTCTTGCCGAGCCGACCGGAATTGTGGGCGATCAGGGCAGAGGCCGCGGCGAGGATGCTGCTGGTGGAGCGGTAATTCTGTTCCAGCCGCACGATGCAGGCGCCGGGGAAATCCTGCTCGAACCGCAGGATGTTGCCGATCTCCGCCCCGCGCCAGGAATAGATCGACTGATCGTCGTCGCCGACGCAGCAGATATTGCTGTGCGCCTGCGCCAAAAGGCGGAGCCAGAGATACTGCGCCACATTGGTGTCCTGGTACTCGTCCACCAGTATGTAGCGGAAGCGCCGCTGATAATCGGCCAGCACAGAGGCATCGGCCTGGAACAGCTCCAGGCACTTGAGCAGCAGGTCGCCGAAATCGCAGGCGTTCAGCGTGGCGAGCCGCTGCTGGTAATCCCTGTAGAGCGCCACGGCGCGTCCGTTGGCGAAGCCGCCGGCGTCGGCGGCCGGCACCCTGTCCGGCGCCAGGCCGCGGTCCTTCCAGCGCTGGATCAGCGCCATCAGCGCGCGGGCGGGCCATTTCTTCTCGTCCATGTCCTCCGCGTCCATCACCTGCTTGAGCAGGCGGAGCTGGTCGTCGGCGTCGAGGATGGTGAAGTTCGATTTCAGCCCCACAACCTCGGCATGGCGGCGCAGGATGCGCGCGCCGACGGCATGGAACGTGCCGATCCACAGATCCTCGGCGACCGGACCGACCAGGGCGGCGACCCGCTCCCGCATCTCGCGCGCCGCCTTGTTGGTGAAGGTGACGGCGAGGATCTGCCCCGGCCAGGCGCGGCGGGTCATCAGGATGTGCGCGAGCCGCGTCGTCAGCACCCTGGTCTTGCCGGTGCCGGCCCCGGCCAGCACCAGGACCGGGCCGTCCATCGCCTCCACCGCCTCGCGCTGGGCGGGGTTCAGCGCGGCCACATAGGCCGGCGCGCCGCCGGCGGCCGGAACAGGCGCGGGCGGCCCTCCATCGCGGGGGCGCGGATCGGAATCGGACATATCCATCTTTATAGCATCGCTGGCGGCGCGGCGTGGCCGATTCTCCGCGCCGGAGGCCGAATCGGGAAGCGCCGTACCAGCCGCCCCGTCACCGGCTTTTACGGGCCCGGCGTTGCGGCGGGCGGGGCGGAGACTATATCGTCATCATCGCAACCTGCCGCCGGGGTGATCGCCATGGCCCGTTCCCGCCCGCCCGCGTTCGCGTTTCTGCTTTTCGCCGCCCTCCTCCTCGCCCTGCCCGCCGGCACGGCGCGCGCGCAGAACGGCGGCGAAGGCGCCTCCATCGCGGTGCTGGAAGCGGTGGTGCGGGTGACCGCCGCCGTGCCGGGGGATGCGCGCAGCGCGCAAACGCTGGGCACCGAGCGCGACGGCAGCGGGGTCGTCATCGACGGCGAGGGGCTGGTGCTGACCATCGGCTACCTGATCCTGGAAGCGACCAGCGCCGAGATCACGCTGGCCGGCGGAAAGCGCGTGCCGGCGCAGCCCATCGCCTACGATCATGAATCGGGGTTCGGGCTGCTGCGCGCGTCCGAGAAGCTGGCGGTGCCCCCCATGGCACTCGGCAACTCGGCGGGGGTGAAGCCGCAGGACCGGGTGCTGGTCGCCAGCCACGGCGGCGCGGAGATGGCGGGCGGCGCGGTGGTGGTGACGAGGCGGCCCTTCGCCGGAAGCTGGGAATACCTGCTGGAGCAGGCGATCTTCACCACGCCGCCGCACCCCGCCTTCGGCGGCGCGGCGCTGATCGGCGCGGATGGCGGCCTGCTGGGCATCGGCTCGCTGGCCGTCGGCGACGCGGCCGGCGCCGACCAGCCGCTGCCGGGCAACATGTTCGTGCCCATCGACCTGCTGAAGCCGATCCTGGCCGACATGCTGGAGCACGGACGCGCGCAGGGGCCCGGCCGTCCCTGGCTGGGCCTGTCGTCGGAGGAGGTGCACGGCCGGCTGTTCGTCACCCGCGTCTCGCGCGGCGGGCCGGCCTTCAAGGCCGGCATCGAGCCCGGCGACCTGGTCGTCGGCGTGAACGGCGCGGCGGTCGAGAACCTGGCCGATCTCTATCGCAAGGTCCGGGCGGTCGGGAAAGCCGGCGCCGAGATTCCCCTCGACGTGCTGCAGGGCATGGCGGTGAAGCGGGTCAGGGTGAAGTCCATCGACCGCCACGACTGGCTGAAGACCCGAAGCAGCTATTGAGTCGGCCGCGCCGGCTCCGTCCGGCGCGCCGCTAAAGTACCCCGTGCTCCTCGCGGTGCATGCGGAGCAGCGCGCGGTTGTAGGCGAGCATGACGTCGACCTGGTGGACCAGCCCGACCATCCGGCGGCTGTCGGCGTCGTCGATGACGGCGATATGTTCCTCGTGGGTAGACTCCATCAGCTTGAGCGCGGCATCCAGATCGGCCGCCTTCTCCAGCGCCGGCGGGCGGGACCGGGCAACGTCGGTGGCCTTCAGCAGGCTGTCCATCGACGTGTCGAACGCCGCCTCGGCAAGGTCGGAGAGGGTTACGGTGCCGGCCAGCGTCCCGCTTTCCCGCACCACGAACAGCGTGCCGTAGGTCGCGGTCTGCAGCTTCTCACGCAGCGTGCCGATGGGCGTTTCCGGCGTCACGGGGGTGTAGTCCGCCTTCATCACATCGGCGACCGTGGTTTCCGCCAGCAGCCCGGTCTCGCGGCCGCGGGTCAGGTTGATGCCGCGCTGTTCGAGCTGCCAGGCGAAGTACGACTGTCCGAACGCCTGCTGGGTGATGATCGAGGCGATCACCACCGCCACCATGACCGCCACTGTGATCGCGTAGTCGCCGGTCATCTCGAAGATGATCAGGATGGTGGAGATCGGCGCGCCGAGCACCGCGCCGGCGACCGCCCCCATCCCGACCAGCGTGTAAGCGGAATTGCCCGAGGACAGTTCCGGAAACACCGAGCTCGCAACGATGCCGAACGCGCCGCCGACCAGCGCCCCTATGAACAGCGAGGGGCTGAACACCCCGCCGCCGAACCCCGAACCGAGGCTGATCGCCACTGCCGCCGTCTTCGCCGCGATCAGCGCCAGCAGCACGTACAGTTCGATATTGCCGCGCAGCGCCGCATCGGTGGTGCCGTATCCGACCCCCAGCACCTCCGGGAAGGCCAGCGCCAGCAGCCCGACCAGGAACCCGCCCACCATCGGATGCAGCATGCGCGGCAGCGGCGTTTTCATCGCCAGGTCCTGTGCGATGCCTATCGACCGCATGAAGATGATTGCCGCCACGGCGCTGACCACGCCGAGCAGCGCGAAAGCGGGGAATTCCAGCGCCGACGCCAGCGTCTGGCCCGGCAGGATGAAGGCGGGAAAATCCCCGAAATGCGCGCGCGAGATGATGGTGCCGGTGACCGAGGCCAGCACGATAGGGGCGAAGGCGGTGATGGCGTAGTGGCCGATGATCACCTCCAGCGCGAAGAAGGTGCCGGCGATGGGCGCGTTGAACGACGCCGCCACGGCGGCCGCCACCCCGCATCCCACCAGGTTGATGGTCAGCGAGCGGCTGAGCCCGAACCAGCGCGCGATGCGCGAGCAGAGGGCGGCGCCGAGATGCACCACCGGCCCCTCGCGCCCGACCGATGCGCCGACACCTATCGAGGCCGCGCTGACCACCGCCGCGCCGAGCCCCGCCCGGATGCCCATGCGCCCCGAACGGAGCGCCACCGCCTCGATCACGTCGGCCACCGCATGCGGCCGGCGGCCCGGCATGAAATAATGGACGAACAGCCCGATCAGCAGCCCGCCCGCCGTCGGCACCAGCACGACCTGCCACGCCGGCAGGCTGGCCGCATGGGTATACAGCGTGTCCGAATAGGTGCCGAAGGACACGCCCTGGATCAGCAGTATGAGATAGCGGAACGCGATCGCGCCGTAGGACGCCAGCGCGCCCATGAAGACCGCCAGGACCAGCAGCACGAGCTGTTCGTTGTACAGGAGCCTGCGCAGGACGGCGAGGATTTTGCGGGACGTTTCCATGCCTGTCGAACCGCCCGCCCGCGGATCAGCCGCCGGAAAGCGACGGCACCCTCATCGTGCGGCCGAGCGCGTCCGGCCGCGGCAGCGCCTCATGCGCGGCCAGGATGTCGCCGAGCCGCATCTGCACCCCGCGCGGCAGGGGGGAGACCCTGCGCGCCGCCGAATCGACATGCAGCGTCATGAACTCGCAGGTCGCGGCGAGGAAGCCGCCCCCGGCGTCGTACATCTCGTGATAATGGTGGATGCGCTTCTCGTCGAAGCCGATGAGCCGCGTCGTGCAGCGCGCCACCGCGCCTTCCAGCAGCTCGCGCTTGTAGAGGATATGCTGCTCCACCGCCATGGTGGTCCCTGTCGCGGTCTCGCGGTAGCCCTTGCCCAGCCCGATATAGTCGAAGAACGCATCCACCCCGTGATCGAAGACGAGGGTGTAGTACGCCACGTTCATATGACCGTTATAGTCGATCCACTCCGGGCGCACGGGCTCGCGCCAGAGCTCGAGTGGGGCGGGGATCGTCACGGCTGTTCTTGCTTCCGGCCCTGCTGCGATGAAAACCCACCATCCGCTCGCGACGATATTCCGTCAAGGGGTTGCCGCATCCGACGCAAGGCGATTGCGTTCGGAAACTCCTCTTTCCTTGTCACCCCGGCCAAGCGGCGCAAGCCGCGCAGAGCCGGGGTCCAGAACCGCCGCCGACCTTGGCCCGCCAACTGGGCCCCGGCTCTGGGGCCGGGGCGACACTCGAAAGGTAGCCGGGAATGTCCATATGCGATGGCCGTGGGACCGCTGCGCCGGACTGCCCTTGACCATCGGCCAATCGCGCTCCTACACTCCTCCCGTTCCCAGGGGTGCCCCGATAGGGGGCTGAGACTCCGCCGGCCGGGACGCGGACACGCAACCCGGCAACGCGATGACCCTTCGAACCTGATCCGGGTAATGCCGGCGTAGGGATGCGGGACGTTGCGGCACTTGCCACCCTTTATCTCCTCTCCGTGCATGCCCGATAACCGGCTTCGGCCGAAAGGGAGAGGAGCTTCCAATGCCCGACGACACACCTGCCTTCGCCAGAAAGATCACCACCGGCCCGCTGCCGGCTTCGTCCAAGACCCACGTGCCCGGCACGCGCCACCCGGACATCCGGGTCGCCATGCGCGACATCCGCCAGACCGGCGACGACGAACCGCGCATCCGCGTCTACGACACGTCGGGCCCCTATACCGACCCGGACGCCGTCATCGACATCGAAAAGGGCCTGGCCGCGCTGCGGCGCGGCTGGATACTGGCGCGCGGCGACGTCGAGCCCTATGACGGCAGGCCGGTGCGTCCCATCGACAACGGCTTCAACGAACGCGGCCGGGAGATATTCGCGCAGTTCCCGGCAAACGGCCGGCAGCCGTTGCGCGCGAAGCCGGGCAAGGTCCCGACGCAGCTCGCCTATGCCCGCGCCGGTATCGTCACGCCGGAGATGGAATACGTGGCGATCCGCGAGAATATCGGCCGCGCGGAGGCCGCGAAGCCGAACAGCCAGGGCGGACGGGCGCGGGGCGCCGCGATCCCGGATTTCGTGACACCCGAGTTCGTGCGCGACGAGATCGCGCGCGGCCGGGCCATCATCCCGGCGAACGTCAACCATCCGGAAACCGAGCCGATGATCATCGGCCGCAATTTCCTGGTGAAGATCAACGCCAATATCGGCAACTCCGCCGTCGCCAGCACGGCGGAGGAAGAGGTCGACAAGCTCGTCTGGGCGATCCGCTGGGGCGCCGACACGGTGATGGACCTGTCCACCGGCACCAACATCCACAACATCCGCGAATGGATCGTCCGCAATTCGCCCGTCCCCATCGGC
>WHUE01000002.1:32727-136905 GCA_009377375.1 Alphaproteobacteria bacterium | reverse complement strand
GCATTGGGGTGGCGCCACTGCCGAAGGTCGGCGGCGTCGCCGAGGAGCTGAGCTGGGAGGTGTTCCGCGACACGCTGGTGGAGCAGTGCGAGCAGGGGGTGGACTACTTCACCATCCACGCCGGGGTGCGGCTGCCCTTCATCCCGATGACGGCGAACCGGGTGACCGGCATCGTCAGCCGCGGCGGCTCGATCATGGCCAAGTGGTGCCTCGCCCACCACAGGGAGAGCTTCCTCTACGAACATTTCGAGGAGATCTGCGAACTGATGGCGCAGTACGACGTCAGCTTCTCGCTCGGCGACGGGCTGCGGCCCGGCTCCATCGCCGACGCCAACGACGAGGCGCAGTTCGCCGAGCTGGCGACGCTGGGCGAGCTGACCGACATCGCCTGGAAGCACGACTGCCAGGTGATGATCGAGGGGCCCGGCCATGTCCCCATGCACCTGATCCGCGAGAACATGGAAAAGCAGATCGAGGCCTGCAAGGAAGCGCCGTTCTACACGCTCGGGCCGCTCACCACCGATATCGCACCCGGCTACGACCACATCACCTCCGCCATCGGCGCGGCGATGATCGGCTGGTTCGGCACCGCGATGCTCTGCTATGTCACGCCGAAGGAGCATCTGGGCCTGCCCAACCGCGACGATGTGAAGGCCGGTGTCGTCACCTACAAGCTCGCCGCCCACGCCGCCGACCTGGCCAAGGGCCATCCGGGGGCGCAGGAACGCGACGACGCGCTGTCGAAGGCGAGGTTCGACTTCCGCTGGCGGGACCAGTTCAACCTGTCGCTGGACCCGGAAACGGCGGAGGATTTCCACGACCAGACCCTTCCGGCGGAAGGCGCGAAGGTGGCGCATTTCTGCTCCATGTGCGGGCCGAAATTCTGCTCGATGAAGATCAGCCAGGAGGTGCGGGAGTTCGCCCGCAGCGGCATGGACGAGATGTCGCGCCGGTTCCGCGAGCAGGGCGGCGAGGTCTATCTCGACGCCGGGACGGTGGAACGCCGGAAGAACGCCCTGCCGGGCAACGCGGCGGAATGACCGACGGCCGAACGGGGCCGGGGACGCATTATCCCCGGTCCTGCCCTGCCCCGGCCCGGCTTGACGCGCGCCGGGGCGCCCTCCTACACTGCGCGCTGTTCCAAGGGGTGCCCCGCTAGGGGGCTGAGACTCCGCCGGCCCGGACGCAGAAACAGCGCCCGGGCGACGCGGCGACCCTCCGAACCTGATCCGGGTCATGCCGGCGTAGGGATGCGGGACATCGGGCATGAGCCGCCCCTTAATCTCCTCCTTGCCCCGAAACGACGGCCGGATCGTCCGGCTGCGCCGCCTGTTCGGCCAGCCCGGTTTGTCGGGAGGTGTTTCGTGACCGAGGCCGAGATCATCGATGCGCTGCTGGCCTTCATGGCCGGCGACGACGCGTCGGAGGACGCCTTCGACGCGATGGCGCTGGCGCTGTTCGCCTATCAGTTCGAGAACAACGCGCCGCTCCGCCGCTTCGCGCGGCAGCGGGCGAAGACCCCGCGCAACGTGCGGCGCTGGCGCGACATCCCGCCCGTGCCGATCACGGCGTTCAAGGAGCTGACGCTGAGCTGCGTCGCGCCCGACTCCGCGATGCGCGTGTTCATGACCAGCGGCACCACCGGCGGGGCGCGCGGCAAGAGCTATCACCCGACGCTGAAGGTCTACGACGCCTCGATGACTGCGAATTTCCGACACCGCTTCATGCAGGAGCGGGAGACGATCCGCATGGGCGTCCTGTTCCCGGACGAGACGGTCCTGCCCAACTCGTCGCTGGCCCATTACCTGGCCCTCGCGCTCCGGCATTTCGGCGCCGAGGGCAGCGGATACCTGATGGGCACGGAAGGCATCGATGTCGAGGCGGTCTGCGCCGCGCTGGACCGCGCGACGGAGACGGGCGAACCCTGTGCCCTGCTCGGGGCGAGCTACAGCTTCGTGCATCTGATGGACGCGCTTCCGCCGGACCGCCGCTTCGCCCTGCCGGCGGGCAGCCGGATCCTCGATACCGGCGGCTTCAAGGGGCAGTCGCGCGAGATGGAGGCGGCGGCGTTCTACGACCAGCTTTCCGCGACGTTCGGCGTGCCGAAGCGGCTCTGCATCAACATGTACGGCATGACCGAGCTGAGCACCCAGTTCTACGACGACGGCAACGAGGAGACGCCGCCGGTCAAGTCCGGCCCGCACTGGATCCGGAGCCACGTGGTCGATCCGCTGACCGGGCGCGAGATGCCGCAGGGCGCCATCGGCGTGCTGGCGCATTGCGACCTCGCCCATTTCAATTCGGCCTGCGCGATCCTGACGGAGGACGCCGGACTCGACACGGGCGACGGCTTCCTGCTGCTGGGCCGCGCCGACGGGGAAGAGGCCAGGGGCTGCTCGATGGCGATCGAGGAGTTCCTCCGCGCGGCGCAGGGGCGGGCGGGATGACGGAGTTCGCGGGATACCTGCCCGGACTCGCGCGCGACGCGGTCGCGTGGCAGACGCTGGGCTTCGGCGCCGGCAACGACGCAGTGGAGATTGCCGTGCCGGCGCTGGACGGCGCGCAGACCGCGGCGCTGGCCGCGCGGGTGCGGGACGCCGCCCGCGCCAATCTGAAGCCGCTGCCGGTCGCGCGCATCGCCGCCATCCTCGACCGCGCCGTCGCCCGGCTGCTCGACCGCAGCGACCCGTACCGCAAGCGCGCCGAGGCGCTGCTGCCCCGTGTCACCGGTTACGACGCGGAGATGGTCCGGCTGGGGCTGACCGAATACCTGAAGACCTTCCGCCGGCCGGAGCTGCTGAAATTCCTCGCCGAGGATTTCGCCAACCCGCAGATGCTGGACGATTTCCAGCCCGTGCCGAAGGGCGGCTTCGCCCGCGCCTTCGGGCCCGAGCTGCTGGTCCAGATCTGGGCCGGCAACGTGCCCGGCCTGCCGCTGTGGAGCCAGGTTTCCGCCCTGCTGGTCAAGGCGGGCAGCGTCGGCAAGCTGTCCAGCGGCGAGCCGGTCTTCGCCGGCCTGTTCGCCGAGCTCCTGGCGGAGGTGGAGCCGGCCATCGCCGACTGCCTCGCCGTCGTCTGGTGGAAGGGCGGCGACGAGGCGCAGGAGCGCGCCTGGCTGAACGAGGCCGATCTGGTGCTGGCCTATGGCGGCACGGACGCGCTGGACGCCATCCGCGCCCGCGTGCCGGTGACGACGCGGTTCCTGCCCTTCGGCCACAAGCTCAGCTTCGGCATGGTCGCGCGCGAGGCGCTGGATTCGCGCAAGGCCTGGGCGGCCGCGCACGCCGCGGCGCATGACGTGATCCGCTACGACCAGCAGGGCTGCTACTCGCCGCATGTCTTCTTCGTCGAGCGCGGCGGCAGGGTCTCGCCCCGCGAATTCGCCGGCTATGTCGCCAACGAGCTTTCCGTGTTCGAGCGCAAGTATCCGCGCCACGCGCTGTCCGCGGGCGAGGCCGGCGGCGTCGCCGCCTGGCGCAGCGCGGAGGAGATGAAGGCGCTTGCCGGCGACGGAGACGGCCGCGCCCTGCTGGGCGACGCGGCGGGCGCATGGAGCGTCGCCTATGCCGAGGAGGCCGAGGACCTGGCGCCCGGCGGGCTGAACCGGACGGTGCGCATCGTCGCCGTGGACGCGCTGGACGACGCGCTGCCCCGCATCGCGCCTTACAGGGCGTTCCTGCAAACCGTCGGCATCGCCGCGCCACCGGAGACGCTGCACCGGCTCGCAGCCCTTCTGGGCGGCGCCGGCGTCACCCGAATCAGCGCGCTGGGCCATATGACCGCGCCGGAGGCGGGCTGGCACCATGACGGGCGGTTCAACCTGCTGGACCTGGTCGCCATGGTCGAGATCGAGCGGTCGGCCGAGGCGGCGGCGGACGGCTTCGCCCCCTATGCAGACTGACGGGACGGCGATGGGCTTCCTCCGCATCGACGGCGCCAGCTACACCTACCCGCCGGACGAGACGGTGGTGAACGGCGTCGACTGGGCCATCGACCAGGGCGCGTTCCACTGCCTGGTCGGGCGCAGCGGCTGCGGCAAGACCACCCTGCTGAAGCTCGCCGCCGGGCTGCTGCCGCCGAGCCGGGGCGCGGTTCATATCCAGGACGCCCCGGTCACCGAGCCCAGCCCCCAGGTGGGGTTCGTGTTCCAGAACCCCACCCTGCTGGACTGGCTGACGGCGATGGAGAACGTGCTGCTGCCGGTCTCGCTCAAGCGCCGGCCGCGGGTCGCCGACCGCGGCAGGGCGGCGGAGCTTCTGGCGCTGGTCGGGCTGGCGGAGTACGCCGGGCGGCATCCGCGCGAGCTGTCGGGCGGGCAGCAGAGCCGGGTCGCCATTGCCCGCGCGCTGGTCAACGAGCCGCTGGTGCTGCTGATGGACGAGCCCTTCGCGGCGCTGGACGCGATCACCCGCGAGGAGCTGCAGGCCGACCTGCTGCGGCTCTGCGCCTCCCGCCGGACCACGGTGCTGTTCGTCACCCACGACATCGCCGAGGCGGTGTATCTCGCCGACCGGGTGGCGGTGATGGCGGAGGGCCGCGTCCGCGACACGCTCGACATCGACCTCGCCCGGCCGCGCGCGCCCGACCTGCGCTACAGCCCCCGCTTCAACGAGCTCTGCCGCGCGGCGCGGCAGGCGATGGATGCGGCCTGATGGGCGCGCGGCTCTGGACATACGGGCTGCTGGCCGCCTTCCTCGGGGCGTGGGAGGCCGGCTGCCGCATCACCGACATATCGGAGCTGATCCTGCCTGCCCCGTCGGTGGTGCTGACGACGCTGTGGCACGGGCTGTCGACCGGCTACCTGCTGCCGCATATCTGGCTCACCGGCGCGGAGATGCTTCTGGGGCTGGCCGCCGGCTGCGGCATCGGCTTCGTCTGCGGCATCGTGCTGGGGGAGACCGCCTTCCTGCGCCGGGTGCTGTATCCGTACATCATCGCCAGCCAGGTCGTGCCCAAGCTGGCCCTGGTGCCGCTGTTCATCCTGTGGTTCGGGTTCGGCATGACGTCCACCGTCATCATCACCGCGCTGATCTGCTTCTTCCCGCTGCTGGAAAACACCATGACCGGGATCGCGCATATCGATCCGCAGAAGCGCGAGCTGTTCCGCATGCTGGGCGCGACCCGGATGCAGACGCTGTTCCGGCTCAAGATTCCGTCCGGCCTGCCGGTGATCCTGGCCGGGCTGCGCGTCGCCGTCGTGCTCGCCCTGGTCGGCGCGGTCGTAGCCGAGTTCATCGCCGGGCGCGAAGGGCTGGGCGCCATGATCATCGCCTCGCAGGGGATGATGGATTCGCCCCAGATGTTCGCCCTGCTCGTGGTCATCACCGCGCTGGGCATGCTGTTTTACCAGGCGACGCTGCTGGCCGAGCGCTGGGTGCTTCGCCGCCACATGAAAGGAACAGGCCAATGATCCGCACGATCGCGCGTTCCCTCGCCGTCGCCGGGCTGGCGTCCTTCGCCGGCCTTCACGGCGCCGCGGCGCAGACACTGGAGAAGTTCGTCGTCGCGGGCTGGAGCCAGCCGATCAGCGAGATCACCAACCTGATGGCCGAGCCCGACAAGGGCTTCTTCAAGGCCCGGGGGATCGATCTCGGCTACGTGCCGGGCACCGGCGGCGGCGCCGCCATCCTCAACATGCTGAGCGGCAAGGCGGACATCGCCTTCACCGATCCCGGCAGCTTCTTCGCCGCCATCGACAAGGGCGAGAAGCTGGTCGCGATCTACAACATCTATCCGCAGAACGTGTTCAACGTGGTGGCGCTGAAGAGCAGCGGCATCGTGAAACCCGCCGACCTGCGGGGGAAGAAGGTCGGCGTCTACAGCCTGTCCAGCGGCACGCGGCAGAACCTCCAGGTGCTGCTGCACCGGGTCGGGCTGTCCGAATCCGACGTCACGTTGCAGGTGACCGGGCTGCTCAACTTCGCGCCGGTGATGCAGGGCCAGGTGGACGCCACCGCCGCCACCGACACCGGGCTGTTCGTCGGCAAGCTCAAGGGGCTCAAGGATTTCAACGTGATCGAGGTGAAGGACCACCTGAACGTGCCCAGCGACATCTTCGTGGTGACTGAGCAGTCCTGGCAGGGCAACAAGGAGCTGCTGCGCCGCTTCCTCGCCGCCTATCGCGATTCCGCCGCCTGGATGATCGACCGGCCGGAGGAAGCCGCGCAGATTGCGGTCAAGCGCACCATCAACGGCAAGGACCCGAAGGTGAACCTGGAGATCATCAGGCTCCGCAACGCCTCCTCCGTCTCCGAGACGACGAAGAAGAAGGGGCTCGGCCATTTCGACATCGACGTGATGCAGAAGGCGGCGGATGTCTATCTGGGGCTCGGCCTGGTCAAGCGCCGCATCGACGTCTCGCAGGTGGTGCGCTCAGAGCTGATCCCGAACTGACGGCGAAGGGGCGGATCATGGATTTCCGGGACCGGGTCGTCCTCGTCACCGGGGCGAGCCGCGGCATCGGCGCCGCCATCGCCCGCGGCTTCGCCGCCGAGGGCGCGGGCGTCGCCGTCAACTACCTGTCGAATGCGGCGGCGGCGGACGAAGTCGTCGCTGCCTGCAAGGCGGCGGGCGGCGACGCGATGGCGGCGCCGGCGGACGTGACCGACGCGGACGCGATCCGTGCCATGGTCGATCGCGTGGCGACGGAGTTCGGGCGGATCGACGTGCTGGTCAACAACGCCTTCCGCCCCTACGCCTTCGATCCGGACGCGCGCAAGCTGTTCTGGGACACCGAGTGGGCGGACTACGAAGCGCAGGTCGACGGCGCGCTGTTCTCCGCCTACCACCTGTGCAAGGCGGTCCTGCCCGCGATGAAACGGCGCGGCGGGGGCAGCATCGTCAACATGGCCAGCGACCTGATCGCGCGCCCGACCATCCCCTATCACGAATACACCACGGCGAAATCCGCGCTGGTCGGCTTTACCCGCAACCTCGCCGCGGAGCTCGGCCCGCTCGGCATCCGCGTCAACTGCGTCGCCCCCGGCCTCGTCTACCCCACGGAGGCCAGCCGGGGCACGAAGGAGGATGTGAAGGAGATGCTGACCGCCCAGACCCCCCTCCGCCGCATCGCCGGCCCCGACGACATCGCCGGCCCCGTCCTCTTCCTCGCCTCCGACTGGTCCCGCTTCATGACCGGGCAGACGCTGTACGTGGACGGGGGGCTGGTGATGGGGTGAGGATGGAAGCGCGCGCCTCCCCTCACATCTTCAGCAGCCGCTCCGCATTCCCGTGGAGCAGCTTGTCGATGTCCTCCTTGCCGAGCGGGATGGTGTCGATCCAGTCGGTGCCGTCGGGGTTTTCGACGAAGGGGTAGTCGATGGAGAACAGGATGCGGTCGATGCCCATCTCCATCACGCTGCACAGCAGCGCGGGGTTGGAGAAATTGCCGCTGGTGGTGATCCAGAACCGGTCGCAGAACGTGTCGCGGAAGGAGGCGGAGCCCGTGTTCTCCACGCGGCTGAGCGCCTGGTTGATGCGCCAGAGCGAGAACGGGATGGATTCGCCCAGATGGCCGATGATCATCCTGGCGCCCGGGTACTTGTCGAACACGCCCGAAAGCACGAGGCGGATGGTGTGGGTCGCCGTCTCCACCGTGTAGCCCCACCCCGCCGTGGCGAGGCCGGGATACTGGTCGAGGTAATCCGCGTAGTAGGTCCTGATCACATCCGGGTGCGGGTAGGACGGGTGCAGGTAGATCGGCGCGTCCAGCGCCTCCGCCCGCTCGAAGATGGGCCAGAACTCCTTTTTGTCCAGCCAGCCGTCGCCCAGGGTCGGGCCGTGGATCATCGCGCCCTTGAAGCCGAGCCTGTCGACGCAGCGTTCCAGCTCGTCCGCGGCGGCCTTCGGGTCGGCGGTCGGCAGCGCGGCGAAGGCAAAGAGCCGGTCGGGGTTGGCCTTGCAGGCCTCGGCCAGCCGGTCGTTCGCGGCCCTGGCCAGCGGCACGGCGGCGTCGGCCTCCACCCGCTGCAGCGACGGCGCGCCGTGGGACAGCACCTGCACGTCCACCCCGGCCTCGTCCATCTCGCGGATGCGCAGCGCGCCGAGATCGTGCAGCCGGTCCAGCAGCGCGTTGCGGCGCGACTGGTCGCGGCCCTTGAAGTGCTTCTCGACTTCCGAATCCCAGTAGTGCTCTTCCAGCGCGATCACGCGCGGGCGCGGCTTTTCCGCCATCGGTTCTCTCCCTGTCCTGCCGGTGTCTCGAGGTCGGGCGGAGAGTAGCGCGAATCCGTAAGGCCGCAAACCGGAGGCGAGAGGCCGGGATCGTCGTGCCGCGCCGGCGCTATCGTTCGTAGCCCAGGTTCGGCGACAGCCAGCGCTCCGTGTCCTCGATCGACATCCCCTTGCGCGCGGCGTAGTCCTCGACCTGGTCGCGGTTGATCTTGCCGACGCCGAAATAGCGCGCCTCGGGCCGCCAGAAATACCAGCCGGACACAGCCGAGGCGGGCTGCATCGCGAAAGACTGGGTCAGCGTGATGCCGAGCTCCGGCGCGCCCAGCAGTTCGAACAGCGGGCCCTTCTCGGTGTGGTCGGGACAGGCGGGATAGCCCGGCGCGGGCCGGATGCCCTGATAGGCCTCCTTGACCAGCGCCGCGTTGTCCAGCGCCTCGTCCTTCGCGTAGCCCCAGAACTCCGTCCGCACGCGCTGGTGCATGCGCTCGGCGAAGGCCTCGGCGAAGCGGTCGCACAGCGCCTTGACCATGATCGACGAATAGGTGTCGTGAATCTTCTCGAACTCAGCGACGATCTCGTCGATGCCGAACCCAACGGCCACGGCGAAGGAACCGAACCAGTCCGGCACGCCGGTCTCCATCGGCGCGACGAAATCCGACAGCGCGAAATTGGCCCGCCCTGTGGACTTCTGCCCCTGCTGGCGCAGCGTGTGGAAGGTCAGCAGCCGCTCCTTGCGGTCCTCGTCCCTGAACAGCACGATGTCGTCGCCCTCGGCATTGGCAGGCCAGAACCCGACCACGCCGCGCGCCTGGATGCGGCCCTCGGACACGATCTGCTCCAGCAGCGGCTGGGCGTCGTCCCACAGGTTCCGCGCCGCCTCGCCGACCACCTCGTCCTCGAGGATGCGCGGATAGGCGCCGTGCAGCTCCCAGGCGTGGAAGAACGGCGTCCAGTCGATGTAGTCGACCAGTTCCCTCAGCGGGTAGTCGTCGAAGGTCTTCGTGCCGGTGAAGGCGGGCCTCGTCGGCACGACCGCGTTCCAGTCGACCGGCACGCGGTTGGCGCGGGCCGCCTCGATGGAAATGCCGGATTCCTTGTCGCCGCGGGATTCGTGGCGCAGCTTGAGCGCCTCGTACTCGACCTTCACCTCCGCCGCGAAGCCGTCGCGGCGCTCCTTGCTGAGCAGCGAGCCGGTGACGCCGACGCTGCGCGACGCGTCCAGCACATGCACGACCGTGCCGCGATAGGCCGGCGCGATGCGCACCGCGGTGTGCATCTTGGACGTGGTCGCGCCGCCGATCATCAGCGGCAGATCGAAGCCCTGGCGCTGCATCTCGGCGGCGACGTTGACCATCTCGTCCAGCGACGGCGTGATCAGGCCGGACAGGCCGATGGCGTCCGCCTTCTCCTCGATCGCCGTCTTCAGGATCTTTTCCGCCGGCACCATGACGCCGAGATCGACGACGTCGAAATTGTTGCACTGCAGCACCACGCCGACGATGTTCTTGCCGATATCGTGGACGTCGCCCTTGACCGTCGCCATGACGATCTTGCCCTTGGTCTCGTGGGCGGTTCCGCTCCGCTCCTTCTCCTCCTCGATATAGGGCAGCAGGTAGCCGACCGCCTGCTTCATCACGCGGGCGGATTTCACCACCTGAGGCAGGAACATCTTGCCGGAGCCGAACAGGTCGCCGACGACGTTCATCCCGTCCATCAGCGGGCCCTCGATCACCTCCAGCGGCTTGTCGAAATGCTGGCGCGCCTCCTCGGTGTCCTCGACGATCCATTCGTTGAGGCCGTGGACCAGCGCATGGGTCAGCCGCTCGCCCACCGGGGCCTCGCGCCAGGTGAGGTCCTTTTCCCTCTTCGCGCCGCCGCCGCCCTTGAACTGCTCCGCCGTCTCCAGCAGCCGTTCGGTGCCGTCGTCGCGCCGGTTGAGGATCACGTCCTCCACCCGCTCGCGCAGGTCTTCCGGGATGTCGGCATAGACCGCGAGCTGGCCGGCATTGACGATGCCCATCGTCATCCCCGCCTGGATGGCGTGGTAGAGGAACACCGAATGCATCGCCTCGCGCACGGAGTTGTTGCCGCGGAACGAGAACGAGGCGTTGCTCACCCCGCCGGAAATGTGGACGTGCGGCAGCGTCTGCTTGATCTTCCGCGTCGCCTCGATGAAATCGACGGCGTAGTTGTTATGCTCCTCGATCCCGGTGGCGACGGCGAAGATATTGGGATCGAAGATGATGTCCTCGGGCGAGAAGCCGACCTCCTCGGTCAGGATCCTGTAGGCGCGGGTGCAGATCTCGACCTTGCGCTCGCAGGTGTCGGCCTGGCCCTGTTCGTCGAACGCCATGACGATGACGGCGGCGCCGTAGCGGCGCGCCTTCTGCGCGTGCTCGATGAAGCTCTCCTCGCCCTCCTTCATGCTGATGGAGTTCACCACCGGCTTGCCCTGGACGCATTTCAACCCGGCCTCGATCACCGACCACTTGGACGAATCGATCATCACCGGCACGCGGCTGATATCCGGTTCGGCGGCGATGAGATTCAGGAACTTCACCATCGCCGCCTCGGAATCGAGCATGCCCTCGTCCATGTTGACGTCGACGATCTGGGCTCCGTTCTCCACCTGCTGGGCGGCGATCGCGGTGGCGGCCTCGAAGTCGCCCTCCCTGATAAGCGAGGCGAATTTCGCCGAGCCGGTGATGTTGGTCCGCTCGCCCACGTTCACGAACAGCGAATCGGGACCGATATTGCAGGGTTCCAGCCCGGCGAGGCGCAGCACGTGCGGCAGGTCCGGCACGACACGCGGCGCCATGCCCTCGATGGCCTCGGCGAAGGCGCGGATATGGTCCGGCGTGGTGCCGCAGCAGCCGCCGACGATGTTGAGGAATCCGGCCTCGGCGAATTCCTTGAGCTGCGGCGCCATGCTGTCCGGCGTCTCGTCATAGCCGCCGAAGGCGTTGGGCAGGCCGGCGTTGGGGTGGCAGCTCACATAGGTGCCGGCGACGCGGGCAAGCTCCGCCATGTAGGGCCGGAGCTCCTTCGCCCCGAGCGCGCAGTTGAGCCCGACGGTCAGCGGGCGGGCATGGGCGACGGAGTTCCAGAACGCTTCCGTCGTCTGCCCGGTCAGCGTGCGGCCGCTCTGGTCCGTGATGGTGCCGGAAATCATCACCGGCAGCGTATGGCGGTCGAATCCCGCATCCTCGCGCACCACGTCGATGGCGTAGAGCCCGGCCTTGCAGTTCAGCGTGTCGAAGGCGGTCTCCACCATCAGCAGGTCGGCGCCGCCCTCGATCAGGGCGCGCGCCGATTCGGAATAGGCCTCCACCAGCTCGTCGAAAGAGACGTTGCGGAAGCCGGGATCGTTGACGTCCGGCGAGATCGAGGCGGTGCGGTTGGTCGGGCCGAGCACGCCCACCACGAAGCGGGGCCGGTCCGGCGTGCCCGCCTCGGCCGCGTCCGCAGCCTCGCGCGCCAGGCGCGCCGCGGTCCGGTTGATCTCCGGCACCAGCGCCTCCATGCCGTAATCGGCCATGGCGATGCGGGTGGAGTTGAAGGTGTTGGTCTCGATCATGTCCGCGCCGGCCGCCAGGTAGGCCGCATGGATGTCGCGGATGGCATCCGGCTGGGTCAGGACCAGCAGGTCGTTATTGCCGCGCTGCGGCTTGTCGTGGTCCCTGAAGCGGTCGCCGCGGAACGCGTCCTCGTCGAAGCTGTGCGCCTGGATCTGGGTGCCCATCGCGCCGTCCAGCACGAGGATGCGCGAGTCCAGCGCGCGCCGCAGCGCGCGCATGCGCTCGGCCCGGCGGACGGGGTCGATGCCCTGCGGCCCGGCTTTCTTCGCCTTCCTGTTCTTCGGCGCCATGACGGTGGCCATAGGTGATCAGCTTTCCTTGACGGTGGTGTCGGTGCGGCCGCCGGCGGCCGGACGCAGGCCCAGAACGTGCGAGATCGCATAGGCCAGGTCGGCGCGGTTCAGCGTGTAGAAATGGAATTCGTCGATGCCGTGGGCGTGAAGCTGGCGGCACTGCTCGGCCGCCACCGTGGCGGCGACCAGGCTGCGCGTCTCCGGGTCGTCGTCCAGCCCCTCGAACAGCTCGCCCATCCAGCCCGGCACCTCGGTGCCGCACATGCCGGAGAACTTGCACACCTGGGCGAAGTTCTGCACCGGCAGGATTCCGGGGACGATGGGCGCGGTGATGCCGGCCTTGCGCGCGCGGTCCAGGAAGCGCAGGAACACCTCCGCGCCGAAGAAATACTGCGTGATGGCGCGGTCGGCGCCGGCATCCAGCTTGCGCTTCAGATTGTCGAGGTCGGCCTCCCCGCTCTGCGCCTCCGGATGGGTTTCCGGATAGGCGGCGACGCTGATCTCGAAATCGGCGACCTTCTTCAGCCCCTCCACCAGGTCGGCGGCATAGGCGTAGCCGCCCGGGGTGGGTCGGTAGCCGGCCGCGGCGTCCGGCGCGTCGCCGCGCAGCGCCACGATATGGCGCACCCCGCCTTCCCAGTAGCTGCGGGCCACTTCGTCCACCTCCTCGCGCGTCGCGTTCACGCAGGTCAGGTGCGCTGCCGGCTTGAGCGCGGTCTCGTTCAGGATGCGCGTGACGGTGGCATGGGTGCGCTCGCGCGTGGAGCCGCCCGCGCCGTAGGTGACGGAGACGAAGCGGGGGCTCAGCGGCTCCAGCCGCTTGATCGAATTCCACAGCGTTTCCGCCATCTTCTCGGTCTTGGGCGGGAAGAACTCGAACGATATCCTGAGGTCGGCCGGTCGGCGCGCCGGAAAGGGCAGCTCCGCCGGCATTTTCTCGGCCAGCATGTGTTTCATGTCCTCTACGGGCCCGGTGGCGGCGGTCATGACGCGGCCTCGGCGGTTTCGGGCCGGACGCGGCGAACCGGCACCGGCGCCCCCGCCCGCGCGGTCCAGATGATGACGGTGAGCGGATCGCCGGAAAGATGAACGGCCCGGCCCGGCGCGAGACCGGCGGCGCGGCACCAGTCGAAAACCTCGTCCTCGTCCAGGCCGAGCCGGCTGTGGGCATGGTCGCGGCGCAGATGTTCCAGGTCGTGCGGCGCGAAATCGGCCACCACGAGCACCCCGCCCGGCGCCAGCGTGCGCGCCGCCTCCGCGATCACCGCGGCGGGGCGTTCGGCGTAGTGCAGCACCTGGTGGACGACGACGGCGTCGGCAGCGCCGTCCTCGAACGGCAGCCTGTACATGTCGCCGTGGCGGACATGGCAGTGGCGCAGCCCGGCGGCGGCGAGATTCGCCCGCGCGACCGACAGCATGTCGCGCGACGAATCGATGCCGACGCCGCGGTCGATGCGGTCGGCGAAAAGCTCGAGCATGCGCCCGGTGCCGGTGCCGATGTCGAGCAGCAGCTCGCAGGGCCCCGGCAGTGCCGCGCGCAGCGCCCGTTCGACCTCGCGCTCGTCGATATGCAGCAGGCGCATGCTGTCCCACTGCGCGGCGTTGGCGCGGAAATAGGCTTCGGCCGTCTCCGCGCGGCGGCGGCGGATGCGCGCCAGTCCCTCGCGGTCCCGGGCGAATTCGGGATCGTCGAGCGGAATCAGCGCGGCCAGCGCGCGGGCAATGCCGCCGGGTTCCGCGGGATCGTCGGACAGGCGGTAGAATACCCGGCTGCCCTCGCGGAACCGGTCGAGCGCGCCCGCTTCGCACAGCAGCTTCAGGTGGCGCGAGACGCGGGGCTGGCTCTGGCCGAGAATGTCGACGAGGTCGCTCACGGCCATCTCGCTTTCCGCGCACAGCGCCAGCAGGCGGAGCCTTGTCGGCTCGGCCGCGGCGCGCAGCATGGCAAGCAGCGTGTCCATAGAACTCCGTCCTGTCGGCTCGTGTGGGCAATCGCCCACGTGGCAGGCGATTAACATATAAAGATATTATTATATGTCAATATTCATAATGAAAGGTTGACGGCAGGCCCGGTGATCGGATCGCGATCCCGTTAACCTCGGGTTTACCGTGTTCAGACATGCTTGATGAACTGTCGGGCGTTGACAACGGGCCCGCCAGAAGGGAACTTCCCCCGGTGCGCGTTCGGGCTGCCGATCCGTACCCTATGCCAACAAGGCCGAGCGATCCGAGATGCTGACCCGCCGAACGTTTTCCGCCGCAGCCGTCGCCGCCGCGCTGGTCGCGGCCCTGCTTTCCGCGCCGCCAGCCGCCGCGAAGGGCGCCGACGAGTTCATTCGCAACATGGGCCAGGAGGCGATCAGCTCGCTGACCGGCCCCGAGTTGGACGACAAGGAGCGCGAGGCGCGTTTCCGACGGATTCTGAACGCCTCGTTCGACATCCAGACCATCGGACGGTTCACGCTCGGCCGTTACTGGCGCGTGGCCACAAGGGAACAGCGCGCGGAATACATGCGGCTGCTGGAGGATTTCGTCGTCGGCTCCTATGCCGCCCGGTTCAAGGAATACAAGAAGGACGGGAGCTTCCGGGTGGGCAACGTGCGCGACATCAACGAGCGCGAAAAGCTGGTCTCCTCCGAGATACTGCGCGACGGCCAGCCCCCGGTCGCCGTGCATTGGCGCGTCCGCGCCGACAAGGACTTCAAGATCGTCGATGTCGTGGTCGAGGGCATCAGCATGGGCATAACCCAGCGCGACGAGTTTGCCGCCGTCATCCGCAACAACGGCGGCAAGGTCGAGAGCCTGCTGTCGGCCCTGCGCAAGAAAACCGCCAGGGAATAGCCGGGCGGCGGGCGACTTTCAGCCCCGCGTCAGCGGCTTGTACTTGATACGGTGGGGCTGGTCGGCGTCGGCCCCGAGGCGGCGATGGCGGTCGGCCTCGTAATCCTCGTAATTGCCCTCGAACCACACGATCTGGCTGTCGCCCTCGAAGGCGAGCATATGGGTCGCGATGCGGTCCAGGAACCAGCGGTCATGGCTGATGATGACGGCGCAGCCGGCGAATTCGGCCAGCGCCTCTTCCAGCGCCCGCAGCGTATCCACGTCGAGATCGTTGGTCGGCTCGTCGAGCAGCAGCACGTTGGCCTCGGATTTCAGCATCTTGGCGAGATGCACGCGGTTGCGCTCGCCGCCTGAAAGCTGGCCCACCTTCTTCTGCTGGTCAGCGCCGCGGAAATTGAACGAGCCGCAATAGGCGCGGCTCTGCACCGTCCGCTTGCCGAGCTTCACCTCCGTCTGGCCGTCCGAGATTTCCTCCCAAACCGTCTTGCCGGGGTTGAGGGTGTCGCGCGACTGGTCGACATAGCCCAGCGCCACGGTGTCGCCCACCCGCAGCGTGCCCTCGTCCGGCTTTTCCTGACCGACGATCATGCGGAACAGCGTCGTCTTGCCGGCGCCGTTGGGCCCGATCACGCCGACGATGCCGCCCGGCGGCAGCCGGAAATTCAGCCCGTCGATCAGGAGCTTGTCGCCGAAGGCCTTGCGTACCCCCTGCGCCTCTATCACCAGGTCGCCGAGGCGCGGCCCGGGCGGGATGACGATCTGGGCCGATCCCGGCGCCTTGTCGCGCGCCTGGATCAGCAGGTCCTCGTAGGCGGTGATGCGCGCCTGGCTCTTGGCCTGGCGGGCGCGCGGCGAGGACCGTATCCATTCCAGCTCGGACGACAGTGTGCGCTGACGCGCCGCTTCCTGACGCTCCTCCTGCGCCAGCCGCTTCTGCTTCTGTTCCAGCCAGGCGGAGTAATTGCCCTCGTAGGGAATCGCCCGGCCGCGGTCGAGCTCCAGGATCCAGCCGGCAACATTGTCGAGGAAGTAGCGGTCATGGGTCACCGCCACCACCGTGCCCTCGTAATCGTGCAGGAACCGTTCCAGCCAGGCGACCGATTCCGCGTCGAGGTGATTGGTCGGCTCGTCCAGCAGCAGCAGGTCGGGGCGCTGCAGCAGCAGCCGGCATAGCGCGACCCGGCGCCGCTCGCCGCCGGACAGCTTCGTCACGTCGGCGTCGCCCGGCGGACAGCGCAGCGCGTCCATCGCGATCTCGATGGTGCGTTCCAGCTCCCAGCCGCCGGCGGCGTCGATCTTCTCCTGCAGATCGCCCTGTTCCTCGATCAGGGCGTTCATCTCGTCGTCGTCCATCGGCTCGGCGAATTTGGCGCTGACCTCCTCGAACCGGGCCAGCAGGTCGCGCATCTCGCCCATTCCCTCCAGCACGTTGCCGTACACGTCCTTCTGGGGGTCGAGATCCGGCTCCTGCTGCAGGAAGCCGACGGTCGCGCCATCCGCCACCCTGGCCTCGCCGTTGAACTCGGTGTCCTGCCCCGCCATGATCCGGAGGAGGGTCGACTTGCCGGTGCCGTTCACGCCCAGCACGCCGATCTTGGCGCCGGGCAGGAAGGCCAGCGTCACGTCCTTCACCACCTCTCGCCCGCCGGGATAGGTCTTCGACAGACGGTGCATCGTGTAGATGTACTGATAGGACGCCATGGGTACTCGCTCGGAATTGCGGGGTTTCGACAGGCGGAAGCGGTCGCCCGCGCCGGTTTCTAGCGGGCCGGCGCGGCGAGCGCAATAACGTGTTGGGAAAGGTGCCGGACCGCGCGGTGGCGCGTATCAGAAACGGGCATACAGGTTGAAGAAGATTCGCGCGTCGTCGCCGTTCTCCTCGCCGGGGGTCGCCGAGCGGGTCAGGGGCTTGGCAACCTCCACCCCGCCGCTGACATCGTAGGTCGTGTGGAAACGCACACCGCCGCCCGCGGACACCATCGAAGCGCGGGTGAACCCGCTGCCCCAGACGGCGCCGCCGTCATAGAACGCATAGAACTGGTAGGATTCCAGCAGCGGCAGCTTGAGCGGCGGGTCGTACTGGAGCTCCACGAACCCCGCCGCGCCCTGGCTGCCGCTGATGTCGGACGGGTCGTAAGCCCGGCCGAACCGGGAGCCGCCCACGCCGAACTCCTCCGATGACAGCAGGGTGTGCGGCGAAGCCTGGCCGGCCGCCGACGCCTGCACCGCCCAGCCCGCCCCGATGGTCTGGAGCCGGGTGACGTCCAGGGTCAGCTTGTGGAAACGCGTCCGGCCGTTCGTGCGGGACAGCAACGTGGAATCGCTGTCGCTGGCGTGCAGGATGTCGACTCCCTTGGAAAGCTGCGCCGAGAGCCAGTTCGTGCCGCCCCAGCCGTCGCGCGCATTGAACTCGACGCCCAGCCGGAACACCCGCAGCCGGTCGTCATAGACGTCGTTGAGGCTGTTCTTGTCGGAATCGAGGGCGTCGAAATTCAGCCGGAGGGTCAGGTTGGAGTCGCGGCGGCGCAGCACGGGATGGGACACGCCGACCACGACCCGCGTGCCGTGGCTGTTTTCCTTGCCGGAGGTGCCGGTGCGGCCGATGTCGACGATGCTGCGCGAGAGCGTGAAATAGGCCCGTGTCCCCTCCGCGTCCAGCACCTGCTCATGGTCGACCTCGCCGTAGCGCAACTCCTCGGGCGCGCCGGGGACGGTGAACGCGGCCAGGCGCGTGCGTTCGAGCAGCCCGAACGCGGAGTTGGCGTTGGCGCCGAAATAGATCTGGTGCGGCCCCACCGTCGTGGTGCCGCGGTTGTCGAAGGTGGCGAAGCCGTCGATCCGGTCATGCGCCAGCGCGATCTCCAGCCGGTAGGCGCCCGAGTCCGGCTCGATCTCGACCAGACCCGGCTCGACCGTTACGCCCGGCGAATCCGCCATCAGCAGCAGGTAACGCTCCATCGTCGCCAGCGTCAGCGGGCGCTCGGCCCTGATCCTGTCCGCCATCTCGTCCAGCAGCGCCTGCCGGCCCGGGCGGTCGCCGGCGAAGGCGACCCGATCGACATAGCCTTCGATGATGCGGATGCGCAGCACGCCGAATTCCAGCGGTTGCGGCGGCGCGATGGCGCGCGACAGCACGTAGCCGTCGCTGCGGTACTGCTCCGTGATGGCCTTCACGATGGCATCGACCTCGGCCAACGAGATTTCGCGCCCCAGATAGCCCTCGTAGAAATCGCCGAGCCGGGCGGCCGAATACACCGTGGAGCCGGTGATTTCCGCTCCGATGAGGGTAAAGCGCTCCGGCTGGACCTGCACGGCAGGGCCGCCATCGGGCACGGCGGGCGCAATGTCCGGCACCTTTTCGCGACGGTCCGGCGGGCGCTCGATCCGCCGTTCGATCCGCCCCGCATCGGTCGCGCCGTTGCCGGACTGCTGGGCCAGCACGCCGTTTGCCGTCAGCAGGATGGCGGCGAGCCACAGCAGGCCCACGGCCGTGGCATCCACCCTGAAGACTCTGGCGCGGCGCTCGCGGAGGCTCGCAACGCACCGTGCCCTGGAGAACGGCCCGTTCATGACATCCTTAGTAACACATTGATTGCGCGGGAAGAACTGCGGCGCCGCGGGGACGTCGTAACGACGAAACCTCCCCGCGCCCCTCCGATGGCAGCCGGAAAGTTAATGCGACATACAGGATGAATTTTACTAAAATTCTCGTAAGTAGTTGAAACACAATGCTTTTTTTAATGTTCTATTCACGACCGGGGTGTTAATGGTCACGGTGCGGGAAAGCGGACAGGCATACGGATCAACACCTGCGAAAGATTGCGAGGACATGATGTTCGGTTTCAAACACAATAACGGGGGCAGCGGCTTCAGGATGAAGCTGGCAGCCCTGGCAGGAGCGTTTCTGCTGGCGTGGGGCGCCCAGATGCCGGCAGCGGCGGACGGGCGGTCATGGACCGTGTCCGAGATCAAGGGCAGCGCCCGTGTGCTCTATAACGGCGCCGGCTGGACCGGGCTGAAGAAGGGTGACGTGGTGAAGCCGGGGAGCCGGTTGGAAACCGGCGGCAATGCCCGGCTGGTCCTGGTTCGCCCCGGCGATTCGATCGACGTGGCGGCGAACAGCAAGTTCGAGGTGCCGCTGGAGGGCAGCGTGCGGGGCAAGGGACCGAAAGTCCATATCCTGCAATCGGTCGGCACGCTGCTGTTCAAGATCACGACTCGGCCCGACGACCCGTTCAAGGTCAACACGCCGTATCTGGCGGCGGTGATCAAGGGCACGACCTTCACCGTCACCGTGGACGAGAGCAGCCGCAAATCGGCCCTGCACGTGTCCAAGGGCGCGGTCGAGGTGCAGTCCATCGGCACCGGCCAGGTCGTCATGGTGCGGCCCGGCATGACCGCGGCTGTCGACGGTGCCCGCGGCGGCACCATGCAGTTGATCGGCGCGAAGAAGAGCGACTCCTCGGGCGCCGGATCCGGCAGCGGCAAGGCCGAAAAGGCCGAAAAGACCGAATCCTCCGTAGAAGGCAACGGCGTGAACAGGATCGCCAAGGCTGTCGGCGTCGGCAAGGTCGATGTGTTCAAGGTCACGAAAGGCCTCGTGAACGACCTCGACAATCCGGGCAACGGCAATCGTGGAAATGCAAACGGCAACGCCGAGAATGCCGGCAAGCGCGGCGGTGTTAGCGGTGTTAACGGAGTCGCATCGATCTCCAAGCCGCCCGGCACCCCCGCGGTGCGACTCCAGAAGATCCATCCGGGCAATAACCGTGCCGTCCTCGGTGGGAACGGCAACGGGAACGGCAACGGTAACGGAAACGGTAACGGGAACGGAAACGGAAACGGAAACGGAAACGGAAACGGAAGCTGACCCGGTCTGATCCGAACCTGGACGCTTCCAGGCCGGCCCCCTCGGGGGCCGGCCTTTTCTTTGAGGGGGCGTCGGGAATCGCCGTGGCAACGAAGGTTAAACCTTGTTCCGGTAGCGTGGCGCAATCGGCGGCCCTTGTGCGCGCGGCGGCTGTTGCCGCGCCGCCGGCCCCACAGAGAGGCACGATGAAGAAGGTCCTGCCCCATATCGTCGTTTTCCTGCTGGTCGCCGGGGTCTATCTCGGCGGCCTCCTGGCGCCCGTCGACCGCGCGCTGCTCGATCTGCGCTTCCAGCTCACCCCGAGCGATGCGAGCGGAGACATCGTCATCGTCGGGATCGACAGCCGCAGCCTGAAGCGGTTCGACGTGTGGCCCTGGCCCAGGCGGTTCCATGCCGCGCTGCTTGAGAACCTGGCCGCCGCCGGCGCGCGGCGCGTGGCCTTCGATATCGATTTCAGCTCGCGGTCGAACGCCGAGGACGACCGGATCCTCGCCCGTGCATTCGAGCGCTCGAAAACTCCGATCATCCTGCCGGCGTTCAAGCAGCTCGTGCGCGGGGATGGGGCGGCACCGAGGCTGAGCTACACCGCGCCCAATGCCCTGTTCGCCGAACATGTGCGCGTCGCCACGGTCAATATCCGCGTCGACGGGGACGGCAAGCTGCGCCGCTATCTCACCAGCGACCGGCTGGAGGATCACGCCGTCAACAGCATGGCGTCGGCGCTGGCGACCGACGAGCTTCTGCCGCCCGCCGAGTTCTTGGTCGATTTCGGCATCCGCCCGCACACCATTCCCCGCCTGTCCTACGCCGACGTGATCGAGGGCCGCTTCGATCCAGCCGTCGTCAGGGGCCGGACCGTCATCGTCGGCGCGACGGCGGTGGAGCTGGGAGACCAGTTCTCGGCGCCGCGATCCGGTGTGGTCAGCGGTCCGCTGTTCCAGGCGATGGCGTTCGAATCGCTGGTCCAGGGCCGCACCCTGTTCGGCGCGACCGAGTTCGCCGTGCTCGCCGTTACCCTGATCGTCGCCGCCTTCGTCGGCCCGCTGTTCGGCCGCTGGTCCTGGCGAGTCGGTCTGGCCATCCTCGGCGGCGCCGTCGCGTTCGCCGTCGCCGCGCCGCTGGCCGTGCAGCACGGACTGCCGCTGAGCGTGGATTCGGCCGCCTGGATGCTGGCGCCGCTGCTCTCCTATGCCTACAGCCTCTGGCGCCAGATCGACGAGCAGGCCTATTCGATCTTCCAGCACCGGCTGGAGGCGCTGCACCGCCGCGCGATGATGAACAGCGTCGTCGACGACAGCTTCAACGGCATCGTCATCGCCAACCAGGACGGGCTGGTCGAGATGATGAACCGCAGCGCCGAACAGATTCTGGGGTGCGACGCCGCAGCCGCCAGCGACGTGGCGGTTCATACCTTCATCCCCAGTTCGCCCGAAATCCAGGAGCTGTACGACCGCGACCGCAGCGGCGGGACGGGTGCAGTCGGCGCCAACATGGCGGGGCCCCTGCAATTCACGATCGGCGCCGGCGACGACGCGCGGGTGATCGAAATGATCGTCAGCTCGTCGCGGCTCAACGTCAGCCGGCACCTGCTGGAACGCCGGCGCTTCGACCGCACGGTCTATATCTATACCTTCCAGGACATCACCGCCCGCAAGCGCGCCGAGGAGGCGCAGGTCAGGGCGACGGAACAGGCGGAGGCGGCCAACCGCGCGAAGACAGAGTTCCTGGCCACGATGAGCCACGAGCTGCGCACGCCGCTGAACGCCGTCATCGGGTTCTCCGAGATCATGAAGACCGAGGCGCTGGGGCCGCTGGGGACGCCGCAATACAAGGACTACATGGAGGACATCCATGCCAGCGGCGCCCACCTGCTGGCGGTGATCAACGACATTCTCGACATGTCCAGGATCGAGGCCGGCGAGATGAAGCCGGCCGAGGAGCCGATGGAGATCGCGCGGGTGGTCAACGCGGTGGCGCGGCTGATCGCCGAACGCACCGTGAAAGGCCAGGTTGCGCTGAAGACGGACCTGCCCGCCGACCTGCCCTCGCTTTACGCCGACGAACGGATGGTCAAGCAGATCCTGCTGAACCTGCTGTCCAACGCGGTGAAGTTCACCCCGGAGGGCGGCCGCGTGACCGTCGGCGCGAAAGTGCAGACGGACGGCGGGATCAGCCTGTCGGTCGCCGACACCGGAATAGGCATCGCGCCGGAGCACATGGAGGTGGTCCTGCAGCCGTTCGGCCAGGCCGACAGCCGGCTCGAACGCAAGTACGAGGGCACCGGGCTGGGCCTGGCCCTGGTGAAGGCGATGGTGGAGCTGCACGACGGCACGCTGGAGATCGTCAGCGCCAAGGGCGAAGGCACCACCGTCACCGCGCATTTCCCGCCGATCCGCGCCATGCGCAAGGAAAAGGTCGCGTAAGCGCCTCTTGTGCCGGCGCAGAAGTCGGACCAGATTTCGCGCTGGCGCGCCACGATCGCGGGCCGGAACGCATTCAACATGAAGGTCCACGCGCAATGTGCCGCTGGCTCGCCTACGACGGACCGCCGATCTACCTGGACGCGATCCTGTTCAAGCCGGAGAACTCGCTGATCCGGCAGTCGCTGCGCGCGCTGCAGTCGCGCTCGGTCACCAATGGCGACGGGTTCGGACTGGGCTGGTACGGCACGCGGCGCGAGCCCGGCCTCTATCGCGACACCCTGCCCGCGTGGAACGACGAGAACCTGCGCAGCCTGTCCGAGCAGATCCGCGCCGGGCTCTTCCTCGCCCATGTGCGCGCCTCCACCGGAACGCCGATCTCGCGGTCGAACTGCCATCCCTTCCGGCACGGCCGCTGGCTGTTCATGCATAACGGCCAGATCGGGGAGTTCGACAGGCTCCGCCGCGACCTCGCCTTCGCCGTCGACCCGGAGCTGTTCCCCTGCATCAAGGGCGCGACGGACAGCGAGCTGTTCTTCCATCTGCTGATCGGCGCCGGGCTGGACAGCGATCCGGCCGGCGCGATGCGTCGCGCCGTCGCCACGGTGGAAGAGGCCCGCAGTCGCCGCGGCGTGGAGACGCCGTTCACCCTCACCGCCTCGCTCACCGATGGCGAGGCGATCTACGCGGTGCGCTACGCCAGCGACGGCAACGCGCCCTCGCTGTTCTACGGCAGCAACGTGCCGCTGGGCGAGCTGGTGGCGGAGCCCGACCAGCCGCGGGGACAGGCCGTGGTGATCCTGTCGGAGCCGCTGGACGCGGCGCGGGACAGCTGGGTCGAGGTGCCGTCGGGCCGCTTCGTCACCGCCGGCGGCGGCGGGGTCGCGGTGTCCGAGTTCAGGGTCTCTGCCTGACGCGGCTGTCCGGCTGCGCGGAAGGCATCACTCCCCGGGCAGCGGACAGCCGGCCTCGTGGCGTTCCAGCTTGCGGCAGTAATAGCGCCAGTACGTTTCCAGACGCTCCTGCGTGCCCATTCCGTTGCGGGGCTCGCCCTCGGTATTGCTGCTGTCCCAGTTCCATTCGAAGCCGCTGGCCTCGGCGGTCAGCTGCTGGTGGCATGCGTGATTCAGGGCGATCGCGCGCAGCGCGGCGACCATCACCGACTCTCCGACGGTGACCATGCCCATGTTCTTGATCAGCAGGCCGCTGGCGTCGCCCATCCTGCTGACGACCGTCCGCGCGGCGTCGGCATTGCGCACCGGCCCCGTGACCTCCGTGACCACCGGCACGTTGTAGTTGAAGTGCCGGGCGTCCTCTCCGATCGGCAGAAGCGGCTGGTCCGTCGCCGAAAACACCACGGCGTGGAGCGCGCGGCTGTAGACCACCGCGGTCACGTCCGGGCGCGCCTTCAGGATGGCGGCGCGAAGCACCGCGTTCGACGGCACGCTGCCGCTGCCTGCAATCCGGTTGCCGTCGAACCCGATGAGAATCATCTGGGCCAGGCCGAAAACCTCGTCCATGCCGCTGCCTGGAATCTTGGTCCAGTACCCGTCGCCCCCGGGGTCGCGCAGCGTGATCGCGCCCGCCGTGTTCTCGGCATGGCCTTCCATCGCGAGAATTCGGTGCGAGACCGCCAGCTCCGACAGCGCCACGTCGCGCGCGGTCGTGCCCGCGGGCACCGGTTCCGGCGCCGGCTGGAAGGCGCCGTCAGCCACGCCCCGCCGGCGTTCCAGCAGCGCGAGACGCCGGCGGTAATAGCTCCACCGGCGGTTGACGATCGCGGGCTGGTCCAGGGCGCCTTTCGCGGTCAGGTGCTGCTGCGTGCTGTCCGACTGGCTCCAGGGATAGCTCGACGCCGCCGCCTTGAGCTGTGCATGGCAGGCCCGTTCCAGCATCACCCCGGTCAGGACGCATTCGCCGATCGTGGCGCCGCAGAACGTCACCCCGTGATTGCGCATGAGGACGACGAGGCCGTCGCCGAGCGCCCTGGCCAGCGCCGCGCCCAGCTCGGGGGTGGAGACGAGGTTGCTCGTCGTCCGGAACCGCCGCACCCGCGGCCGCAGCAGGCTCCCCTCGCGCGTCACGCCGGCAAGGGGCTCCTCGGTCGCCGCCATGACGCAGGCATAGTACGGGTGGGTGTGGCCGATCGCGTTCAGATCGGGCCGCGCACGATAGAGCTCTGCATGGATCGCCCACTCGCGGGGCCGGAACGGCACACCCGACAGCTGCTTGCCGTCGAAATCGAGCAACAGGAAATCCGCCGGGGACGCGACCTCCGCCAGGCTGATTCCGGTGCGCTTTACCCAGAAGCCGCGCCCGGCGGGATCCCGGTGGCTGACGTGGCCCAGCGTCTTGTCGGTATGGCCCGCCATCGCGAGCACGCGGCAGCCCTGGACCAGCTCGGTAATCGCCGGCGGCGGGGGCGTGTCATGCGGATCGAGCGTATCGAACAAAGCTGGCCTCCGCGATCTGGGTGTCGTGTTTCCGTCGACGTTGACAATAATCCCGTAATTCGGGATTATTGTCGCGAAACGGCCCCGCGGGACCTGCGGCCCGTAAATCTATTATACCGTGAATTTTGACATGTGTTACAGTTACTTCCTGCATTTTTTAGAATATGACTCGGTCGCGGTAGTTTTCGGGAGCGCCGATGTCCAGCCTTGAACGGATGCTGGGCGTCCTCGACGCTTTCTCGCTGGACCGCCCCGTCTGGACCGTCGACGGGCTGACCGACGCGCTGGACTATACCCGCTCGACCACCTACCGTTACGTCAAGGAACTGGTGGACGCGGGGCTGCTGGCCCGCGCTGGCGGCGGCAGCTACATGCTGGGGCCGCGGATCATCGAGCTGGACCGGCAGATCCGGCTGTGCGACCCGCTGCTGGCCACGGCCGCGCCGGTGATGCAGGCGCTGCTTTCCGAATGCGGCCCCGGCGTGGTCCTGCTGTGCAGCCTTTACCGCGACAGGGTGCTGTGCGTGCATCAGGTGCGGCACGCCTTCGCCCGAGACATCAGCTATTCGCGCGGCCGACCGATGCCCCTGTTCCACGGCGCGACGTCCAAGATCATGCTGGCGCATTTGCCGGAGCGGCAGCTTGCCCGGCTGTTCGCCGACCACCGCGAAGAGATCGCGGGGACGGATCTCGGCGGCGACTGGCCAGCCTTCACCGCCGCGCTGCGCACGCTCCGCCGCGCCGGAATCTGCGTCAGCCGGGGCGAGGTGAACGAAGGCGTGGTCGGCGTCGCCGCCCCGATCTTCGACGCCGAGAAGCGGCTGATCGGCAGCCTCAGCCGGGTGCTGGCCGAAGAGGATTTCGACGACCGGCGGCTCGACGACATCGCGGCATCGGTCACCGGCGCCGCGGGCCGGATCAGCGCCGGCCTCGCCGCGCTGACGGCCGAGGACGGCGCGGGCACGGCCGCCCGCGTGCCGCAGAAATCGCTGAGCCGCAGCGGCGCGCCGCTCGAAGCGGCCTGACGCACGACCGACACGCATTCAGGGGAAGGAACCAAGCCATGAAATTCGCGATCATCCTGTTCGGCATGGCGCAGCTGTTCAAGATCACGGCGTGGCGCTATCCGAAATTCCGCGAGCGGCTGAAGGAGCGCAACCTGGTCGCCCAGATCAAGACCATGGACAATTCGGTCGGGCGCTGGTTCCGGTTCGAGAACGGCCGGGTGACGACCGGCGCCGGAGTGCGCGACGACGCCGATATCTGCATGGCGTTCAAGGATGCCGCGCTGGCGGCGAAGCTGCTGATGCCGCCGATCGACTGGCTGGACCAGATCAATGCGCTCAAGGATTTCAAGCTGTCGATGACGGGCGACGACGGCCTCGCCAACTGGTTCGCCCAGACCACCATGCTGACCCAGTCGCTGGGCTGGAAATGGGGCCGCGACATGGGTGGCGGCGTGCTGCGCACCTGCAACATGACCAATGGCGGCCCGGTCTTCGTCGACGTGAAGGACGGCAAGATCCTGCGCATGACGCCGATCGATTTCGACGAGACGGACCCGGGCCCATGGACCATCAAGGCGCGCGGCATGGAGTTCACCCCGCCCCGCCGCACCACGCTGGCACCGCACGGCCAGAACGCCAAGTCGATCGTCTATTCGCCCGACCGCTGCCTGTACCCGATGAAGCGGGTCGATTTCGACCCCAACGGCGCGCGCAACACGCATATGCGCGGCAAGTCCGGCTACGAGCGCATCTCGTGGGACGAGGCCATCGACATCGTCGCCGGCGAGATCAAGCGCGCCAAGCGCCTTCACGGCCCCGGCGCAATGGCGGTATCCCACGGCTCGCACCACACCTGGGGGAATATCGGCTACTACCTGTCGGCGCTCTACCGCTTCCGCAACGCGGTCGGCCACACCCCCGTCCATCACAACCCCGATTCGTGGGAGGGCTGGTACTGGGGCGCGGTGCATCACTGGGGCCACTCCTTGCGCGTCGGCCAGTCGGAGACCTACGGCACGGTGGAGGACTGCCTGCAGAACTGCGACATGATCGTGTTCTGGGCGGCCGACCCGGAGACCACCTCGGGCTCCTACGGCGCGCAGGAAGGCACGGTGCGCCGCCAGTGGCTCAAGGACAGGAAGCTCGGCATCGACGTCGTCCATGTCGACCCCTACTACAACCAGTCGGCCCAGTTCCTGCCCGGCAAGTGGTTCGCGCCGCGCCCGACCACCTCGGTCGCCATGGCGATGGCCATCGCCTATGTCTGGATCAGGGAAGGGCTCTACGACAAGGACTACGTCGCCAGCCACACCGTCGGCTTCGACGTATGGAAGGCGTACCTGCTGGGCGAGGAGGACGGCATCCCCAAGACGCCCGAATGGCAGGAGGAGGAAACCGGCGTGCCGGCCCGCGACGTGCGCGCGCTGGCCCGCGACTGGGGGCGCAAGCGCGTCTACCTCGCCCCGGGCGGCTGGGGCAACGGCCATGGCGGCGCCTGCCGCAACCAGACCGGCATCCAGTGGGCCCGCGTCATGGTCTGCCTGGTGGCGATGCAGGGGCTGGGCAAGCCCGGCGTCAACATGGGCAATCTGCAATGGGGTTGCCCGCTGGACTTCAACTTCTACTTCCCCGGCTACGCCGATGGCGGCATGTCGGGCGACCTGGAAGGGACGGCGATGCCGGTGGAGCTTTACCAGCGCATGCCGCAGCTTCCCACCATGAACACGCCGACGCAGAAGATCCCGCGCATCCACATGCCGGAAGCCATCCTCGACGGCAAGGCGGAGGGCTATCCCTGGGTCGGCAAGTCGATCGAGCACCAGTTCGGCAAGTTCGGCTACCCCGCCCCGGGCCACGCGAAGGTGAGCATGCTGTACAAGTACGGCGGCTCGATCCTGTCGACCATGAACAACACCAACCGCTGGGTGAAGATGTACCAGTCGGAGAACCTGGAATTCGTGGTCAACCAGTCGATCTGGAACGAGGGCGAGGCGAAGTTCGCCGACGTGATCCTGCCCGCCTGCACCAATTTCGAGCGCCCGGACATCAGCGAATGGGCCGGGCTCGGCGGGTACGGCCATCACGGCCAGCAGCAGCTCAACCACCGCGTCATCGTGTTCCAGGCCCCGGCGATCGAGCCGATGGGCGAGTCGAAATCCGATTTCTGGATCTTCAACGAGATCTGCAAGCGGATGGGCCTGTCCAACTACTTCTCCGAGGGCATCAATGAGATCGACTGGGTCAAGCGCATGTTCGACGCCTCCGACATGCCCGAGAAGATTTCGTGGAAGCAGTTCCTGAAGAAGGGCTACTACGTCGTGCCGGCGGAGAAGGAGGCGCTGCGCGCCCCGGTCTCGTTCCGCTGGTTCTGGGAGAACCGCAAGAAGGACGTGCCGGAGCCCCAGCCCTTGCCTTCGGACTACGCGGAGGAATACCTGAAGGGGCTGCAGACCCAGTCGGGCAAGCTGGAATTCGAGTGCAACAGCCTGAAGCGCTTCGTCGATCCGGAACGGCCGCCCGTCGTCAAATACGTGCCGTCCTGGGAAGGCCGGCATTCGGGCGAGATGTTCGAGAAGTTCCCGCTGCAGATGCTGACGCCGCATTCGCGCTACTCGTTCCACACCCAGGGCGACGGCAAGGACAGCTTCCTGCTTAACATCGACGACCACCGCGTCGAGGTGGGCGGCTGGTATTACTGGGTCATCCGCATGAATGCCGAGGACGCCAGGGCGCGCGGGATCAAGAAGCACGATCTGGTGAAGGTCCACAACGACCGCGGCGCCGTGATCTGCGCGGCGCTGCCGACCAACCGCCTGCCGCGCGGGGTGTGCCACGGCTACGAATCGTCCGCGATGTACGAGCCGATGGGCGAGCCCGGCAGGTCGGTGGATCGCGGCGGATGCCTCAACCTGCTGACGCCGGAACGCACCCAGACGAAGACCACCCATTCGCTGGCCGGCGCCAACGCGCTGGTCGAGATCGTGCCGTGGGACGGCAGGACTGAATACATGTCGGAGGCCTTTGCCGGCGCGGTGAAACAGGACCCCCTGCCGCCCGGCAAGGCGGAAGCTCCGAAGGACGAAATGGCTCCGGGCAAGGTGATCGCGTGATGAAAAAATGGAACATGGTCATCGATGTCGCCGCGTGCACGAACTGCAACCTCTGCACCCTGGCGACGATGGACGAATATATCGGCAACGACTGGTCGCCCTATGCCGCGCCGATGCCGAAGCACGGCCACAAGTGGATCCGCATCCAGCAGAAGGAACGCGGCAGCGTGCCCTTCATCGACATGGCCTACGTGCCGGCGATGTGCAATCACTGCGACGACGCGCCCTGCGTCCAGAAGGCCGAGAACGGCGCCGTCACCCAGCGGGAGGACGGCATCGTGCTGATCGACCCGGACAAGGCCAAGGGCCAGAAGCACCTGGTCGACGCCTGCCCCTACGGCCATATCTGGTGGAACGAGGAATTGCAGACGCCGCAGGCTTGGCCGTTCGACGCCCATCTGATCGACCAGGGCTGGAAGCAGACCCGCGGCGCGCAGTCCTGCCCCACCGCCGCGATGAAGGTCTACTGCCTCGAGGACGCGGAGATACAGCGGATGGTCGCCGATGACGGGCTCGAGGTCCTGAACCCCGAGTTCGGCACAAGGCCGCGCATCTGGTACAGGAACCTCTGGCGCTACACCACCGCCTTCATCGGCGGCAGCGTCTCGGCCGAAGCCGGCGGGCTGGTCGACTGCGTCGAGGGCGCGAAGGTCACGCTCACGAAGGACAGCGCGAAGCAGGCCGAGGCGGTCACCGACATCTACGGCGACTTCAAGTTCGACCGCCTGCCCGAGGACAGCGGCGCCTACACGGTGGAGATCGAGGCCCAGGGCCACCCGAAAAAGACCGTGGAGGCCACGCTGGGCGAAAGCGTCTATCTCGGCGAGATCAGGCTTTAGGCGGCCCGCACTACGACATCGGCCATTGCAATGCAGATCGAAGAGCCCGCCCGCAGGATACCCCTCGCCTATGACGCCGACGTCGTGGTCGTCGGCGCGGGGCCGGGCGGGTTCGCGGCGGCGCGGCAGGCGGCGCGTATGGGCGCGCGGGTGGTGCTGGTCGAGCGCTTCGACATGCCGGGCGGCGTGCACACGTCCGGCCTGCAGGGTGCGGCGGGGCCGGGCGTCGGCGGCATCCATACCGAGCTGATGGAGCGGTTCGCAAAGGCCGGCTACATCTACACCGTGACACAGGACACGCTGCCCGACTGGGCAGGCAACCCGCTGTCCCACTACGAGCGGCGCCACAAGCCCGATGCGGCCTTCACCCGCGCCAGCTTCAATCCCGAAGGCGCCGGGAGCCTGATGGCGCAGCTTCTGGAAGAGGCGGGCGTCACCGCGCTCTACGGGACGTCCTTTGTCGATGCGGTGGTGGAGGAAGCGCCGGGCAACAGCCGCATCAGAGCGATCATCGTGGAGAACGCGTCCGGCCGGCAGGCCATCGGCGGCCGCGTCTTCGTCGAGGGCTCGGGCACGGGAGAGTTGGCGGCACGCGCCGGCGTACGCTACGTGCGCGGCGGCGGGGCGCAGCCGAAGACGGCGGACTGGGACGGAATCGACCGGCCGATTCCCGGGGGGCTGCTTTGGATCATGGACAACATCGATTTTGCCGCCACCGTGCGGCACCAGAAATCGGCAAAGGACCCCACGCTGTCGAAGCTGATCGCCGAAGCCGATGCGGCCGGCGATCTGCCGCCCGGTCTCTACCGCCCGCGCATGGGCGGCAGCAACGTCTATGGCGAGGCCTATATCGGCCACCCGACCCTCGACATGAGCCCGATGAATGCCGACGGCACGTTCATCATATGGCAGAACGTGCCCTACGAATGGGCGCTGCACATGGACGACTGCGCCGAGGACGAGGCGCGCGCCAAGCGGGCGCTGCGCGGGTTCATCGACGCGGAAGCGCGTTTCCTGAAGAAATACGTGCCGGGCTTCGAGAACGCGCATCTTTCCAATATCGGCCGCTTCGTCGGCATCCGCGACGGAAGGCACCCGATCGGCGAACACGTGTTCTCGCTCGACGACGTGCTGTCCGACAGGCGCTTTCCCGACCCGGTCACAACGCCGATGACCAAGACCTTCTTCTGGGACGAGTACCGGAAGCACACGTTCGAGGTGCCGTACCGGTCCTTCCTGCCGAAGGGCATCAGCAACATGCTGCTGACCGGCGCGTCGCTCTCCTTCACCTACGACACCATCTTCATGGTCATGCGCAATTTCCCCTGGTGCACCCAAACGGGGGAGATCGCCGGCTTCGCCGCCGCGCGCTGCATCGAGAAAGGCGTGACGCCGAAGGAGCTCGAGTGGACGGCGCCGTATTTCTAGACCGGCATCCGGCGCAGCGCGGCGAAACGACCGCTTGTTCCGGAACGGACGGTCATTGCATCGCCTTTCCCTGGCCGCCCCTTTCGTGATGAAATCCCCGCCCAGGCGGCGCGCGACGGATGGAAGGAACACCATGCCCCACGACCTGCATCTCGTCGGCTCCATCCCGCTGGACACGGTGGAGGAGGTCTTTTCCACCTTCGGCGCGACGCTGGGGCCGCATCTGCACACGCTGCCGGACGGCGAGGTGGGGCTGCGCAGCCACTGGATCAGCCGGGTGCATTACCACGTGCTCGCGCTGCATCCCGATATCGAGGTGGTGCAGCAGCCGGCCAAGGAAGACGGCGTAGAGCGGATGCATCCGCGCGGGCCGGCGGATTCGTGGAAGTTCCGGGTGAAGGACGGGGTGACGGCGATCCGCTTCGGCGATCCGGGCTGGCGGCTGGGCTTCGCCCGCGACGCGGTGAATTCCTACTTCGTCTTCCGCACCATGCGCGATCAGGGGAAGATTCCGGCCCATCTGCGCTTCCAGGTCTCGCTGCCGGCGGTGGCCAGCGCGGTGCCGCCGCGCATCTTCGACCGGCCCGGCGATTTCGAGATCGTGCGGCGCGGCTACGAGGAGACCCTGCGCGCGGAGCTGGAGACCGTGGTGAAGCGCATCCCGGCCGCCGATCTGGCCGTGCAGTGGGACTGCGCGACCGAGCTGCAGGACGCCTACGACGCGATCCCCGACCTGCCGCCGGAGAAGATGGAGGCGCGCAATGTCGATCCCATCGGCCGGCTGTCGCCGCTGATCCCCGAGGAAGCGCTGCTCGGCTTCCATCTCTGCTTCGGCACGCTGGGCGGCTGGCCGCGCTTCGAGCCGGACGACCTCTCCGGCGCGGTGCGGCTCGCCAATGCCGTAGCGCGCGGCGCCAACCGGCGGGTGGACTGGATACACATCCCGGTGCTGGACCGCAGCGACGACGCCTTCTTCGCCCCGCTGGCCGGGCTGGACCCGCAGGGCGCGCGCATCTATCTCGGCCTCGTCCACAACATGGGCGGCTTCGAATCCCGCGCGGCGACGGCGCGGAAGTACCTGCCCGATTTCGGCGTCGGCGCCTATTGCGGCTTCGGGCGGATGCGGCAGGACGAGCTGCAGGCGGTGCTCTCCGACCACGTGACGGCGGCGGGAGCCGGTTAGTCCGGATCGCCATGGTCGTCTGCCACAGCGACGCCCTGGATCTCCACCATCATTTCCGGCTGCGCGAAGCCCTTGACCGTAACCATCGCGCTGGCGGGGTAGCGGCCGCGGGGGAAGTAGCGGGCGCGGAGCTCGGTGAAGCGGTCGCCATAGCGGGCATCGATGATGAACACGGTCATCGAGACCAGGTCGGTGAGACCGGACTCCGCCTGCGCCAGGCTGGCGGCCAGCAGACGGAAGCTTTCATGCACCTGGGCGTCGAAATCGCCGGCCAGCGAATTGCCGTCCGCGTCGACCGGCGCGCCGTGGCCGGCGGCGAACACCATCCGCCCGCCGCGTGTGGCCACCACGGGCGAGAAGGCGCGCTTCTTCTGCCACGTGCCCTCATAGTATCGCCGTTCCATGCCTGGGCCTTTCATGGTGAACTGGACCGGCGCGATTGTCGGGGCGATCGCGCCCGGGTGCAAAGGCAAATGGGGGAATCGGGGTGAGTTTCTACGCGGAGCATACGGCGGCGCAGGCGGCGGGGCAGATCCTGATCGCGGGTTTCTTCCTGTTCCAGGGGGTGAAGAACGCGCGGCTGTTCGCGGTCAATGCGGGGCGGCTGGCGGCCAAGGGCGTGCCGCTGCCCTCCGTCGCGCTGGCGCTGGGGCTGGGGGTGCAGTTCGTCGGCACGGGGCTGGTGCTGGCCGACTGGCGGCGCGGGCTCGGCGCGATTCTGCTGATCGGCTTCACCGTCGTCGCCACCGCCCTGTTCCACCGATTCTGGCAGGCGCCGCCGGCGGAGCGCGGGCTCGACCTGCTGCTGTTCACCTACAACCTGCTGGTGATCGGCGCGCTTCTGATGATGGCGTGAAAACCGGTTCCGTCCGCGCGCAGCAACTCCCTTCATCGTTCCGGAATACGAAACGATCTCCACTCTTTCGCCGCCGCCGGGTTGCGCCCGAACGCCGGCCCGCTGCCTGTCGCCGGAGAGCCCCCGGCTGCCGGCTGCTAGTCCAGGAGCGACAGGTTGCCCGCGGCCATGCGGCCGTTGCGTCCGGGTTCGAGGTCGTAGCTGACCTTCTGACCTTCCGCCAGCGAGCCTAGCCCGGCGCGTTCGACCGCCGAGATGTGCACGAAGGCGTCCTGCGATCCGTCCTCGGGGGCGATGAAGCCAAAGCCCTTGGTCGGATTAAACCATTTAACGGTACCGATCGGCATGTGTTCCTAGTCCCTTGTCTTCAGGCAACGGTATAAGAGACGCCCGATTTCCTCCCGGCGTCCCTTGCCAGACCAACCATGGCTGCGGAGTTCTTCACTGTACTTGACGCCGCCTTATGGCCGCGCCTGCCGCTGATCCAGAATTCGTCGAATTCCGGAGTAAGCCGGTATTGTTCGTTTTACAAGCGAAATTTTTATTTTGCACTTTTGGAACATGGGCTTACCGGCCGCGATCAGCGGCCCTTGAAGACCGGCGGGCGCTTTTCCATGAAGGCGCTCCGGCCCTCGACATAGTCCTCGCCCGCCATGCAGGCATCGACCAGCGCGTCGCAGCGCGCGCGGTCCCGCACGGATTCGTCCTTCAGCGCCTCGGCGACGCAGGCCTTGGTCGCGCGGATCGTCAGCGGCGCGTTGACGGCCATGCCCTCCGCCATCGCCCGCACTTCGTCCTCCAGCGCCGGCACCGGCACCACGCGGTTGACCAGCCCGATGGCGAGCGCCTCCGCCGCCGCGATGCGCCGCGCCGTGAACAGGATATCCTTGGTCCGGGACGGGCCGACGAGGTCCATGACCTTGCGGATCGCCTCGAACGGATAGCCGATGGACAGCCGCGCCGCCGGAATGCCGAACTGGGCGTCCTCGGCCGCGACGCGGATATCGGCGGTGAGCGCCACGCCGAGCCCGCCGCCGAGGCAGTAGCCGCGGATCATCGCCACCAGCGGCTTTTCCAGCGTGGTCAGCGCGCGCTCCACGCGGTTGGACAGCGCCATGTAGCGCTGGCGCTGCTCGTCGCTGGCGCGTTCCTTCTCGAACTGCGAGATGTCGGCGCCGGAGACGAAGGCCTTGTCGCCCGCCCCCTTCATCACCACCACGCGGATCGAGTCGTCGGCGGCGAAATCCTCGATAATCTGCAGCATCGCCTCGCGCATCTCGACCGACAGCGCGTTGCGGCGCTCGGGATTGTTGAACACCATCCAGCCGATGGGACCGTCCTTCTCGGCGATCATCTTCTCGGTGGCGAGCTTCATCGGTTCGTCCTTTCTCAGATAACGCCGCGGTCGCGCAGATCGGCGATCGCGTCCGCGCCGTATCCCAGCGCGGCAAGGATGGAATCGGTGTGCTCGCCGAGCTCGGGCGTGGCGGTGCGCAGCGCCGCCGATGCCCGGCTGAGCGTCACCGGCGAGCCCACGAGCGATATATCGCCCAGCGCCGGGTGGTGGACGGATTTCGCGATGCCGAGATGCTTCACCTGCGCGTCGCCGAAGGTCTGGTCGACGCTGTAGATCGGCCCCGCCGGCACCCCGGCCTCGTTGAACGCTTCCACCCATGCGGCGCTGGTGCGGGTCCGTGTGATCGCGCCGATCTCGTCGTTCAGCGCGTCGCGGTGCAGGAACCGCCCGTCGCCGGTCGCATAGTCCGCATTGGCGGAAAGCGCCTCGCCCGGCGCGCCCAGCGCGCCGCAGAACCGCTTCCAGCGGAGCTGTCCGCCGGCGGAGATGTTGATATGCCCGTCCGCGGTCTCGAACACGCCGGTCGGCGTGGATTTCGGATGGTTGTTGCCGGCCTGGGGCGGCACCTCGCCGTCCATCAGCCAGCGCGTGCACTGGAAATCCATCAGCGCGATCTGGGATTCCAGCAGCGAGGACTGCACCCACTGGCCCTCCCCCGACGCCTCGCGCTCCAGCAGCGCCATCAGGATGCCGATGGCGCAGTTCATGCCCGACGCGATGTCGGCGATGGCGGTGCCGGCGCGCACCGGCCCCTGCCCCGGCAGCCCCGTCACCGACATGAATCCGCCCATCCCCTGCGCGATCTGGTCGACCCCCGGCCGCCCCGCATAGGGGCCGGTCTGGCCGAACCCGGAGATCGAGCCGAGGACGATGAGCGGATTGATCGCCTTCAGGTCGTCGTAGGCGATGCCGAGCCGGTCCTTCACGTCGGGGCGGAAATTCTCGATCACCACGTCGGCGTCGGCGACCAGCTTCGCGAAGATCGCCTTGCCGTCGGGCTCCTTGAAGTTCAGCGTCATCGCCCGCTTGTTGCGGTGCAGGTTCTGGAAGTCGGAGTTGTGGCGGCTGCCGGTATAGCCGTCGTCCTCCAGCAGCCCCGGCGGGGATTCGATCTTGATGACGTCCGCGCCCCAGTCCGCGAAGTAGCGCGCGCAGGTCGGCCCGGCCCGCACCCGCGTGAGATCCAGCACCGTAAACCGCGCCAGCGGCAATGCCCGTCCGGCCATGATGTCGCTCCCTGTCCGCCCCGCCCTGTCGGGGGACGAGATCAGCATACATGCAACTCGCGGGCGGCCAAACAGGCTACGCCGCGCGCCACGCGACCTGTGATTGCGGCACGAATCGTGTTAGACGCCGCACATGTCTGCCGCTGCGAAACCGAGCTGGTACCTGTTCGTCACGCTCGCCCTCATCAGCATCATTGCGTCGATCGCGGTGCACATGTTCGTGCCCGCCCTGCCCGCGCTGCGGACCGATCTCGGCGTCAGCGTGGCGGTGACGCAGCTCACCGTGAGCCTGGTGATGTTCGCCATGGCCTTCACCACGATCGTCTATGGCGGGCTGTCGGACCGGCTCGGCCGCCGCCCGGTGCTGCTGGGCGGGCTGGCGCTGTTCACCGCCGGCGCGGCGCTGTCCTGGGCGGCCCCCGACATCTGGACCCTGCTGGCCGGGCGCGCGCTGCAGGGCGCCGGCGCGGGGTGCGGCGTAGTGCTGTCCCGCGCCATCGCGCGCGACGTCTACGGCATGGAGCGCATCGCCCAGGTCATGGCCTACCTGACCGCGGCCTACGTGATGGGGCCGATGCTGGCCCCGCCGCTGGGAGGCGCGCTGGTCACGCTGTTCGGCTGGCGGGCGGTGTTCGTCTTCGGCCTCGCCTGGGGCGTGCTGCTGATCGCCGTGGTGTTCCTCATCGTCCCGGAAACGGCGGCGAAGCGCAGCGGCCCGACCCACGGCATGGCGGCCGGGTACGTCAAGCTGCTGCGCATGCCCCGCTTCACGGCGCTGATCCTCCAGCCGGGGCTGATCTCCGGCGCGTTCTTCGCCCAGGCGACCGCCTCGTCCTACCTGGCGATCGAAGTGATGGGCATCACGCCGGTGGCGTTCGGCATCTGGTTCCTGGTCTACCCGCTGGGTTATATCGCCGGAAATTTCATGACCGGGCGCATCGGCACGCGCCGGTCGGTGGATTTCATGGTGATCAGCGGCGCCGTCATCGGCGTGGGCTGCGCCGCGATGATGGTAATCGGGCTGTCGATCTGGCCGACCAGCCTGCTGGCGCTGTTCCTGCCCGGATTCTTCATCGGCATCGCCCAGGGGCTTTGCCTGCCCCATGCGCAGGCGGGCACGATGGCGATCGCGCCGGACCTCGCGGGCAGCGCCTCGGGCGCGATGGTGTTTTCGCAAATGTTCTTCGCCGCCGTGTGCCAGCAACTCGTCGGCGTGTTCGCCGACGGGACATGGGTCCCGCTGGGCGTGCTCTACAGCGTCACCTGCGCCCTGTCGCTGGTCTTCGCGCTGGCCGCGTGGAAATACCGCCCGGCGGCGGAGACGTGACTTCCGGCTACGGCGATTGCGACCGCGTCCCCGATTGCGGCTGCGGCGCGGCTTCCGTCACGCCGGGGCTGAGAACGATCTCGACCCGGCGGTTGAGCCGGCGGCCGTCGGGAGTATCGTTGCTGGCGATGGGATACTGGGCGCCGAGACCGAGCGTCTGGATGCGATCCTCCGCGATTCCCTTCCCGACCAGGAACGCCTTCACCGCGCTGGCGCGTTTCAGCGACATTTCCAGATTGGCCTCGTGGCGGTCTGTATTGTCGGTATATCCCTCGACGACGACGCCGAGCGAGGGATCGTCGCGCAGATGCAGGACAAGCGGCTCGAGGCGGCGCTGGTTGCCGGGGCTGAGCGCGGACTCGCCGACGGCGAAGCGGATGTCGGGAACGACGACGGGCTGCGCGCTTCCCCTGGCCTCCATCTCCGCCAGCGATTCCTCCAGCTTCTGCGATCGCCGCTCGGCCTCGCGGACGGCGCTCTGTAGCCGCTCCTGCTCCATCTCGCGGACGAGGTTGCGTTCGGCGTCCCCGATCCCGGGCTCCGCGGCGGCAGGCGGTGCGGCTTCGGTACGACGCTCGGCGCTGCGCAGGGCCGTGATGGCGCGCTCCGTCTTCCTGCGCTCGAGCAGCGCCTCGGCGATATCCAGGTTCTTGTCCGCCATATAGGTGAAATGGTGGCGTGTGGCGGTGTTCTCGGCTTCGATCGCACTGCTCAGCGACCGCGACGCATCGGCGAGGGGGCCGGCCGCATGCGCCTTCATGTCGGGGTTGGCCTGCGCCGCCGCCAGCCGCTCGGCGGCGCGGCTCAGCGCCGCATCGGGCTTGGACGCGCAGCCCGCCAACGCCGCGAAGGACGCCGTCAGCGCAACCACGCCGGCATATTTCCATCGATTGGACATTTTTCTCCTACTCCAAATCCGGGCCTCCCTCTCCCCGTCTGGATCATGGCTGCCTTCCCGTCCCGTCCGGCCTGTCGGACGACGCGGCTTTCACGCGTTCGAGCTCGGCCTGCCTGCGCGCCGCATCGGCCTTGGCCGTCGCCAGATGAACGTTGACCAGCGCCTCCGAAATCAGCCGGTCGGCGTCCGCGAACGCCTCCGCCCCGGCCGCATGGCGCGCCGCAGCCAGCTTCTCCCGGGCGATGGCGAGTTCCGAAGCGGCAAGGCGCTGCATTTCCGCCGTATCGGCGATCTCGATCGCCGTGGCCGCGCGCGCCAGCCTGGCGCCGGTGGCGCGCTCCTCGTCGCCGCTGCCCCATGCGCACCCGCTCAGGCCGAGGACGACCGCCGCCACCGCGGCCAGCGCCGGCCGCCGGTAGAGGCGCATCCTGTCGAAGATTTCGGCTCCCGTTGTCATCGCTCATGCCCCTGCGCCACCCGGCGCGCGCCGGGCGAAGATACGAGACGCGCATGCAAGACCATTATCGCGGCGTGCGGGTGTGATCGTTTGGTGAGAGCGGCGCGCCGCGGGATTCCGCCACCGCCCGGCGCGAGGCATCCAGGGCCGGCCGAAGGTCCTGTGAGCCCCTCTCGCGCGCTCTTCGCCGCGCGAGAGGGTTATTCCGGCTTCTTCCCGCCCGCGTCCCCGGGTTTTCCGCGCCCGCCGTGACTCGCGATATAGACCGACGAGCAGAAGATCACCGTGCCGCCGATCCAGGTCCAGAGATCGGGAACCTCCGAAAAGAACATCCAGCCGAACAGCGCCGCCCAGATCAGGCGGCTGAAATTGAACGGCAGCGCCACGGTGGCATCGGCCGCCGCCATGCCGCGGTTGAAGGTGCGCTGGATCACCGTGCCCAGCCAGCCCAGCGCCGCGCAGAGCGCAAGCTGGGTGAGGTCCGGCATCACCCAGACGATAGCCGCCGGGATCAGCCCGATCAGCGTATGCGAGATGAACAGGTAGCAGGCGACGGTATCGGGCGAATCGTAGCGCATCAGCCCCTTGATCATCATCGCCACGGTGCTGCCCGCAAGCACCGCGCCGACGGCCAGCAACAGCCCCGGATTGACGTGGCCGAAGCCGGGACGGATGACGATCAGCGCGCCAATGAAGCCCACGAGCACCGCCGACCAGTGCCGGCCGCTCGCCACCTCGCGGTAGACGAGCACGGCAAACAGCGAGCCCACGATGGGCATCATGAAGGTGATGGCGGCGACGTCGGCGATGGGTGCGATCGCCAGCGCGCCGTAGAGGCACCATACGTTGATCGCCGACAGCAACCCGCGCACCGCGTGCTTGCCGGGATGGGCGGTCTTCAGCGCGCCCGTACCCGCTTTCATCAGCCACGGCACCATGAACATGATGCCGAACACGTTGCGCAGGAAGGCGATCTGGAACACCGGCATGCCGTCATCCGCCAGCCAGCGGACGATGACGGCGGAGGCGGCATAGCCGAGCGCGCTGACCGACATCAGCACGCCGGCCTGCACCGCCGGCGGCCGCCCCGCCAGCCAGGCGGCGATGGTCCCCCCGGCCTTCACGGCCGGCGAGGCCGGAGGCGGGACCGGAGCCGCGCCGCGCGGCTCATGCGGCGATCTGCGGAAGCACGATGTCCGGGGTATCCGCTCGCTTCATACGCGTCCGCACACTGGCGGCGCGGACGGCGCTATGATGATGGTAGAGTTCGGGCATCGTTCTGGCCTCCCCGTCGGGTTGCACGGTTTTACGCTCCGCGCCGGGTGGCGGCAAATGGAGACGCCGAAATGAGAATATGGCTGATCGCTGCGGGGCTGGGCGGGGCTTCGTCCGTGATTATGGGCGCGCTGGGCGCCCACGGGCTGGAAACCACGCCTGAGCGCACGCACTGGTACGAGACCGCCGTAATGTGGCATGCGCTGCACGCCGTGGCGCTGGCGGCGGTCGCCGCGCTCGTCGCCCAGAGCGCCGGGGCGCGGCTCTGGCTGCTTCACACGGCGGGCGTGCTGTTCGTGCTGGGGACGACGGTCTTCGTGGGGGCGCTCTACGCCATGGTCATCGCGGATCGCGCCGCCTTCATTGCCCCGCTCGGCGGAATCATGCTGGCGACGGGCTGGCTCGCGCTCGTCGCGGCGGCGCTGGTCCAGGGACCGAAATCGCCATAACCCGTCGGCTGCGTGTCGTCCATCCGCCGCAATTGCTGTTGATGGAGACGCCGAAGGCGTACATTTACCATCAGCGGACGAGCTGGAGGCAGGCATGGGACGGCGCTGGATCACGGGTATGGCGGTGTGCGCCACGCTGGCCTGGGCGGTCCCGGACGCGCGCGCCGCGGGGCCGGAGACGCCTGTGGACCTGGAGCTGGCCCTGGGCGTCGACATCTCCCGCAGCATCGATCCCGACGAGGCGCAGCTTCAGCGCAACGGCTATGTCGCCGCCTTTCGCCACCCCAAGGTGCACGCCGCCATCCGCGCCGGCATGATGGGGCGGATCGCGGTCGCCTATTACGAGTGGTCCGGCTACGAGCAGCGCATCGTCGCCAACTGGACGGTGATCGGGGACATGGCCTCGGCCAACGGGTTCGCAGACGCCCTCGCCGCGAACCAGCCCGAAATCGGCAGCCGCACCGGCCTCTCGGCGGCCATCGATTTCGGCGCGAACCTTTTCGACAGGAACGGCGTCGAAGGCCTGCGGCGCGTGATCGACCTGTCCGGAGACGGGCCCAACAACTGGGGCGATCTGGTCAGCGTCGCCCGCGACCGCGCGGTCGCCAGGCGCATCACGATCAACGGCCTGCCGATCGTGAACGACCGGCCGAGCTTCTCCGGCCGGCCGCCGATGCCCGATCTCGACCTGTACTACCGCGACTGCGTGATCGGCGGACCCCGCGCCTTCCTGATCGTCGCCAGCAGTTTCGAGGATTTCTCCCGCGCCGTGCTGCGCAAGCTGATCCTGGAGATCGCCGGGCTGCACCCGGTGCGCGACTCCGGCCATGCGCTGCTGCGGGGGCTCGCGCCGCAGCCGCCGCGCGCGGCGCGCTGGGCGGGCTCGCGCCTCGCCGCCGGACCCGGCACTGCGGAACCGCGTACGGCGCCGCCCTGCGATGCCGGCGAGCGCCAGAGCCGCCGCTGGTGGGGCGACCGGGACGACTATAACGGGCGGTGAGCCGTTACATCACGCCGCAGGCGATCCGGCCGCCGCCGCCGCCGAGGGGAGCGGGCTGGTCGGAGAAGTTGTCGCCGCCGGCATGGATCATCAGCGCCCGGCCCCTGAGATCGGAGACCTTGAGCCGGGGCGCCAGCAGCGAGCCGCCGGTCGAGCCGTCCGCCTTCGCCACCAGCACCGGCAGATCGCCGAGATGGCCCTGTCCGTCGGGTCCGCCGTGCTTGCCCGCGCCGGCCGGATCGTAATGACCGCCGGCGCCGAGACCGGCGGCCTTCTTTCCGTCGCTCATGCCCGGCTTGCAGCTTTTCTTCTCATGCACGTGGAACCCGTGCGGGCCGGCCGCCAGCCCCTTGAGCCGCGGCGCCAGCCGCAGCCCCTTCGGCGTATCGAAGGCGCGCACCGTGCCGAGCTTCTTGCCGACGCCGTCGCCGTCGATGGCGTTCATGGTGACGGTGATATCGGCGGCGCGCGCCGCACCGGAAACGAAAAGCGCAACGCAGATGCACGAAGCCGCCGTGGTGGCATTCCGCATGATGCCCATGGTCCGCACTCCCCGAAAGTTGGGACGAAACCGGATTATCCTCCCGAACCCGCCGCCGCGCACGCGGATTCGCAGCCCCGTCACCCGCCGAGAAAGTCCTTCATCCAGCTTCGGTAGTCGCCGTCGCGCAGCAGCCGCTTCATGGTGTCGCCGGAGGCCACGCGCGGCAGGTCGGCGGGCTTCACCCCGTCGCGCAGCGCCTTGAGCGTGTCATAGGTCGCCTGCACCGAGGCCATGAACGGATGGTGCCCCTGAAGGCAGACGCGCACGTTGCGGGCTGAGAGGTCGTCGAGGCTGCCGAGCCCCGGCGCGCCCCCGCCGAGGATCAGCGGAATCTCCACCGCGCCCGCCACGGCGTCCAGTTCGTCCAGCGTCTTGACGCCGGACAGGAACATCGCATCCACCCCGGCCGCCTCGTATGCCTTCGCCCGCTTCACCGCCTCGTCCATGCCGGCGATCGACGGCGCGCTGGTGCGGCCGCAGACGCAGAGCGCCGGATCCTGCCGCCCGGCCAGCGCCGCCTTCATCTTGCCGACGCCTTCCTCTATCGGGATCAGCCGCGCCTTGCCGCCCGCGCCGAACGGCTCCGGCAGGTCGGTGTCCTCGATGGTCAGCGCGGCGACGCCCGCGGTCTCCAGCTCCTCCACCGTGCGCTTGACGTTGAGCGCGTTGCCGTAGCCGTGGTCGGCATCCACCAGCAGCGGCAGGCTGCCGGCGCGGTTGATGCGGTAGGCCTGGTCGGCGAATTCGGTGAGGGTGAGCACGATCAGGTCGGGCGCGCCGAGCACCGCGTGCGAGCCGACGGAGCCCGCGAACATCATCGCCTCGAACCCGACCTCCTCGGCAATGCGGGCCGAGACGGGATCGAACACGGACCCCGGATGCACGCATCTGCCGCCTTCGAGAATGGCGCGGAACCGCGCCCGCCGATCGCCCCAGTGCATGGTCTTCTCCCTGTTTCTCCCGCCCGCGATGCGCGCACGCTATCGGCGGGCGGGGCATCGCGCAAGCCGAGCCGATTGGCCCGGTTCGGCGTCGTCCCCATATAGGCTGTCATGAGATGGCTGTTTCGCAAGTTCGGCGCGCTGATGGGCGCCGCGGTGGCCGGCACGGCGGGCGCGGGCGCGTCGCAGACGATGGCCTATATCCAGGCCTATCTGCAGCGCCTCGGCGGGCATATCGACGAGACCCGCCATACCCTGGCCGGGATCAGGTCGGGGTCCATCGGCGAAGCCATCAAGGACGATGCGACGCGGCAGCAGCTGGTCGATTCCTTCAGCCACCGTCTGGCCGAGCTCGAAGCCGCGCGGGACGCGATCGGCCAGGCGGGCCCGTTCGCCCGCCCGTGGCAGCTCGCCACCCATCTCGATCCCGCCATCGCCGACGCGGCGATGGAGCATTTCACCCCGTCCATCCCCGTCGATACGCCGAGCATCGTCTTCACGGTCGCCGGGATCGTGGTGGGCTGGGCGCTGTGGGACGCGGCCGGCTGGCCCGTGCGCCGGGCCGCCGCGCGGCGGCGGGCGCGGCAGCACGCCTGACCCCACGGACCTTCCCATACCGATTCCCCGCTTTTCCGGCTATCGTTGCGTTGTCAGGGGACGCTGGGGCCGTCCCGCCTGCGCCGCCGGGGTCGATGAGCACAGCCACAGAATTTCTGCGCGCGATGCGGCTTTACCAGTGGGTCAAGAACCTGCTGGTCTTCGTGCCCATGGTGGCGGCGCATGACGTCTCGGCCGACGCGGCGATCGCCGGCGTCGCCGCCTTCGCCTGTTTCGGGCTGTGCGCCTCCGCCGCCTACCTGATCAACGACCTGCGCGACCTGGAGGCCGACCGGGCACACCCGCGAAAGCGCGAACGTCCCTTCGCCGCCGGGCGACTGCCGGCGGGTGCGGGCCGGGCCGCGGCGGTCGCGCTGGTGGCGGTGGGACTCGGCGCGGCGCCGTTCGTCGCCGCCGAATTCGCCGCCTGGCTGGCGGTCTATGTCGCGGCCACGCTGGGCTACTCGTTCTGGTTCAAGCGCATCGCGCTGTTCGACGTGGTGGTGCTGGCCGGGCTCTATACCGTCCGCGTGATCGCCGGCGGCGCGGCTACGGGGAACCCGATGACGCTCTGGCTGCTGGCGTTCTCGATGTTCCTGTTCACCAGCCTCGCCTGCCTGAAACGCCATGCGGAGGTGACGGAGATGGCGGATGCCGGCCGGCTGTCGGTGGACGGGCGCGGCTACCAGGCGGACGACGAGGGGCTGCTGATGTCGTTCGGCACGTCCGCGGGGATGGCGTCGGTGATCACGCTCGCCCTCTATATCAACAGCGCCGTCGTCGGCAACATCTACGCGCGGCCCGCCCTGCTGTGGGGGGTCTGCCCGGTGATGCTGTACTGGATCGCCCGCATGTGGCTGGCATCGCGGCGCGGCCGGATGACGGACGACCCCATCGTCTTCGCCGCGCGCGATCCGGCGTCCTGGGGGCTGCTGGCGCTCATGGCCGGGCTCGTGGCGATGGCCTGGTTCGGCTGACGGCGTGTCGCGACCTTATCCGGCCGGTCTTCACGCTACACATCAAGAATGTTCCACGTGGAACATTGTAACGTCCCCCGGGGACAGGGACGGCAACGGAAAAGGGCCCGCCCCCAAGGGCAGGCCCTTCGTCGTTCGCGGCGGCGCGGCGGCTACTTGGCCAGCGGGTCGGGCCGGACCTGGAAATGGACGACGAGGGGCTTGGAGCCCTTGCCGCCTTCCATCAGCCACGGGGTGCGGTCGCCGCTGGTGGTCCACAGCCCACGGCCCTTCCAGCCGGCGTTCGGGTCGTCGATGCGCCCGTCGAACCCCTTGGCGTAGAAGCCCATCGGGTACGGCACGCGCAGCGTGACCATCCTGCCGTCCTTCAGCGCGATCAGCCCGTCATTGAGGTTGCCAGTCGACATCGGCACGTCCTCGCCGAGCCCCGCCGTGTTGTGCTGGTCGACCCAGCTGTAGTAGCTGGACTCCGCGCTGTTGTCCCCGATCCCTTCGAAGCCCGGACCGGGGTACTTGTGGAACGACCAGCCTTCGGGGCAGTGATCGCCGGTGGCCTTGGGGCCGTTGAGCGGCCCCTTGCACTTGCGCCGGTCGAAGCTGCCCATGTGGCCGCTGCCGAGCGAGACCCAGACGACGCCGTTCTTGTCGATGTCGCCGCCGCGCACCCCGAAATAGGGGGCAGGCACCTTGAATATCTCCGTCAGCGTCGTCGCCGGCGGATTGTCGCCGGGCACGACGCGCACGATCATGCCCCTGCCTCCGAACACGCCGGCGGTGCCCCAGACCGAGCCGTCCGCAGGATTCGGCATCACCGCATAGAAGCCCGCCATAACCCGCTTGTCCTTCGACGGGTCGACCTTGTCCTTGGGTCCGACGTAGCCCTCATCGCGCTTGCCGTTGCCGTTGGTGTCCAGCACCATCGCGCTCCAGTACTGCGAGGCGGCGGCGTCCCCCGTCTCGAGAAACTTCTTCGTGTCGAGCCAGCCCATCACGGACCGCCCGCCGCTGGTCCACAGCATGCCGTTCCTGTCGAATTGCAGGTGATGCGTGGAGAAGCAGGTGTTGACGAACTTGTAGTCCCTGGTCTTCGGGTCGTACACGGCGAGGTGCCGGTCGCTCTTCTCAAGCGAGGTCAGCTTCGCCGACGGGTGGTCCGAGCCCTTCTTGCAGAAATCCGGATTGGCGTCGTTGCGCACCCGGGCCGCGTACCAGACGCGGCCGGCCTCGTCGAGCATCGGGTTGTGATTGCTGGTCCTGCTGTTCCAGATCGCCTCGTCGCCCCAGTAGGCCGACGGCGCCACCGGTTCCGCCTTCGCATGGCCGGCGCGGGCATAGTCGGTGCCCGGCATGGTCGGAGCCTCGAAGCTCCACGCCCTGTTCTTCACGGGGTCGAGGATGGGCAGGTGGTCGGTGCTGAATTCGGGCGAGCCATAGAGCAGCCCGTTGGCATTGACGGTCGGGTTGCGCTTGTCCGTCGATATCAGGTCGTGCAGGTAGTGCTTCGGCGTCAGCCAGTCGCGCACCGTGACCACGACGTTCCGCTCCACCCCCTGGGGCCGCTCCGGCTTCGTGTGCGGCAGCTCTCCCTTGGCGACGCGGTCGGTCCAGTCGGCCAGGTACTTGTAGGGAACGCCCCCCAGCTTGCCCGCCAGCACGCCGGTCATCGACTCGCCGGCCTGGCCGGACTGCGTCCGCCGCATCCAGCCGTCCTCGCCTGTCCCGAACTGGTGCGGGATCGTTCGCGTGCGAAGATTCCCGAGCTGATGGCAGCCGACGCAGCTGCGGTTCTTCAGGTTGGCGAGCCAGTCGTGCTGGGCGATGCCCTGGGGAATGTCGCCCTCGCCGCCGAAGGCTTCCTTCGGCGGAACCTTCATCATGGAGTACCAGTAGATCGCCGGGTAGTACTGCGCCGCCGTCGCCTCGTCCGGCGCGGGCACGGCGGTCAGATTGACGATGCGGCCAGGCCCGCTGCGCCGCTTGGGCGAGTCCACCAGCCCGTAGCCGCGCACCCATATCTGATAGTTGGCGCTGGGCAGGTCGGGCAGGACGTAGCGCCCCCGGTCGTCGGTCACGACCGCCTTGATGAAGCGGGTCTCGAAATCCTCGCTCTCGGCGATGACCCAGACGCCGGCCTCAGGGCCCGAGGGTCCGGTGACCACGCCGCCGATATCGTCATTGTCGATGGCGACGTCCTGCGCCTGCGCGGCGCCCGCGCCGAGCGCGACAATCGCCATGGTTGAGACGGCAAGGCGGGCCAGGGACCCACGAATTCTGCTTCGAGACATGACAAGCTCCTCCCAGTAGCCGGTACGTCGTGCGGAAACGCAGAGTCGGATCGGGCTGTGTGCGTTCCTCCCAGAACAAAGTCGAGACAGCGCGGTTATTGCCGCCGTTATTTCTTCGACATGCAAAAAGGATGGCACAGAAAACAACCGGCGAGAATGTGAATTTTCCGATGGCGGGGAAGATCGGCGCCGCGACGGCCGCGCGCGGAAGCGGCGAATCCGTCCCGCCGCGGCGGGATCAGGCGCGGGCGCGCGCGGGGTGCGGCGGCAGTCCGGAGGATGCGGGAAGGCGCGCCCGGTCGCGCGCCTCCCACAGATCGTGCGCCGCCCTGTCCGCGGCCTCCGCCCCGTCGGCCCGGCCGGCGAGCCGCAGCGCGATCGCCGCCGTGCCCGTCACCGTGGCGACCGCGTGATCGTCGGTCCAGTCGCCGCGCCACAGCGCCGCCAGGGACGGCGGCGCGGGCGCATCCATCGCGCGGCGCGCGGGCCCGCCGAGCAGGGCCGGCCAGATCTCGGTCGCGGCGTCGCCGCCTTCCACCACGAACAGCTCGCACTCCTTGGCAGGGTTGCGCTCCGCCTCGCCGCCGCCGCCCTTGAACACGCCGATTCGAGTGTCGCCGAGGAGCCCCGCCGTCCTCTGCTGCAGATCGCGGTAGGCCGGGTGGAACACGCCGCCGACGGTCGCCGCCGACGCGAAGGGGTTCATCAGCCGCGCCACGGTGTTGGCGGGCGAGCGCAGCCCCATCAGCGCGCGCAGGTTCAGAAGCCGCTGCAGCCCCGGCTGGAACGCCGACAGCGGCAGGAAGGCGAAGCCGGAAGCGGCGAGCCGCCGCGCGGCCTCCTCCGGTCCGGGCGCGGCGGGAATGCCGAGCTCGGCCAGCGCCGACGCCGTTGGCCCGGCATAGGGCGCCGCCGCGTCGAGCCCGTGCATCAGCACCTTCACGCCCGCGCCCGCGAGCAGCAGCGCCGAAAGCAGGAACAGCGGCGCGCCGCGGTTGCGCGAGAAGGCATAGGACGGCCAGTCGAGATCGACCGCGGGCGCCGGATCGGGCAGAGCGATGCCGTCGCGCACCGCGCGGACGAAGCCGGCCAGTTCCTCCGGCGTTTCCTTGCGGTAGCGCAGCAGCATCAGAAGCGCCGCGCACTGGGCCTCCTCGGCCGAGCCGTCGAGCATCATGGACGCGGCGCGGCGCGCCTCGTCCTCCGTCAGCGGCCGCGCGCGGCCGGGCCCCGTGCCGATGGTGCGGATGAAGACCGCGAAGGGATGCCGTTCAGACATGGTCGGACCGCCGGTTCTCGTCCGGCGCCAGCATAGCACGGGGACGGGCGGCGTCGGAGCGGATCAGCCGATGGCGGCGGAAAGCACGCCGCAGCCGTCGGCGAAATCCAGCGGCGCGCCGGTCAGCGCCTCCAGCCCGTCCGCATCCAGCCCCGCGACCATCTCGCGCACGACGAAGCGACCGTCCGCGATATCGATCACGGCAAGGTCGGTATAGACCCGGTCGACCACGCCGCGCCCGGTCAGCGGATAGGTGCAGACCTCCAGCAGCTTCGGCGAACCGTCGCGGGTGCAGTGGTCGGTCATCACCAGCACCCGCTTCGCCCCCACAGCCAGATCCATCGCCCCGCCGACGCCGGGCGGACGCGCGTTGTCGCCGGTCGACCAGTTGGCGAGATCGCCGTTCTGCGCCACCTGGAACGCGCCCAGCACACAGCAGTCGAGATGCCCGCCGCGGATCATCGCGAAGGAATCGGTGTGGTTGAAATAGCTGCCGCCGGCCAGAAGCGTCACAGGCTGCTTGCCGGCATTGATCAGGTCCGGGTCCTCCTCGCCCGCCGGCGGGGTCGGGCCCATGCCGAGGATGCCGTTCTCGCTGTGGATCACGATCTCGCGGTCGGCGGGCAGGTAGTCGGCCACCATCACCGGCGCGCCTATGCCCAGATTGACGACGGCGCCGTCGGGGATGTCCTGCGCGATCCGCCAGGCGACCTGCGCGCGGGTCAGCTTGGCCGCGGTCATGTCGCCGCCACCTCGATCACGCGATCGACGAAAATGCCGGGCGTGACCACCTGCTCGGGGTCGATCTCGCCCAGCCCGACGACGCGGTCCACCTGCACCACGGTCACGTCGGCCGCCATCGCCATCGACGGGCCGAAATTGCGCGCCGACTTGTTGTAGGTGAGGTTCCCCCAGCGGTCGGCGAGCCGCGCCCTGACGAAAGCGAAACCGGCGCGAAGGGGCGGTTCCAGCACGTAATCCACGCCGTCGAAGCACCGCTGCTCCTTGCCCTCCGCCAGCGGCGTGCCGACGGAGGTGCGGGTGTAGAACCCGCCGATCCCCGCCCCGGCCGCGCGGATGCGCTCGGACAGCGTGCCCTGGGGCACGATCTCCAGCTCCAGCGCGCCGCGCGCCCAGGCGTCGCGGACATATTCGGCATTGGACGAGGTGGGGAACGAGCACACCACCTTGCGCACCCGTCCCGCCCGGATCAGCTGCGCCAGCCCGCGCTCGCCCTCGCCCGCGTTGTTGGAGATCACCACCAGGTCGCGCCAGCCGCGGTCGAGAATCGCCTCCATCAGGTCCTGCGGCGCGCCGGCGGCGCCGAACCCGCTGACCATCATTGTCGCCCCGTCGCCGACCCCCGCCAGGGCGGCGTCGAAATCATGCACCTGCTTGTCGATCACCCGCGGTCTTTCCTTCGTACCGGTCTGCCCGATGCGGCGCGCGCAGTCTAATGCGAACCGGCCCCCGAAAAACAGCCCGGCGGGGCTAAATTTGCGCAAGGGCAGAAAAGCGGCCGCCCGGCGCAGGAAGGCCGCGACAGGGCGAGGCAGATTTGCCCTCAGCTGCTGCCTTTCCTCTGCGAGTAGAGTCCTTCCTCCGGCGGAACGAACGGCCTGACCGCCATCGCCTGGGCGATGCGTGTCGACAGAATTTTCACCGCCGGCCATTGCAGGTGAAAGGCATCGAAGTAATCCCGCGCCGCGAACGAATTGTCGCCGTACATTCGGAGAACCGTGAGATGGCGGGGGTTCTTTTGCCGCTCACGCTCCATGCGCGCAGCCGCATTCTCGAGCCAGCGCATTTCGTCGGGGAAACGCGCCCGGTATTCCGGGTGGACCGGGGGAAAGACGAGCATCAGGTGGATACCCCGGTCCTTCAAATCCTGCGCCAGCCCGACCAGCGCGTCGACACAGGCAGGATCCTTGTCGAGCTTGCCGTAGCGGAGCCCGGTTTTCACGCCGTCCGGCAACTGAACGGGACCCGAGCCGTAGGGATCGAGATAGAGATCGCCGCCGAGCGGCGCCTGCCGGCCGGCCAGCTTCATCGTTGTCTCCAGGTAGCGCCGGGGCGTGAAGTAGCGCAGGTAGAAATACAGCGCCGGCCAGCCTTCGAACGCATAACGCGCCGCGTCCTTCTGCACGAAGAGTTCCGCCGGGTCCTCGGTGCAGCCCCGGAAATCTGGCGGGCCGATCATGACGAGGACGACACGGACGTTCCGGAAGCGCGAAAGGTAGAACCGCGTCAAGGCATGCGTCTGGTGAACCCGGAGATAGCCGGTGCCGCCGTTCAGGAAGCCGTGCGGGCCGCCGGCCTCCGCCTCGAGGGCCTTGCCGGCCAGCTGGCGCCATGTGATGGACGATCCCACGGCGAGTATCCTCGGGTCGAATTCCGGGTGCTCGCGCAGAAACCGGAACTTCTCGTCCAGATGAACAAGGCTCGAGATTGCCGGCGCCGGCATGCTGGCCGGCGCGAAGACCGCAAGGCCGGCGAACGCCGCGACGATGCAGAGAGGAACGGCGAGGAGCCCCGCGAGAATGCCGTAGCCGAACTTCTTCATCACACGCACCTAGAAGGTAAAGTAAAGGAACTCGGTGGGCGCAGCGGAAAGAACCCGGAGCAGGGCCAGGGCGAGCAGGGCGCCGACGCAAGACCCCTGCAGAAAGCGATTCTCGAACGGAAGCCGGACCGGCATGTCCCAGCGCAGCAGCGGCCAGCGGATCACGCGCCGGGCGGCCTCCGTCGGCCGCTCCGCCCCGGCGGCGATGCGTTCGATGATCTGGGCGGTGTTGGGCAGCGTCCACACGATGGCCAGGCCGGCGATCACGAGAATCCCCGGCAAGGTGGTAAAGCGCCAGAGCAGCATCTCGGATCCGCCCATGGCCGCGAGATCTGGTCCGGTCGCGGAGGGGATGCCCCGGAACTCTCCGCCGAACCCTGCCATGGCCTGCACGATCAGCAGCGCGTGTTCGAGGCTGTCCGAGCGGAAGAAGACGAAGCTGACGGTCACCGACAGGAACGTCACGAGCACGGCCGCGATCTGCCCCGGGCGCCCGAATTTCCGGTCGACGCCGTAAACGCGACGGAGTGCGCGCCAGCCATGGTTGATGACCAGCAGCATGCCGTGAAACAGCCCGAAGACGAGGAACTGCCAGCCCGCGCCGTGCCAGATCCCGGCGAGGCCCATGGTGAGCAGCGTCGGGAACGCGAGCTGGACCGCGAACGGCACCGCCTCCGGACGCTTCTGGCGCAGGACCGGCTTGCCGGCGGCCACACGGCGCCGCGTGATCGCCACGACGACAGGATTGTAGATGTAGGCGGTCAGGAACCGCGTCAGCGTCATGTGCCAGCGCGACCAGAACTCGATGATGCTGCCCGACTTGAAGGACGAGGCGAAGTTGAGGGGAAGCCGGATGCCGAACATGAGGCCAAGCCCGACGGCCATGTCCGAGTAACCGGAGAAATCGAAGTAGAGTTGCAGCGTGTAGGCCAGCGTGCCGAACCAGGCATCGGCGAACATCGGCACGATGCCCTCCGCCGCCGGCCCGAAGGCCAGCTGCGCCTGCCCCCCGAGCGGATCGGCGATAAACACCTTCTTGAACAGCCCGATCGAGAACGTAGCGAGGCCGAGGATCAGGTTGGACAGCTTCGGCCGGTACGTTTCCGGCAGATGGAACTGCGACAGCATCTCGCGGTGGTGCACGATGGGACCCGCGATCAGCTGCGGAAAGAACGTCACGAACAGCGCGTAATGGGCGAAGCTCTTTTCGTGGGCGTCGCCGGAATGGGCGTCCACGAGGTAGGCGATCTGCTGGAAGGTATAGAAGGAAATTCCCAGCGGCAGCACCACCGACGGGATCGGCAGACCGGCGCCCGAAAGGTCGTTCATCAGCTCCGCCAGAAAGCCGGAATACTTGAACCAGCCCAACAGGACGAGATTGCCGGCGATGCCGAAGGTCAGCAGGCTCCTGCTCGGCGTCCGGCCGAGCCGGAGCCCGACCAGGTAGTTGAAGCTCGCGGAGCCGAGGATCAGAAGCACGAATTCGGGCCGCCACCAGCCGTAGAAGAACAGCGACGCGGCAACCAGCCAGAGGATGGCGAGATAAGGTCGTCCGAACGCGCCGATGGCGAAGAAGCCGATCAGCGTGACGGGAAGGAAACCGACGAGAAACTCCGGGGCGTTGAAGAGCATCTTGCGGGCCCGCCTTTACCGGCTCAGGCCGCCTGGCACTTCCGGGCAATCAGGGCGGCGAAGTCTCCGACATTGCAGGCGCTCTCGATCTCGGCGGTCTGGAACTTGATGCCGAACCGCATCTCGGCCGCGACGATGATCGAAATGTGGCTGAAGGAATCCCAGTCGGAATGATCGGCCGCGGACGTTTCCGGCGTGACCTCGAAGTCGGGGTCGTCGAGAACATCGCGTATGATCTCTGCGAGACTGGCCTGGATGTCTGGAACGTCCATGGGAATCCTCACTCGTATTGCAGTTGGAGATGATCCGTGGCGGGACGGGCCGGCATCGAGAGGGGAAACGCCCAGGTCGACTCGCCGGTCCGGTTGTTGATCTCGCGGAGCTCGAAGCCCAGGTTCCGGTAGAGCTCCTTCACCAGGCCGTTCTTCTTGGTGGGACGGTAGCGGCCAAGCAGCACGTCCGCCCCCGCTTCCGACGCCTTCTCCGCCACCACCGCCAGCATGGCCTGCTCGATGCGGCGGCCGAGAATGCGGCAGCTCATCAGCCAGGTGTCGATTTCCAGCCCCGCTTCCGTGCGGCCGTCGTCGGATGGCCTGCAGATGACGACGCTCGTCAGCCCGTTGTCGCCGAAGCGATCGCTGAGGCGAGCGGCGAAGGTGAGCACCTTCGGATCCTGCATGAAGCCCCGCACCTCGGCCTCGGTATAGCGCCGCGTCGTCATGTTGAACTGGTTGGTCTTGTTGATGAGCTGCGTGATCCGGGGCACGTCCGCGGAACGGAAGGGAGAGACCTGCAGCGTCATCCGGAGGTCGCGCAGGAAGCTCTCGATGTCCTGCGTCGAGGACTCCAGCTCGCGCCGCTCCCGGTTCGCCACGTACTGTGCGTTCCGCCTGGTGTCTTCCGCGGTGAAGGAGACCGCCTCGAAATACCCCGCATCGGCGAGGCACCGGACATAAAGCTCCGGCGCTTCCGGCAGCTCGGGGACGGCGACCTGCGGCAGGATCTGCCGCATGAGCGCCCGCTCCGCCGGGTTGTCGTCCACGAAGACGAACGAGTCCAGGCCGAGCGAAAGCTCCTCCGCTATCCGCCGCAGCGCGGCCGGCTTGTCGTTCCAGTCCGCCTCGAAGGATGCGAAGTCGTCGATCCGCAGCACCATCTCGGGATGGTCGGTGAACGCCGCGCGCGCGACCGCCCGGTCGTTCTTGGAGCTGACCGCGAGCACCACGCCGCGCCCGCCGAGCCGCTTCAGGTAGCGCTGAAAGGCGGCGAAGGCTTCGCCTGCGGCGGAGCCCTGACCGACGACGATGCCGTCCAGGCCGTCGTCCCCGATCACGCCGCCCCACAGCGTGTTGTCGAGATCGAGCACCAGGACCTTCTTCGACAGCCCGCGAATGGCGGCGAGGATTCGCGCGATGTGATCGCCGACCCAGGGCGCCGCGAGGGGAGACACCGCCTGTTTCGCGTGATGCCACAACGCGCTGTCGGAAACGTGGTGCGCGCCGATCCCGTAGACGGCGCTGCGCAGGTCGAGCAGCAGCACGCCTTCCTTGGCGGCCGCCTCGTCCAGTGCGCGGTCCAGCCGGCGGGCGACCGCGCCCGGCGAGCCCGGCACGTGCCGTTCGAAATGTCCGTAAAGGGGCGGTGCGTCGAGCCACGGCGTCTCCTGCAGGATGGCGGCGCCGGTCCGGTCCCGGACCATGCGCCAGAGCTGCGCCAGATCGTCGACGGCCTCGTCCACCGCCAGCGCGGCCTCTGCGGCCGTGGCGTCCAGCGGCAGCTCGGACAGGAGGGCCGACAGGTCGGGCGCGAGGAGGACGCAGCCGGGCTCGAACGCGTAGAGGGCGGATTCCGGGTCCAGTATCTGCTGGCGCCACTGCCCGAAGGGCGTGACATCGACATCGACGACCAGGCCCCGCCGGAGTGCCGCTACGCGGATTGCCGGAACCAGGTGGTCGAGCGTCGCGCTGCCCAGCAGCGACAACCGGAGACGCGGAACGTCGGCGGGCACCGTGTCCGCCGTCTCCTCGAGCAAGCGGTCGAGGCGCCGGGTTTCAAGAAAGTCGAGCCGGTGGTCAGCGACCGCGCGCAGCGCGGCGAAGCGCTGCTCCGGATCGTCATCCGTCCGGTCGCGGAGTTCCGCCACCCGCGCCGCGAAGCGATCCGCCGGGGGCAGCCAGTGGAGGGAGCAGGGGGAATGCGAGCCACTCATTTCGCAGGGCCTCATTCGATTCAGATTACGGAGAAGACGCGACCGTTCCGGTCATGCCTCCACAAGGACGCGCTCGCGGGCCAGCATCGCGGCCGCCTCGCCTTCCGCGATGCGGCGTGAACCGGATTCGATCCGGAGCTTCATGTCGACCAGCCCGAGCCCCTCGTTCGCGTGAACAACCTCGACAATCAGACGCGCCGGCTCACCGACATAGAGCGGGGCGCGGTATCGCAGCGTGATCGACCGCTCGACGCAGCCGGGCCCGGGCAGCCGGGTGCCCAGGAAGCGCGAAATCTGCGCGACCAGGAGTCCGCCGTAGACCACCGCGCCGTCGAACCCGTGCCGGCGCGGATAGTCGGATTCATCATGAATCGGATTGGTGTCTCCGCTCAGCGCGCGGAAGACATCCATTTCCGCGTGCGTAATCCGGAATTCCGCAATAGCTTTCTGTCCGTCGATACCCATCTCTGCTCCACCGTATACTGGACGCGGTAGATATGGAGACATGGTACCGGTTTCACAGAAACTTCCATGTGACTACGTTGTGATCCTATGTGACTACGTTGTGACCCGGGCATAGGTATTAAATGCCTAAATTCATTACTCTTTTTTGAGGCAGTTCAGGTTATGAATAGGCAGCGGCCGGCCATGACGCCCGGCGTCCACAAGGGTCCGGCCAGGGATGGCTGAAAGTCTGAAACACCGCAGCCTGGGGAGCGTCTTCTGGGCGCTTTCGGAGAGTACCGGCGCGGCCGTCATCTCGCTGATCGCGTTTCTCGGAATGGCCCGGCTCCTGGAGCCGGTCGATTTCGGCATCGTCGCCATGGCCGGCGCCGTCGTGCTGATGCTCAACCTGGTCATCGGCCATGGCTTTCCCGACGCCTTGGTGCAAGCGCGGGAGATCGGCCCCGATCATGTCCACACCGCGTTCTGGAGCACGCTGGCCATCGCCCTTCTCCTGGCCGCCGCCACGGCATCGGGCGCGGGCACGATCGCCCGAATCACAGGCGAGCCGGCGGTCACCGATATTCTGCACTGGCTTGCCCTGATCCTGCCGTTGAATGCGATGGGCAGCGTGCAGACGGCGATGCTTCGGCGCGACCTCCGGTTCCGCGACGTCGCGGGAGCGACATTGGTCGGCCGCACGGCGGGCGCCGTCGTGGGGCTGACGATGGCGGCTCTGGGCGGCGGCGCATGGAGCCTCGTGGGACAGCAGCTGGCCGCGGCGGTGACGACGAACGCCGCGCTGGCGCTGGTGTACCGGTGGATGCCGCGCCTTCGCTTCTCGACGTCGTGCTTTCGTTCGATGGCCGGGTTCGGCCTGCATGTCTCGGCCGGCCAGCTGATCTCCGGCATCGCCGAGCAGGCGGTCAACCTGATGCTCGGCATTCTGTACGGGCCGGTCGTGCTCGGCTATTTCAACATCGCCTGGCGGACCATGCAGCTTCTGCGGTCCCTGATCGCGAGCGCGCTCTACCAGGTCGGGTTCAGCATGTTCTCCCGCCTGCAGGACAACAGCGAGGCGCTGCGGTCGAGCTTTCTGCAGGCCACGCAGCTCAGCTGCCTGGTCGGCCTCCCCCTCGGCATCGGCCTCGCCCTGGTGGCGCCTCACCTGATCGTCGCGTTTTACGGCGCAAAGTGGGCCGCGAGCGTCCCGATCCTCGCCTGGCTCGCGCTGCACTTCATCCCGGTCTTCTTCGCCATGTTCTTCACGGCGTGCTACCGCGCGAAGGGCCGCGCGGACTGGGTGCTGTACCTCATGGCCGTGGACCTCGTGCTGACGATCGCCGGCATCCTGGCGCTCCGTCATGAGCCGGTGGTCTGGGTGGCGGCGTTCTGGGTGTGCAAGGCCTTTGCCTGGATGCCCGTCCACGTGCTCCTTCTGCGCCGCCTGCTCGGCGTCGGAGCCGCCTGGCTACTGCAGCCCGTCTATGTGCCGGCGGCGGCCAGCCTGATCATGGGGGCAGCAGTGTTCGGCGCGGATCGGTGGCTTTCCGGCAAGGTCGGCGCGTTGGCGGCGCTCTCGCTCGACGTCGCCGTCGGGATGCTGGTCTACTGGATCGCGATCCGGATTCTGAGCCCGACGCTTCAGCGTTTCGCGCTGAGCACGATCAAGACGATGGCCGCGGCGCGCTGACGCCGCCGGCGCGGGACGGGTTCAGACGGGCGCCGGCGCGATGTCGCGCAGCCGCGGAAACGCGGCGTCCCGGGCCGACACGCAGCTCGGCGCGAGCGGCCATTCTATCCCGAGATCCGGATCGTCCCACCGGACGCCGCGCGCGAGCTCGGGGCGGTAGGAGACGGACATCTGGTAGAACAGCTCGGTTCCGTCCGCCAGGGTCTGAAAGCCGAAGCCGCAGCCGGCAGGGATGTAGAACATCGCGCCGTCGTGCTCGGACATCGTGCGGCACAGGGAACGCCCGAAGGCCGGACGATCCGGCCGAAGCTCCACCACCACGCCGAAGATCCGTCCCCGGGTCACCCGGACCAGCTTGGCGTCCGGCTCCGGGGGCGCCTGATAATGAATGCCGCGCAGCGTGCCCGTGCGGTCGGAATGCGACAGGTTGCACTGGGGCCAGCGCGTGTTCAGGCCCCGCTGTCCGAACTCCTCGGCGCAATAGGTCCGGGCGAAGAAGCCGCGCTCGTCCTCGTGACGCTCCAGGCCGACGATGAACGCGCCGTCGATCTCCGTCGCCTGGAAGATCATGGGACGATCGTGACCGCGGGGATCGGCACGATGAACTTGCCGCCCCATTCGCGGATGAAACCGCAGCCCATCATGATCTCCGACTTCAGGTTCCAGGGCAGGATCAGGACGTAGTCCGGCCGCTCCTGGCGCAGCCGCTCAGGCTCGAAGACCGGGATGCGGCTGCCGGGCAGCCAGCGCCCCTGCTTGTGCGGGCTGCGGTCGACGGTGAATTTCACCAGGTCGGTGCCGATGCCGCAGTAGTTCAGGAGCGTGTTGCCCTTGGCCGGGGCGCCGTAGGCGGCGACCGTCTTGCCGGCGTCCCGCAGGTCCATCAGGGTCCGCACCAGGTCGCGCTTGAGGCGGGCCGCGCGCGCCGCGAAGGCGTCGTAGACCTCCGGCCCGTCCATGCCCGCCGCGGCCTCGTCCGCGTGCACGGCGGCGACCCGTTCCGACACGACGTGGTCCGAATCGCGCCGCGCCGCGAACACTCTCAGCGAGCCGCCGTGGGTGGACAGCTCCTCGACATCGAACACGACGAGCCCGTGGGCTGCGAACAGCCGTTCCACGACGCCGAGCGACAGATAGGAGAAATGCTCGTGATAGATCGTGTCGAACTGGTTGCCCTGGATCAGCCTGAGCAGATGGGGAAACTCCACCGTCACCATTCCCTGCGGCCGCAGGATCGGCGCGAACCCAGCGGCGAAATCGTTGATGTCGGGGACATGCGCCAGCACGTTGTTGGCGACGATCAGATCCGCGAACCGCCCGCCCGTCGCCAGCTCCGTCGCCAGCTTGCGTCCGAAAAAGCGGACCAGGGTGGGTATGCCGCGCGCCTCGGCCGCGGCGGCCACGTTCGCTGCGGGATCGATCCCCAGCACGGGGATGCCCTCGCGCACGAAATACTGCAGGAGATAGCCGTCGTTGCTCGCGATCTCGACCACGAGTTCCGGCCGGTCCGGGGCGAACCGCTCCAGCATCCGTTCCGCGTATATCTCCGCATGACGGAGCCATGAATCCGCGTAGGAGGAAAAATAGGCGTAATCGGCGAAGAGTTCCTCCGAGTTGTGCAGGGCCTCGAGCTGGACCAGATGGCACTCGTCGCAGACATAGGCGTGCAGCGGCCAGGTCGGCTCCATCCCCGAAAGCCGGTTGGCGGTCAGATAGGCGTTGGCGGACGGCTGGGCGCCCAGATCCACGAATGTCCGGTGCAGCGCCGCGCCGCAGAGCCGGCAGGGCGGACGCCCCGGGCCGGTATCGGGCTGCGCTTCGGTTGCAGGGCTTGCGGCGACATTCATGACAGCATCCATGACAGTCTCTCAATCCGTTCAGACAATGGGAGGGGCCGGGGCTTCGCGACGCCCAGGCAGGACTCCCGGCCGGCGCCGGGGGCGCGGGCGTGCGTTATTGCCAGATCTTCCACGGGGGACTCTCCTGCCAGAGGTTCTCGAGAACCATCTTGTCGCGCAGCGTGTCCATGTTCTGCCAGAAGCCCAGATGGCGGTACGCGGCGAGCATGCCGTCGCGCGCCATCGACTGCATCGGCTCCTGCTCCCAGACGGTGTCGTCTCCGTCGATGTAATCGTCCACCCCGCGGTCGACGACGAAGTAGCCGCCGTTGATGAGGCCGCCGTCGGCGTTCGATTTCTCGCGGAACGCGCGGACGAGCCGGTCGTCCGGTTCGAGCGCGAGGGCGCCGAAGCGGCCCGGCTGCTGCACCGCCGTCAGCGTCGCCAGCGCCCCCGACTCCTTGTGATAGCGAATGAGGTCGCGGATATCGACGTTGGAAACTCCGTCGCCGTAGGTCAGGCAGAACGTGTCGTCGTCGACGCGATCCAGGATCCGCTTTATCCGCCCGCCGGTCATGGTGTGTTCGCCGGTGTCGATCACGGTGATCCGCCACGGCTCGACCTCGCGCCGGAGGAAGTTCATCGTCCCGTTGGCGTAGTCGAACTCCACATCCGAGGAGTCCAGCGCATAATCCCGGAAATAGGACTTGATCATCGAGCACTTGTATCCGCCGCATATGATGAAGTCGGTCAGGCCGTAGGCCGAATAGATCTTCATGATGTGCCAGAGAATAGGCCGTCCGCCGATCTCAACAAGCGGCTTCGGCTTCACCGTGGTTTCTTCGCTGATGCGGGTTCCATAGCCGCCCGCAAGGATCACGACTTTCATGTCACCGCTCCGCCTTGATGCGCTCGCCCTCTGATCAACACGTAAACATTCTTTTTCTGCCGGCCGACTCCCTTCATGTGCGGACCCTTCCCATCTGGTGATGCGTCTCCCGGTGCGTACATGGCGTGTTACATTCGGTTGCGCTTTCGTCAGAGGTAGATATCGGATTTTGCCGACAGGCGCCCGTGGCCATACTGTGATAGCTGTGAGCGTTCAGGGTCTGCGCGGTGTCCGGAAAGGACCCGTGGCCGAACTGTGATCTGCTGTGAGCATTCAGGGGCCACGTGGATTCCGGTTGGCCCGGAGCTTAAAATCGACTACCTCCTAGATTGCGACTAAAGGGAGGCAGCGGGATCTGTTCCATGGATAATCAGAATCTACCCTTTGTGAGTATTGTAACGCCGGTCTACAACGGCGGTCGCTATCTTGCTGAATGCATTGAAAGCGTGATGGCGCAGCAGTATCCATGCTTCGAACATGTTTTCGTGGACAATGCGAGCACCGACGATACGCGCGCCATTATCGCCGGCTACGCCGCACGCTGTCCCCGCATACGCCTCGTGGAATGCACGGATCACCTGCCGGTCGTTGCAAACTGGAACCGGGCCCTCGGATTTATCTCCGACGAGAGCAGGTTCGTCTGGGTTCTGCCGGCGGACGACGCCCTGATAGGCGACAGCCTGACGCGAATGGTGACGATCGCACAGCAGAACCCGACGGTCGGAATCGTCGCCTCGCTGCGCCTGCGCGGGGGCCGGATCCAGTGCGCCGGCCTGACTCCGGACCAGGAAGTTTTCAGCGGCCGCGAGATCGTGCGCCTGTTTCTTCGGGAGGAAGTCTTCGCGTTTTCGCCGACCGGCAGCCTGATCCGCCGCGACCTGATCGACCCCGCGAAGCCGTTCTATCCCGATCGCTACCTGCACGCCGACATAGCCGGGTTCTTCGACGTGCTGGATCGCGTGGATTTCGGCTTCGCCCACGAGATGCTGATGTTCTCCCGCGAGCATGAGGATTCGGTGACGTCGACCGTGGCGGACCGCAAGGGCACGCAATTCCGGGACAGCCTGCTCATGCTGCACGAATTCGGCCCGCGTTACCTGGCGCCCGACGAGCTCTCCGCGATCGAGGCGGGGTTCCTGCGTCGGTACTATCGGTTCCTGATCCGCAGCGCGATCCTGCTGCGCGAGCGGCAGCTTTTCGACTTTCACGTGAACGCCCTGCGGCAGGTCGGCCGCCTGCCCGGCGCAGGCGATCTGGCGCGCGCCGCGATGGGAGAGCTGGAACGCGCCGTGCTGCGTCCGCTTCTCGCCGTCAAGCACGTTCGCACGCGGCTCCATTGGCACGAGCGCGGGCGCTACATCTGGGATGACCGGTAACGGATGTCGCGTCAGACGACGGCCTGGCTCTCCCGCCGTTCCGCCGCGGGCGCGCGGTCGCAAAACAGGTCATCCTGCTCGCGGCGAAGCCTGTCGATCAGGCGGCCCGGAGGAAGTTCGACATCGTCATAGGTGAGGGCTTCGTCCCGCCTCACGTCGCGGGTCAGACGGCATCCTTCGGCGACGCCGATCGGCAACAGGTTTTCCTGCCGCGCGACGTCGGCGTTCTCGCAGGTGCCGTAAGTCATGTACTGCCCCATGCCGTCCAGCGTGACGCCTGCCCGCAGATCGGTCTTCGCCGCCGTGACCACCTCGACCATGAGCCCGGAAATCGGTGCGCCCACCGTGTCGCCGAACAGCATGACGCGCCCGACCGTGTTGGGCATCTCGAAGTGGCACAGGTGGTACGGCGTGTAGTAGAGGTAAAAGGGGCCGTCCCCCAGCTTGTAAAGCCGCAGATAGTGCTGCTGGACGGGGTCGTCGGTCGTGCCGACGACGAACACAGCCGGCAACGGCGACGCCCCGACAATGTAATCCACGAAACCCGTGCCTTCTGCCGCACGCTCGAGGGGCAGTGACGCGATCGCTTCCTCCAGCGGGGTGCCGAGCTCAAAGCTGGCGCCCGTCATCCCGCGCCGTGCCACGGTCATGCCGGTCGCGTTGGCGACCAGTGCCTGCTCGAAGGAGATTTTCGTGCCGTCGGCGAAGGCGGACACCATTTCCGGCTTCTGGCCCCATTTTTTTGCAAAGGGAATCTGGGTCGTCGGGTTGCGGTAGCGATCCTGCAGCCCCTTGATGTTGCCGCAGAGCACCGGCCGGATGCCCATGCCGCGCACGAACCGGTACAGGTTCATCTGGACGCCCGGCTGATCGCCGTCGCAGGTCGTGACGATCGCCCCGGCCTCCTCGCCCCTGCGCTTCAGCAGGGCCCCCACTGTGCCGTCGAGCTCCGCGTTGCTCAGAATCAGATGCTTGCCGTGTTCGATGGCGGCCAGGGCGAGGTGGGCGCCGAATTCCACCGCGCCCGTCACATCGATCACGACATCGATCTCGTCGCTCTCGCACAGCAGGCGCCAGTTGCTCGTGAACACGGGAATGCCGCAACGTACGGCCTCCGAAAAGCCGGCCAGGTCGTCGGCGAACCGGGGGTGCGCGACGCCGGCATCGGTGAAGGCCTTCGCCGCCCTTGCCGGATCCCGGCTGGAGACGGCGGCAAGGCGTATGCCCTTCGCATAAAGGATGAGTTGCCGCGCGATGGCATATCCCATGAAGCCCGGCCCCACCAGGCCCACCCGGACAGGCGTTCCGTTCGCTTCCAGGTCATTCAGTGCGGTGTCGACGATGATCATCTGCGCCTTCGCGGTGTTTGAGTGCCCGACGGGAAAGAGCGGCGGTCGGCGCAAACACTAGCCGCGCGCGCCGATGGCGGCTGTGACCATTCTGAGAACATATCGGGGCGGCGGCGACGCGGTTCCGGCACGCGGGCGACGTCCCAGACCCCGGCGGGGAGGCAGTCACAGCGCACTGCCGGCCGGAGCGACATCCCCGGCCGGCGTGTATGGCGCGCGGCGTCAGACATCGCCGCGCCCGCGCTACGACATGCAACGCTGGCCATTCGCTCAGGCCTCCTGCTCGCAGGCCACCCCGTGGTTGAGCGCCCAGACCGCGGCCTGAGTCCTGTTCGTCACCTGGATCTTCCGCAGCACGGCCTTGACATGCACCTTCACGGTTGCCTCCGCGATGTCGAGGCGTCGTGCAATGCCCTTGTTCGAACTGCCGTCGACCAGAAGCCGGAGGATTTCCATCTCCCGCGCCGACAGTCCCAGCTGACGCATCTGGCTCGGCATATGCGAGACACGGGCGTCGCCCCCGATGAGCATCCGGGCGAGCTGCGCAGGCAGGACCTTCTCGCCCAGACGGACCAGACGCAGCGACTGCAGGAACACATCCGGAGAGAGCTCGGACAGCAGGACGCCGTCCGCGCCCGCCTGAATCGCCGTCACCATCGCATCGGAATTCAGATTGGCATCCGCAATCACCACCAGCTTGGCGGCGGGAAACGCCTGTCTTGCGTTTCCCAGCGCCTCCGCCACGGCGGCCGCCCTCGGCAGCTTCAGCAGCAGGATGTCGCCGCCGGCCTCATCCGAGCCGGCCATGAGAGCCTTGAGATCGTCTCCTTCGGCAACCACCCTGACATTCGCGGATTCCAGCGTCAGCTTCAGACCGGCCCGGTACAGGCGGTTATGGTCTACAATCATTGCGCGCAGCGCGCAGTCTTCCTGGATAGCCATGATCAACCCTCTGATACGACTCTTACGAATCATCGGATTCGCCGAGTCTTGCCCCGTGATTCGGCAGACTTAACATGCCGACCACCGATTTGCGCCTCATTACAAAATTGGACCAAGCATGAAGGATTAACCACAAATTCTTACAGAGCCAAAATACGCGTCCCTACAAATAATTGTTTAACCTTAAAGATGATTATTAAAGAGAACGGAAAATGGGTATTCCTCTAAGCTTAATGATTAATGTCTCTATCGGGACTAATCCTTCTTACAGATCCGCCTGACCTTCCGACGGGGGAGGCCGCAGCCAGTCGCGCCATACCGCCCATCGGACTTACGATATGTCACGAGATGTCACGAGCCGCCTTACATTAGGTCACATATGGGGGAGGAGGAAGGTTCTTGTCTGTGATAAATCTGTGTCACAGCATGATATGCTTCGATTAAAATGACTTATTACATAAATGTTCGAGTATATATTTATTAAAAATTATTATATATATTATAGGCAGACTTAAAGATCAGGATTGTCAAGAAAATCCTGTCATAAAAATGGTGGACAGGCGGCATCACCAACGGTTGTACTTGCCGCGCGGACGGAACGGGGAAAACGGAACAAGACCGCGCCGCCCGCAATGCGGCGCGGCGTGCGAGGGACAGCACCGAAGCCGGACGGGCTATGGGTCGGGGCCGCCGGCCCGGTCTTCAGGCGCCGCCCCTCGCGCGGACAGGACCGGATCGGCGTCCCGCCCGCTTTCCTCCGCGTCGCCCCGAACAGTCGACGGCCGCGACGCGGCGATCCGCCGGCGGGCAGTCGGACTCAGCCCCCGCTCCGCCCGGCCGAGCGGCTCGTCCATTGCCGGCGCACCAGCCAGAGCCTTGCGGCCTGGGCTCCTTCATGGAAATCGCCGGATTTCAGCGCGGGTGAAATCCCGTTCAGCGTGGCCTGCGCCTTTCGCCTGATGTCGGGATCCCGCCGCTGTGGAGGCAGCGAGAACCAGCCACTTGACGGCCTGGACCGGATCGGCGACCACGCCCTTTCCGCTCAGATACAGAAGGCCGATATTGTATTGCGCCCTTGCTTCGCCGCCGACGGCGGCGCGGCGGTACCACTCGAATGCCTTCGCCGGATCGGCCGAGGACGGCTGCAAAGGCGAGAACGACCGCTGCGCAGGTCCGCCTCCTGCGGATGGCGTCCCGCTGAGTTCGGCGGGTTGGGGAGACGGACAGCCTCGCGGGCATGACATCGCTCGATACCGACATTTTCAACTCCAGACAGGGAATGGTCTCGATCCGTCTGTCCCGGACGGAACAGACGGGATTACTGGGCGGCCGGTTGTTCGCCGTTCTGCGACTGATCGGCGGTCTGGTTCTGGGCGGCTGTGCCCTGCGCAGTACCGCCGCCCTCGACCGAAACCGCGGTGTTGTTGACGGTCGTATCGGTGGTGGCGGAGGATCCCTGGTTGCCCTGCGAGGTCTGGTCGGTGGTCTGGCCCACCGAGCCCGTGGACCCGCCGGACAGAACCTGCGTCACCTCGTTCAAATTGCCGATCGAGGTCGAGCTGGAGTTGTACTGGGTGACGTATTGCTGCAGTGCCGCCATTCCGTCCACCGCACCCGAACCGTTGACGAGGTCGCGCTGGAACTGGAACTGGGCGGCCAGGCTCCGGCTTCGTCCCGAGAATCCCCAGGGCTGGCTTCCCATCTGCTGGGCGGAGGCAACGCCGACACCGAAAAGCCGTCCGCTGTTCCCCTCGATCGCGGGACCCAGCGCAAGCAGTGCCGCCGCGGCGGCAAAGAACGTGTACTTCATGACAATTCCTCCTTCTGGTCCGGCGCTCGGCCGGAAAAACCGGGGGACGGACGTCCCGCCCCCCCCGAAGAGAGTTACGGCAACAGGTGTATACGGGAACGGGCGGCAGGCTAAGCGCCCTTTAGTACTCGTCTCGCATAAATTCGGATTAATCCCCTGTGAATATTTATGAATCTCACTTATTTACTCCGTCTATTTATGGTGGACATGAGCACCTTGGGTGTAATCAATAATAGGCGGGAGCGGATGACCCGGGCGAAGGTATGATCCGGGACCGGGCGCGCGGCTGATCGCCCCGCCACGCCACGGCTCCGGTCCGGCGCCACCGATCCGGATGCGCCGGAAAAGCGACAAGCCGGAAAAGCGACAAGAGAGGCTCAGGCGACACCCGCCCGCAGTAGACCGCCATGTCATCCGGACCATCGAACCCGCGTCAGCCCGATCCCGAAACGCCCCCCGGCAGGCTGCTGGTCGTGGCGGTCGCACCTGGCGCCATCCGCAGTTGGATCGTGTCCGAGCTGGCCCCGGACTGGCAGGGGCGGATTCGGACGGCAGACGGGGTGCAGGACATCTTCCGGGCTCTCGGGGCGAGCGCCGGCGATCCCGTTCTGCTGATAAGCGGATGCTCCCTGTCCGACATGACAGAGCACCACCGGCGGAGATGGGCGCGTCTCTCTGCGGACATCACGGTCGTGCTCGTCGCGTCCTCGGACGAGATAGAGCTCGTCCGGACGCATTTCCCAGGCGTGGACGCGGTGCTGCTGCAGGACCTGCATCGGGGCATGGCCCTCGAGATCGTCCGGTCGGCGAAAAGCGGGGTGAGGAGCTTTCCGCGCGAACTGGTCGAACAGCTGCTGTCCCGCCCGGCGCCAGAGGCCCGGGGGACAGACCGCAATCGCGGGAACGGCGCGGCCCCGATATATGCGCACGCCGATCAGGTCGAACGGCCGCAACCGGGGGCGAGCGATCGCGTGCCGCAGGGCGCGCACCGTCCGGCGCCCGCCAGGCCCGTCGAAGGTCCCGTTGGCTCCTTTCTCTCCTTCCTCAGGCGCGCATGGAACCGCGTGGCCGGGAGAAAGCCGGACCGGCGCTGAAAAAGAAGCCGGCGGCGCGGCGATTAGGGATTACCCGGCTTGCTGGTTGCGCAGCGGGTTCCCAGTTCATGAATATTGCCAGCGAGCCGGCAACGAACGGGCCCGGTCGATCAGCCCACGACCGCCCGTGCCATGCAGGAGCGCGCCATGCAGAAAGCCGGCGGCTCGCCTTCCCTGTATGCGCGGACGATGGGCGGGAAGGATTTTAGCAGATGTCATCCAGAGGATCTTTTCTCAGCGCCCTCGTGCTTGCGGCGGCTCTGAGCGGCATTGCCGGCGACGCGGCCGCGCAGCTGATCTCCAACAAGCCGTTCGAGTTCAGCCGTCGAGGCGGCGGCGGGGTCGGAATGAGCCTCGGCTACCGGCAGGCGATCATCGAGGAGAAGCTGTTCAACCGGCGGCCGGAAAACCTGTTGCGCGACGCGACGGGCGCCCTGCTCGAGGTTGAACGCGGCCCGTCCAACCAGGCTTTCGCGCGGCAACAGGCGTCGCCGTTCCTGCCCGGCGCCAGCGCGGGCGTGGCCCGTTCCGGCGGCAGCTTCCCGGTGTTCGGCGGGGGCGCGGGAATCGGCTTCTCCATCGGGGGTGTCGGCCTCGGCGCCGGGATCGGCCTCGAATACGGCCTGCCGGACAGCGGCGGGACTCTGGTTTCGTATTCGTCCCCCGCGTCGTCGCCGATCGACGGCTGGATATCGCAGCTCTACAGCGGTCACAGCGACGCTTCCTGATTTGATGGCTGCCCGATTCGATGGTTGATCGGTGATCGATGGCGGCGGGGCGACCCGCCGCCATCGCGCCGTCAGGACCCGTCCAGCGTGCCGATATAGGCGACGATGTCGTTGATCTCGTCGTCGCGCAGCAGAGACCGCGGCATCGGCGGATGCCGGTTCAGCAGGATATCCACGATCTCCGCCGGACGGTTCCGGTACCGCTCCGCGATCTCGGCGAGACCGGGGGCTCTTGCGCCGGGCGCAAGCGCGACGACATCGGCGTCGGCATGGCACCCGAGACAGCGGCTCTCGACAAGGACCCGGCCGCGGTCGTCGGCCCGCAGCATCGAGAAACCGGACGCCGCGCTGTTGCCGGCAGTATCCGGAACGACGCCGGCGGCGCCGACGGCCACTGCGATCCAGACGCTGAGGAGTAGCTTGCGCATATCCGTGCCCCGTCATGAAATCAGGCACGGTGATCGTATATAACGTCATTTATTATTAATATTGTGGTTCAGTACTACTACCAACGGATAGGTTATAGTCAGAAATATCTATATATGCATTCTTTTGAAGTCTTCTCTGTATGGTGAGGTCATGCCACAGTCGGCGCACGCTCCGCCGGGACGCGGAGCCATGCAAAGACGGGGGGCAAAATGATTTCGGGCCAGCAGGAATGCTTCGAAGACGGCACCTCTTCCCGCCGCTCGGCGGCGACGAGCAGGGAGCCGATAGATCTGCTGCTTCAGGAGCAGGAGAGAGTTCGCATCGTGGCGGGGATGATGTCCATTCTGGCCGACGATCTCTGGCAACGCGGCAGGGAGTGCTACGCCCATTCCGTGCTCTCGTTCTTCAAGGAGGAATGGCCGCTCCGCGTGGATGACGAGGAATACTCCCTGATGCCGCGGCTGCTGGCCCGCCAGGGGGCGACGGAGACGGCGCGCCGCATGCAGACGACGCTGGGGCAGAATCACGACCTCATACGGCACGCGGTGACGGATATCGAGGAGAGGCTGTGCGCTCTGATGGGAGGCGTCATTCCCATCATGCCGGCCACGTTTTCGGTCAATCTCATCCGTGCCGAAGAGCTGGTCCGCCAGCATATGGACTGGGAGGAACAGACCTTCTTCCCCTGGGCCCGGAAGCGGCTCATGCAGCCCGACATGGCCGCGATCTGGCGCGAGATGACGGAACGGCGCGGGCTCAGCCATCTCCGCTGACGGCGCGGAAAGATGCCGCCGGGCGCGACATCCGGTCTGGTGCGCCACCCGCCGCCGGTCGCGCCCGGCCTCCGTGCAATCTTCGCGATGCTGCTGTGCGCCGGCACGACCGCCGGCTGTCTCCCGCTGGCCCTGATGGCGGGCGCCGGGCTGATCGACGGGTCGGGGGATGCGCCGAAACTCGGCAATACGCGGCCGGCGGCCCGGAATCCTCCGCTCAGAACGGCCGCTACGATCCCACGATCGCCGAAGCGCTCCGCGTCTCCGAGACGGAAATCTCGGAAGAATGCCGCACCGCGCTTGCCGATGCCGCCGACGGCGAAGGCCCGGATGCGACGGAAACCGGCGCCGCCATACCCGCCGCCCCGGCCCAATGCGAGATGCGGCCGGTGTGCCTTCCCGGCTTCCAGAAGCCGGTGCCGATGCGGCTATGCCCGTCGCCCGAACGACGCTGAGGGCCGGCGCGGGCGCAGCGGCGGCGCCCACCGCCGCCATGACCCGGTTGCCGGGTTCGCGTAAAACGTCGAAGCCGCCTGCCGCGCCGTCCACGGCTGTGCTCCCTCCCTTTGCGGGTTTCCTCCTGTGGCGCTACGTTCGGGTCACGGGATGTCATCCGTCGTGCCGGTTTGCAGGAATTCGCCGGCGAGCCGCCTTTGCGCGGGCCCGGGGGACATCCGGCTGTCGGACAGGAAAGGTGCACCATGATGACCATGAGAATTCGTTCGGTCGCGGCGATATACGCCGTCCTCGGGGCGCTGTCGGGGCTCCTGCCCGGAGCGGGCGCGGCGCAGGCGGAACCGTTTGTCTTCACGGCCATTCCCGATGAGGACGCGAGCCAGCTGCGCACGCGGTTCGACAAGGTCGCGCGCTACCTCGCGCGGACGCTCGGCGTCGAGACGCGCTACATCCCGGTCAAGTCCTACGCCGCGGCGGTGACGGCGTTCCGCAACGGCCAGGTTCAGCTCGCCTGGTTCGGCGGGCTCTCCGGGGTGCGGGCCCGCGCCATGGTGCCGGGTTCCCGGGCGCTCGCACAGGGTGCGGAGGATCGCGCCTTCGTGACCTACTTCATCGCCCATGAGAGCACCGGGCTCTCCGAATCGAAGAGCTTGCCGAAGGAGATGGCGGGCAAGACCTTCACCTTCGGCTCCAAGGGATCGACCTCGGGCCGGCTGATGCCCGAGTTCCATATCCGCGAAGCCTTCGGCAAGGCGCCGGAGGAAATCTTCAGCCGGGTAGGCTTCAGCGGCGATCACTCGCGAACGCTCGCGCTGGTCCAGACCGGGGCGTACCAGGTGGGCGCGGTCAATTTCGCGGTGTGGGAGCGGGAGCTGAAGGACGGCAAGATCGATCCGAAGCGCGTACGCGTGATCTGGCGCACCCCGCCCTATCCCGACTATCAGTGGACCATCCGGGGCGACGTGGACGAGCGCTACGGCAACGGCTTCGCGCAAAGGGTAAAGGCTGCGCTGCTTTCGATGAAGGATCCCGACCTGCTCGACTCATTCCCCCGTTCCGCTTTCATCCCGGCCGAGAACTCGGACTACGAGCCGATCCGGAAGACGGCGCGGTCGCTCGGCCTGATCGACTGATGGCGCTGATCGACTTCCGCGACGAGACCGCCGGCTACGGCGGCACGGCGATCCTCGAGGGGATCACGCTCAGGATCGAGCCCGGCGAGAAGGTAGCGGTCGTCGGCGAGAGCGGGGCGGGCAAGTCGACGCTCCTGCGCCTCGCCTACGAGCGTTGCCGGAACGGTGCGGCGCTGGTGCCGCAGGAACTCGGCCTCGTCCAGTCGCTGACCGTCTTCCACAACGTCTATATGGGACGGCTGCACCGGCATTCGACGTGGCGAAACCTGCGCAATCTCGTCCGCCCGGCCCCGGCGGAGGTCAGGGAGGTCGGGGCCGTGCTCTCCCAACTCCGCCTCGAGGACAAGCTGTTCGCCGCGGTCGGCGAGCTCTCGGGAGGCCAGCAGCAGCGCACGGCAGTCGGCCGCGCGCTCTATCACCCCGGCGAAATCCTCATCGCCGACGAGCCGGTTTCCGCCGTGGACGAACACCAGGCGCGCGAGATTCTGGAGACGATGAACGGCGAAAAGCGCACGGTCGTCCTCGCGATGCACGACCGGGCGCTGGCGATCGCCTTCGCCGACCGGCTCGTCGGGCTGAGGAACGGGCGGATCGTCCTCGACGAGCCGGCCGCGGGCATGAAACCGGACGACCTCGATCACCTGTACCGACCGGCCGGCTGATGGCCAGCCTGCGCGAAGCCTCGCCGCTGGCCCGCACGACGCTCGCGTTCGTCGCGGTCGCGCTGGTCTGCGCGCTGTTCGCCGATCTGGCCGTCACCACGGTCAATCCGTACCAGGAACTGGTGCGCCTGCTCGCGGGCGTCGTCACGCCCGATTTCTACGCCACCGACAATCTGGGGAGCGCGCTTGCCTACACGCTCGCCTTCGCGCTGCTCGGCGTCGCGTTCGGCAACGTGCTCGGCTTCGGTCTCGCGCTGCTGTTCTTCAGCCGGATCGTGCGCACCGGCTGCGCCTTCGTGCGGGCGATCCACGAGCTGTTCTGGGCGCTCATCTTCCTGCAGATCTTCGGCCTGTCGCCGCTGACCGGCATCCTCGCGATCGGCATCCCCTATGCCGGCATCATCGCCAAGGTCTATGCGGAAATACTCGAGGAGGCGGACCCCGCTCCGCTGCGCGCCGTCCCGCTCGGCAGCGGACTCATCTCCACCTTCCTGTTCGCCCGCCTGCCGGATGCGTGGGCGCATTTCCGGACCTATTCGATGTACCGGCTCGAATGCGGGCTGCGCTCGAGCGCCGTGCTCGGATTCGTGGGGCTGCCGACGCTCGGGTTCCATCTCGAATCGTCGTTCAGCCAGGGGCGCTATTCCGAGGTCTCGGCGCTGCTGATCCTGTTCTACGTCGTCATCGCCAGCATGCGGCTGTGGATGCGGAAGCCGCTGCTGCCGGTCTGGCTGGTCGCGGCGGCGGCGATCCTGCCCTGGGGGCTCACCGTCTCCGCTGCCAATATGCTCCGCTTCTTCACCCATGACATCGTTCCTTATCCGCTGCGCGCGCCGGGGGGCGACACGCTGGCGGCGCTCGGCGACTGGCTGCATCTGATGCTCTTCGAGCAGGCCCTGCCCGGGGCCGCCGCGACGATTCAGCTCACCATGGTCGCCCTGGTCGCGACGGGCGTGCTCACGATGTTCTTCTTCCCGCTGGTCTCGCCCCTGCTGCTCGGCCGGTGGGCGCGGGGGGCCGGTCACGTCTTCCTCGTCGTTGTCCGCTCGACGCCGGAATATATTCTTGCCTTCGTCCTGCTGCAGCTTTGGGGGCCGTCGATGCTGCCGGCCATAGTGGCGCTGTCGCTGCACAACGGGGCCATTATCGGCCACCTGATCGGCCGGTTCACCGAGACCGTGAAGCTGCGTCCCGATGCGTCGCGCGGAATCGACCGCTACGTATACGAGGTCTCGCCCCGCATCTACCGGCCGATGATGGCTCTGCTATTCTACCGCTGGGAGGTGATCCTGCGCGAGACGGCGATACTCGGCATACTCGGAATCGCGACGCTGGGCTTTTACGTGGACAGTGCCTTTGCCGATTTGCGTTTCGACCGCGCGCTGTTCCTCATCCTGATCACCGCCATGCTGAACATATGCGTCGACGCGATCTCCCGCGCCATCCGCGCGCGGCTCCGCCTGCAGACGACGCTGAAACACCGTTGAGGCCATGAAAAACGACAATACTCCCATCGTTAAGGACCTCGTTCTCGCCGGCGGCGGGCACAGCCATGTCGCCGTTCTCAAACGTTTCGGCATGAAGCCGGTGCCGGGCGTCCGGCTCACGCTGATCTGCCGCGACGTGCACACGCCCTATTCGGGCATGCTGCCCGGCTACGTGGCGGGGCATTACAGCTTCGACGACGCCCATATCGATCTCGGCGCGCTCGCACGCTTCGCCGGCGCGCGCTTCTATCACAGCGAGGTGACGGCGCTCGACCTGGCGGGCAAGCGCGTTCTCTGCGACAACCGCCCGCCCGTGCCCTACGACGTGCTATCGATCAATACAGGTTCCGCCCCGCGGACGTCGGACGTACCCGGTGCGACCGAGGCCGCCGTCCCGGTGAAGCCGATCAACCGCTTTCTCGATCGCTGGGAGGCCCTGGCCGAGCGCAGCCTGCACCACGACGGGCCGATGCGCATCGCCGTCGTCGGCGCCGGCGCCGGCGGGGTCGAAATCCTGCTCGCCATCCAGTATCGGCTGGCGACGCTGCGCCGCGAGGCCGGCCGCACCGCCGACGACATCGCGTTCGACCTGTTCAGCGACTCGCCCGAAATCCTGCCGACCCACAATGCGCGCGCGCGGCGCGCCTTCGAGCAGGTCCTGTGGGCGCGCGGCGTCAGCGTGCACGCGGGCGAGCCCGTGGTCGAGGTCAGCGGCAACCGGCTGCGCACGGAGAGCGGCGATGGAATCGAGGCCGACGAGATACTCTGGGTCACCGCGGCCGGCGCACCGTCCTGGCCGGGCGAAGCCGGGCTGGAGGTGGACGCGCACGGCTTCATCAAGGTCTCCGACACGCTGCAATCGGTCTCGCATGCCGACGTGTTCGCTGCGGGGGATGTCGCTTCCATGGTGAACCACCCGCGCCCCAAATCCGGCGTGTTCGCCGTGCGCCAGGGCAAGCCGCTCGCCCGCAACCTGGACCGCGCGCTGCGGGGACGCGCGCCCCGCCCGTTCCGTCCGCAGGAGAAGTTTCTCAGCCTGGTCACCACCGGCGACCGCTACGCCGTCGCCGGGCGCGGGGACTGGTCGGTCAAGGGACGCTGGGTGTGGTTGTGGAAGGACTGGATCGACCGGCGATTCATGCGCAAGTACAACGACCTGCCCGACATGGCCGAGGAGACGCCGGCCGCCCTGCCGCGCGGCCTCGCCAGCGCCGAGGCGATCAAGGAGATTTCCGCCATCGCGATGCGCTGCGGCGGCTGCGGCGCCAAGGTGGGGGCCACTGTGCTGGGACGCGCCCTGGGCGGCCTCGAGCCGGTCCCGCGGGCGGACGTTCTGATCGGGCTGCACGAGCCGGACGACGCGGCCGTGGTGGAGGTGCCGCCGGGCAAGGCGATGGTGCACACCGTCGATTCCTTCCGCACGATGATCGACGACCCCTACCTGTTCGGCAAGATCGCCGCCAACCACAGCCTGGGCGACATATACGCCATGGGCGCCGAGCCGCAGACCGCGCTCGCGGTGGCCACCATCCCCTTCGGCATCGAGGAGAAGATCGAGGACACGCTGACGCAGATGATGACCGGCGCGATGGAGGTTCTGCGCGACGCCGGCGCGGCGCTGGTCGGCGGGCACACCAGCGAAGGCGTGGAGCTGACGCTCGGCTTCGCGATCAACGGGCTGATCGACCGCGCCAGGGTCATGCGCAAGGCGGGCATGGCGCCCGGCGACCGTCTGGTGCTGACCAAGCCGCTCGGCACCGGCACGCTGTTTGCCGCCGACATGCGCCACAAGGCCAAGGGCCGCTGGATCGCGGCGGCGCTGGACTCCATGGTTCAGTCGAACCGCAAGGGCGCCGAATGCCTGATGGCGCACGGCGCGCATGCCTGCACCGACGTCACCGGGTTCGGGCTGCTCGGCCACCTGGTGGAGATGATCCGCGCCTCCGAGGTGGACGTGGAGCTCGATCTCGGCGCCATTCCGTTTCTCGACGGCGCGGAGGAGACGGTGCGCGCCGGCATCCTGAGCTCGCTGCAGCCGCAGAATCTGCGGCTGCGGCGCGCGATCGCCAATCCGGCCGAGGCCGCCGGCGATCCGCGCTACCCGCTGATCTTCGACCCGCAGACGGCCGGCGGGCTGCTGGCGAGCGTGCCCGAGGCGGAGGCGGAGCGATGTGTCGAGGAGCTGCGGGCGATGGGCTACAGCCGCGCGGCCATCATCGGATGCGTCCGGCCCCGGAGCGATCGGCTGGAGCCGGTCAGCATCCGGCCCTGAAGGCGCCGCCGACGAGCTCGTCCATGAGGCCGCGCCAGGCGGCCTGCTCGCGCGCGGGCCGGAACAGGGGTTGCAGCCTGCGGCATTGCGCGGCGAGACCGCGCAGGAAGGCGGGCTCGGTCTCCGCCCGGCGCAGCAGCGCCGCCAGCGCGGCGGTATCCCCCGGCGGGAAGTAGCCGTTATAATCGTCGCCCAGCAGGCCCACATTGCCGGCGATATGCGATGCGACCACCGGCAGGCCGGCCACAACGGCTTCCGAGACGACGTTCGCGCCGCCCTCCATCACCGAGCTGATGACCATGGCGTGGCTGCGCGCGAACTGGCGGCGCACCTGCCAGCCGGGCACCTCGCCGCGCCAGAGGTAGCGGCGGTTGCGCTCCATCTCCGCCGCCGCGGCGCGCGCCCAGCTCTCGTCGTGCGCCTTGCCGAGATGGACGACGCGCAGGCGGGAGTCCACCGGCACCAGGCGGGCGGCGAGCGCGGCGCGCAGCGAATCCTTCTCCTCGCGCAGATGGCCCGCGACGCAGACTTCGAAGGCGCGCCGCGACGGCGCCCGCGGCGCGCTCAGCGGCGACGCCGACTGGCGGATGACCCGAAGCTTCGACGCGAAGCGGCGCGGGATGTCGCGGTGGACGAGATCGTGCAGGCAGACCAGCGCCGTCGCCCGCTCCATCGAGGCGAGCGTCTCGTTCGGATTGCTGTGCTGGAAGCGGTAGATGTCGGTGCCGGCGAGCAGCACCACCAGCGGCCGTGAGGGATGGCGCTCGGCGAAGGCCCGGATAGAGGGTGCGCTGCGCCAGGCATGAACTGCCACCATCATGTCGGCGTCGACGGTCTCGTCCGCTTCCGAGATCGCGACGCGCTGGCCGAGGGCGCGCAGGATGCGCGCCCAGCGGACCGCGGTGGTGCGATTTCCGGCGCGCGACTGTTTTCCGGCCGGGGTGACGAGACTAATCTTCACGGAACGGCAAAGAGCGCGAGGACATGACGACACCCGTAACTGCAGACCGGCTGGCCGCGATGATGGAAAGCGCGCGGCAGCGCACGTTAGAGCTTCTGGCCGGGCTGACACAAGATCAGCTTATCGGGCCGAAGCTCGCCGCCGTCAATCCGATGCTGTGGGAGATCGGTCACGTCGCCTGGTTCCACGAGCACTTCATCCTGCGCCGCGAGCATGGCCATGCGCCGTTGCTGGAACGCGGCGACGCGCTCTACGACTCGATCGCGATCGCGCACGAGACGCGCTGGGACCTCCCGCTCTATCCTCTCGGCGAACTGCTCGACTACATGCAGCGCGTCCAGGACACCCTGCTCGACCGTTTGCCGGCCGGCATGGCGGACGAGCGCGACAGCTATCTCTACCAGTTCACCACCTTTCACGAGGACATGCACGACGAGGCGTTCCTCTGGACCCGCCAGACGCTCGCCTATCCGACGCCGGAATTCGCCGCGGACGGGTCGGGCGGGTCTCATGTGCCGGAGCGCGGCGGGCTTTCCGGAGACGCCGCGATACCGGGCGGCGTCTTCCCGCTCGGCTCCGCCCCCGATGCGCCTTTCCTGTTCGACAACGAGAAATGGACCCATGAGGCGACCGTCGCGCCGTTTCGCATGGCGCGGGCGCCGGTGACCAACCGCGAATTCGCGGCATTCGTCGAGGACGGCGGCTACCGGCGCCGCGCCCTCTGGTCCGAGGACGGCTGGCGCTGGCGCGGGCAGGCCGGGGCGGAGCATCCCGTTTACTGGAAGCCGGAATCCGGCGGCGGCTGGCGGGCGCGCCGCTTCGACCGGTGGATGCCGCTGGAGGAGGACGAGCCGGCGATCCACGTCAACTGGTACGAGGCCGACGCCTGGTGCCGTTGGGCCGGCCGGCGCCTGCCGGGCGAGGCGGAGTGGGAGTTCGCGGCGACCATGCGCCCCGGCGCGCACGGCGCGCTCGTCAAGACGCGCTACCCGTGGGGAGACGCGGCGCCCACCGCCGCGCACGCCAATCTCGACGGGTTCGCGCTGGGCTGCGTGAGCGTGGCGGCGCACGAGGCGGGGGACAACGCCTGGGGCTGCCGGCAGATGCTGGGTAACGCCTGGGAATGGACGTCGGACACGTTCCGGCCGTTCCCCGGCTTCGCGCCCGACGATTACAGAGAGTATTCCGAGCCGCTTTTCGGGTCGACCATGGTGCTGCGGGGCGGTGCCTGGACGACGCGGAGCCGCATGGTCACCGGCACCTACCGCAACTTCTTCGAGCCGACGCGGAGGGACATCTTCTCCGGGTTCCGCACCTGCGCCCTGTAGGAGCCGCCGGGGCCTTCAGCCCGGCAGGCCGCGCTCCTCGCGCAGATAGCCGCAGGCGCGCTGCAACGGCTCGTCGGTGGCGGAGAACAGGATCGCGTCGGACGACGCCTCGTGCTCCACCGGACGCCAGCAGGGCACCACGAACACATCGCCCCGCGCCCAGTCCAGCACCTTGCCGTCGACGACCGACCGCCCCTCGCCTTCCAGCGGCAAGTACAGGTAGTTCGCCGAGGACCGGAACCGCGTCGTCCTCTCCCCCGCCGCCAGGCGCTGCATGTGCAGCGCCAGCGTCGGCAGGGCGGGCGCGGCCCCGCCCAACTCGATCCGCGCGCCGAAGCAGCCGCCGGCATCGCGCGCGGCGCCGTCCAGCCGCGCCACGGTATCGGCCCAGGAAAACAGCAGCGGCGAGTCAGGGTCGGCGTTGCGCATCGGCTCGTGCCCGTCCGGATGATAGTCCTGGAACAGCGGCTCCAGCATGATGGTCAGCGGCCGGTCGAGGATGTCGAGCCAGGCGCAGGGCGCGCTGCCGTCCACTCCGTGCCAGTGCCAGTCGCCGCCGGGGGTCAGCACCACGTCGCCCGGATGCATGTCGATGCGCACGCCGTTGACGACGGTATAGCTGCCCGCGCCCTCGAGGATCACCCTCAGCGCGTGCGGCGAATGCCAGTGCGAGCGGGCGAATTCGCCCGGCAGCATGAGCTGGTAGGCGCTGATCATGGTGCGCAGCGTGCCGTAGACATGGCCCTCGGCCGGGTTGCGCATGATCAGGTTGCGGCGCTCCGCGTGCTCGGTGCCGATGACGCGGGCGAGCTCCGACAGCGCCTCGCGTCCCTCCGACCATTTCCAGATGGCGGGCTCCAGCGCCTTCTTCGGCTCCTTCCAGATGGAGACGTCCATCACCCGGAAGCCGGGGTCGAGATAAAGCGGGTCGAGCCGGGCGTAGAGCGCATCGAGCTCCGCCTTCATGGTTTCGGGCGGGGTGCGATAGGACGTGGCCATGGGGACGGCTCCGTGGATCGTTGCGGCCGGAAGCGGCTGCGGGCGGGAGACGCGCGGCCCCGCCCGCCAGCCCGGATCGATCGGCTACGGCTTGATGCCGGCGATGGCGCGGGCGCGGGCCAGCACCTTCTCGTCAGCCGACAGCACCTCGTCGATGACCTTGGCGAGTTCCGCGCCGGATTTCGGGGCGACCTCCAGCTTGCTCTTCTCGACCTCGGCGATGAAGGCCTTGTCCTTCGTCATCTCATCGAACGCCTTGCGCATCGCCGCAAGCCGGTCGGCGGGCACGTCGGGCGGCATCAGCGCGGGCCAGCCGACGCTGGAGCCGGATTCCACGATGGCGAGCACCTTGCGGCCTTCCGGGTCCTTCACCAGGTCGATGAACAGGGAGGCGTTCTGCAGGTCGGGCTGGCGCTTGCTGCCGCCCTGGGCCAGCACCGCGGCCTTGCCGTCGCGCAGCCAGTCGCCCTGCTGGCTCTTGAAACCGCTCCACGAGCTGATGCGCATCTGCGCCTCACCCTGCTCCATCGCCAGGTTCATGTCCTTCGCGCCGCGGTAGCCGGTCACCAGCCTGAACCTGGTGCCGGCGTATTCGTTCAGCAGCACGGCGAGCTGCGAGCCCTGATGGCCGCGGCCGCTGGTCGCCATGATGACGCTGCGCGTCTTCGCGTCCTCAATGGTCTTGACGCCGGAAGCCGACCACACCGCGATGACCGCGATGTACTCGGCGAAGCTGCCGACCCAACTGAACTTGCGGGCGTCGTACTTGGCCTTTTCCGGACGCAGCGCCTGTTCGAGGGCGAGATCCTTGGTCACGGTGCCAAGCATGCCGCCGTCCTTCGGGGCGGCGTTGTAGAGGTAGTTGGTCGCCTTGATGCCGCCGGCGCCGGGCATGTACTGGACCGTGACCGCCGGATTCCCCGGCAGGAACCTGCCGAGATGGCGTGCGCCGATCTGGGTGTAGCGGCCGTAGCTGCCGCCCGCGCCGTAGGACACGATCCAGGTGACCTGCTTGCCGGTATAGAAATCGGAGACGGCGTCGGCCCCGGCCGGGGCCGCGGTCAGCATGGCGGCGGCAAGCACGGCTGCCGCCGCGCCGCGGCGGAATGTAGTGACGGTCATGGGTTCCTCCCTGAAGACAGTGCGAAGCCGGTTCCGGTTATGCCCGGTTATGCCCGGCGGTCTGTCGCAGTCTATCCGCCGCCTCGGGGCGCACAAAGCCGAAAATCGGGCTCAAACGTCCCGTTTTTCGATAATGCGCGTCGGCGGGTGGCGGCGGCGCGGCGGGCGGGGTAGAAACCTTATACGGCCCGCCGCAGCCGCGCGGTGCGCGCCATTTGCCCCCAACCCGGTCAGAGCTGATGGAAACCTCGTTTCTCGGCGTCCCCGACGTCTCGATGCTGACCTTCGCCGCGCTGACGCTGGCGCCGGTGGGCACGGCGGCGCTGGGGATCGTGACGGGCTCCGCCGGCGGGCTGCTGCTGCTGTCGCTGCTCAGCCTGGTGTTTCCCCCGGCGGTGCTGATCCCCGTGCATACGGTGGTGCAGATGGGCGCCGGGGCGACCCGGGTGGCGATCATGTGGTCCTGGGTGATGCGCTGGACGGTGCTGCCCTTCCTCGTCGGATCGGTGCTGGGCGCCGCGCTGGGGGCGCAGGTGTTCGTCAGCCTGTCCACCGCGACGCTGCAGGCCATCCTGGGCGGCTTCATCATCGTGATGACCTGGATGCCGGGACTGACGCGGATGGGCGGCGACCGCAACCGTTTCGCCGCGATCGGGTTCGGCGCCACCTTTCTCGGCATGTTCGTCAGCGCCACCGGCACGCTGATCGCGCCCTTCGTCGCCGGGTCCAGCCCGGACAGGCGCAACCACGCCGCCACCTTCGCCGCGCTGATGACCATCGTCCATACCGCCAAGCTGGCGGCGTTCGGACTGCTGGGAGTGGCGCTGCACGCGTACCTGCCGCTGATGCTGGCGATGATCGCCTCGGCCACGCTCGGCAACTGGATCGGCAGCCGGCTGCTGTCGCGCATGCCGGAGAAGGGCTTCCGGGTCGTCTTCCAGGTGGTGGTGACGGCGCTGGCGCTCCGGCTGCTGTGGCGCGCGGCGCGGGACAGCGGGCTGTTCTGAGGAAGGACCTTGGGGAAACCGGCCGGCGGGCGGGCAAAATAAAAGCGACCCGTGCAGGACCGCCGTAGAACGACTATCTCAGGTTGTATCTCTCAGCGCGCGCGAACCGGAAAGAAGCCCTCATTCGAGACGCTGGCCAGCGCGAAGGCGTTGTTGGCGCGGGCGACGAGGGCCTTCAGGCCGGCGAACAGGGTCCGGGTGGAGACGGCGCGGCCGTCCGCGCGACGGGCGTTGCGGCGGCGCAGCCCGATGAAGCCCAGCACGCCGAGGCCGAAGACGGAGAGCGTGCCCGGGGCCGGAACGTCGGTGTCCGGAACCGGCGGTTCCTCGACCGTGTAGGAGGCGGCCAGCGCCTTGAGCTTGAAGTCGTCGTTGCTGTTGCCGATCTTGGCCCCGATGATCAGGAAGTTGCCCTCGGTCCCGCTCTCGCCGCCGGCGCCGAAATAGGCGGTCCGGTTGCTGTAGTCGCCGTAGTTGTCGAAATGGTCGCCGAACATGTTGTCGAGATCGGTGATCGTCTCGCCCGTCAGATCCGGCATGACCTCGACATTGCTGATCCACACCGAGATGTCGGTGTCGCCATAGGCCACCAGGAATGCGCTCAGCATATCCACCGTCTCGCTGAAGAAGAAGCTGACGATGTCGTAGCGATCGTTATTGTCGACCGCGTGATGCGGGCTGTAGCTCGGCTCCTCGTCGTTGGTGACGCCGAGGCCGTTGCCGGAATAATGCCCGAGATAGGCGCTTTCGAACTCGGTATTGTTGTAACTCTGGGTGCGGCCCCAGGCCTTCGCGGTGACGGTCGTGCTGCCGTCGCTGCCCAGGAACGTGCGCGCAGTGGAATTGCAGGCATAGCCGCTGGCGCAGCTCCCGCCCAGATTCCAGGTGATCTCGGTGGCCTTGGCCGCCGTCGTCCCCGCCGCGATGCTGAGCGCAAGCCCGGCAACCGCCGAAATCAGCTTTCCATGCATCGTCCCAGTCCCCACATCAACATAGCCCAAAATCCCCGAAGACTCCAGTCCTTGAGGTCGCACCAGGTTTTAAAGCAAGAACCGTGCCAAACAGGTTAATTCATTGTTTTTCAAAGACTTGTCGAGTCGCCGCTGGTTAACGGCCGGCGCGACTGTAAAATATCCCGACACATTTTTTCGATTATTTTTCATCGCGTTACACGTAGGCGGCCGGCCGGGCGGAACCCGCCGACCTGCCGGCGGTCATCCGCATGCGCTGCCCGGCGGCGGCGCGACCGCCGCCGCGCGGGGGCCCGCCAGCGCGATCGCGGCCTCCGCCTCCGCCGGGCGTGGCCGGACATCGCCCTGCAGCGCGGCGAGCAGCCAGTCCAGATCGCCCGGCGCGCGGCGGGCGCGCGCGAGGCGTTGCGGCGGCACCGGCCGGATGGCGCCGCCCTCCGCCTGCCGCGCGATGGCGAAGCGGAAGGAATAGTTCGGCGTCAGCCCCATCCGCAGATCCGCGTAGACGATCCGCCCGTCCGGCATCCGCTCCAGCCGGTAGAAGCCGCGGCCGAACGCGGCCAGGCGTTCGAAGGCCGGCACGCCGGACAGGCAGGCGGCGAGCCGCACGCCCGAGGGATAGGCGTAGGCCGAGGGCTGTCCACCGCCGAAAACCGGCAGATAGAGGTTCAGGTAGCGGTCCCCGTCCAGCGCCACGACCTTCCAGAACAGCGTGTTGAACGGCGTCGGCGTGACCAGCATCCGGACATGGCGCACCCCGGCGTCGGCCAGCATCGCCTCCGCCCGCTGCGCCACCAGCGCCTGTGCGACGACGCTCCAGCCCAGATAGGCCGTGGAGAGACCGAGGCAGACGGTCAGCGCTGTCCGAAACCGCCGCGTCCAGCGCCCCTGGAACAGCGCCCATATGAAGACGGCCAGCAGCGGCAGCGTATAGAGCGGGTCGATGATGAAGACCGAGCCCATCGCGACCGGGCCCTCGAGGATCGGCCAGAACAGCCGTGTGCCGTACACCGTCATGGCATCCAGCAGCGCATGGGTGGCAAGGCAGAGATAGACGGCGAGATAGGCGAGCAGCCGCGCGTCGCGCAGCTCCCGGAAGATCCGAATCAACGCCTCGCCGATCAGCGGCGTGGCAAGGGCCTGCACGACGATCGAATGGCTGGGCCCGCGGTGGCCGACGAAGGATTCGACCGGGCCCGGCGACGGGATGAAGACATCGAGATCGGGCAGGGTCCCCAGCACCGCGCCCGCGACGGCGGCACGGCGCGGCCCGAGGCGGCGGCCCATCACCGCCACGCCGACGCCCGCGCCCAGAACGGCCTGGGTTACCGAATCCATGGGCGGGCGCAGTCTCTGTGGAGCGGGTGGGGGTCACGCATGTCGCGCCAATAGATAGCCCCCGCCCGCCTGCCCTTCAATGGGCCGGGGCGCGGCGGCGGCCGCTCAGCCGAACGCCTCCCAGCCCTCCGGCATGTCCGCGCCGATCAGGATGAAGGCGATGACCACCGGTTCGGTCCCGTTATTGATCCAGTTATGCACCGTGCCGCGCTGCACCACGGTGTCGCCGGGCTTCAGATGCACGATCACCCCCTCGTCCAGCTCCATGTCGAGCTCGCCCGAGATGACGATGGCGTAGTCGATCGACGCCGTGCGGTGGACGCGTGGCGCGACGCCGGGCTCCAGCTTGCCGATGCGGAAGACCGTGCCGCCGGGGAAGATCGTCTTTTCGATACCGGCGGAGATGTCCCTGTCGCCGTCGAGGCTGGGCGGCATGCCTTCGGTCGCCCAGATCACGGTGGACCACTGGTTGGCCCGCCGCGTGACGACGTTTTTCGAGATCTCGTCGATGCTGACGACGGCCTTGCCGTTCTCGTCATGGCCGGTGACGACCCGGCGGATTTCCAGTGTCATGCAGGGAGTCCTTTCGCTCATGGGGTGCACCGGCCCCGCCGATGCCGCGCCCGCGCACGATAGGCGGAGGCGGGGGCGGCGGCAACTTGCGGCCGGCGGGGCATTGCGGGGATAATGCCGGCCGGCGCGCGGAACGCAATCCGATGGAACGGCAACGGCGATGGCGATGAATCTCTACGACCTGCTCGGCGTGCCCCGCGACGCCGGAATCGAGACGATCAAGAGCGCCTACCGCCGGCTGGCGAAGAAGCTGCATCCCGACGTCAACGCCGGCGACACGCGCGCCGCCGAGCGGTTCAAGGACGTCACCGCGGCCTACAACATCCTCGCGGACCGGCGAAAGCGGGCGGAGTACGACCGCGCGTCCAACGCCTTCGACGCGCCGCCGGGCGCGGCGCCGCAGCCATGGGAGAAAGGCGGCGCGTGGTACGATTTCGAGCTGGACGAGGCCACCGGCGAGCGCATCGCCGACCTCTACGGCGACGTCGCCGGCACGCGGATGGGGCGGGTGAAGGGCGCCGCCGCGACCTCGCTGTGGATGAAGGGCCAGGACGTCGCCGCCGACGCGACCGTCACCGAGACCGAGGCGCGCGAGGGCGCATGCAAGCTGGTCACCACCATGACCGGACTGACCGTGGCCGTGGACATCCCCGCCGGGGTCCGGCCCCGCGCCGTCGTCACCGTCCCCGGCTTCGGCATCGAGGGCTTCGGCGGCGGCCCGCCGGGCGACCTGAACGTGATTGTCGTCGTCGTGCCCGACCCGGCCATCGCCGGGCCGAAGGGCTGACGCGGCCTGTCGTTCCGTAACGTTTCCGCGCCAGACTATGTGCGGAAAAGGCAACGAGTCGACGCGATGCGGTTAGATCCGTTCCACGCCCTGCGCCGCTGCGCGGCGCTGCTTCTGCTCCTCCTCGCCGTCACGCCGGCCGCGGCGCAGGACGGGCCGGCGGTCCAGCTCGGCCCCCGCCCCTACTACCTGGTCGAGCGGATGGCGGAGGGGGCGCTCAAGGACAGGCTCGCGCAATGCGCGGCGGAGCGGACGGCCTTCGCGCCGGCGGCGTTCTCCATCGGCCATCGCGGCGCGCCGCTCCAGTTCCCGGAACACACGAAGGACTCTTACGAGGCGGCCGCGCGGATGGGCGCCGGCGTCATTGAATGCGACGTGACCTTCACCGCCGACAAGGCGCTGGTCTGCCGCCATGCGCAGTGCGACCTGCACCGCACGACGAACATCCTGGAGACGCCGCTCGCCGCCAGATGCGGCCGGTCGACCGGCCGGCAGGATGTGTGCTGCGCCAGCGACATCACCCTGGCCGAGTTCCGCACGCTCGAAGGCCGGATGGACGCGAAGGGCCCGACGCCGCGCTGGCGCACCGATCTCTACGCCACCGGCGGCAGGCCGATGACGCATGCCGAAAGTATCGCGCTGCTCGACCGGCTCGGCGTCGGCTTCACGCCCGAGCTCAAGGCGCCCGCGGTGACGATGCCGTTCGACGGCCTCACCCGGGAGGACTTCGCCCGCAGGATGATCGCCGAGTACAAGGAGGCCGGAATCGCGCCGGAGCGGGTGCGCCCCCAGTCCTTCAGCCTGGACGACATCCTCTTCTGGTTGCGGACGGAGCCCGTGTTCGGCCGCCGGGCCGTGTTCCTGGAGGGGCGCGACCGGGAGATCGACCCCGCCGATCCCTCCGACGACCGGCTCGACCCGAACATGCGGCAGCTCCGCGCCTTGGGCGTGCGCGCCGTCGCCCCGCCGATCTGGATCCTGCTGACGACCCGGAACGGCAGGATCGTACCCTCGCGCTACGCCGAGGCGGCGAAGCGGGCCGGGCTCGAGATCCTCTCCTGGACCGTCGAGCGGTCGGGCCGCATCGGCGCGGAGGTGCTGCGGGGCGACGGCGGCTACTACTACCGGTCGATTCGCGCCGCGCTGCGCAACGACGGCGACATCCTGACCGTGATCGACGTGCTGGCCCGCGAGGTCGGCATCGCGGGCCTGTTCTCCGACTGGCCCGCGACGACCACCTTCTACGCCAACTGCATGGAAATAAGGTAGGACGCAGGAGCGGGAGGGCTGGAAAACCCGCCGGGCGGTCCCATCATAGTCGTATCATCGCAGAACTCGGTGAAGATAGGGAGAAACCGCATGACCGATACGACCCAAGGGAGGAAGGCCCGCGCCGTGGGACTGAACCACGTCGCGCTGGAAGTCGGCGATATCGAGGAGGCGCTGGCGTTCTACGGCGGGCTGTTCGCCTTCGAGCTGCGCGGCAGGAGCGTGACCGCGGCCTTCATCGACCTCGGCGACCAGTTTCTCGCGCTGGAGAAGGGCCGCCTCCAGCCGGCCGACGACGGCCGCCATTTCGGCCTCGTCGTCGACGACAGGGAAGCCGTCCGCCGGGCACTGATCGAGGCCGGGGTCGAGCCGCTGCCCGGCCGCTTCCTCGATTTCATGGACCCGTGGGGCAACCGGATCGAGATCGTCGGCTACGACGACATCCAGTTCACCAAGGCCCCGGACGTGCTGCGCGGTATGGGGCTAGCGCACCTCGCCAAGACCGACAGCGCCAGGAAGGAGCTGGCGAACAAGGGCATGGGCCCGGCGTAACGGGCTTTGCGCCGAATTCGAGACCGGCCGCGACCGGAGGCGGAACCTTCCGGCGGGGGGGCGCTGTTGGAGTCAGGGAGGGAGCAACCACGATCTCAACAGCGGAGAACATCATGCAAGTCCAGGAAATGATCAGCACCCATCCCGATGTCCAGGGCAGCACCGCCGACCGGCTGCTGCGCTGCATCGAGGAATGCTACGGCTGCGCGCAGACCTGCACGGCCTGCGCCGATGCCTGCCTCGCCGAGCAGAAGGTCGAGCAGCTGAAGCAGTGCATCCGGCTCGACCTCGACTGCGCCGACATCTGCATCGCCGCCGGCGCGATGGCCTCGCGCCGCACGGGCTCGAACATCGAGGTGCTGCGCGCCGCGATCCAGGCCTGCGAGACCGCCTGCCGGACCTGCGGCGAGGAGTGCCGGAAGCACGCGGAGCAGCATGAGCACTGCCGCATCTGCGCCGATGCCTGCATCCGCTGCGCCGACGCGTGCCGCGACGCCATGGCCGAGGTGCACTGATCCCGGCGCGGGCGGCCAGCGCGACGGCAACCGGCCGGCCCCGCCCGCTGCCGTCAGACCGCGGCGGGGCGGCGGCTGAAGAAGATGGAAATAATGCTCTTCGACGGCTGGGGCGGCATCGGACATGTCCTGATCGTGGGGACGCTCGCATACGGGGCGCTGATCGTCGTGCTGCGGGCGACCGGCGCCCCGGCCGGCTAACCCCAACCGGCCCGGCGAGCGGAAGGCGGCGCCTCCTGCTCCCGCAGCCGCTCTAGCGGAGGATTGACGTAGAACGCCGCGGTGTAGCGGTTCCGCAGCGCGGGCTGGCGGCTGTAGGCCGGGACGAAGTTACCCGGCAGCGTGCGAGCGGCCGGCTTCTCGCCCGGGGCCGGCTTCTTGCACAGGAAGACCACCTCGTCCGGCGCTACGCCCTGGGCCTCCGCCTCCTCCTGTGTGAGTCCGCGCGCCGGCTGCTCGACCCAGACGTCGAACCCGCACCCGGCGAGCCTTTCCGCCACATCGATGCCGTAGGCCCGCACGTGATCGGGCTGGCCGTACAGGCGCTCGCGCTCCGCCGGGTCCGCGATCGAGAGATCCTCATGCGTGGTTTCGCCGAACAGCGGCACCAGGATCATCGCCCAGCCGAAGGGCGTCAGCACGCGGCGCATCTCCGTTATCGCCTCTCGGTCGCGGTCGATGTGCTCCAGCACGTTGCTGCAGTACACGGCGTCGAAGCTGTTGTCGCGGAAGTCGAGATCGGTCAGGTCCATGACCCGGTCCGCGGCCCCCGGCTCGATGTCGATCGACACGTAGGACCGCCGGTCCCAGCGCTGCAACCGGTAGGCTATGGCCCGCTCCGGCGCCACATGCAGAACCCGGCGCGTGCCGGTGAGGAGCCCCGGGTGAAGATCGAAATAGTAGCTGACGGCCCTGTCGCGCTCGAGCGCGCCGCACACCGGACATTGCGCATTCTCGCGCTTCCGGTGGCCGAAGCTCCTGAACCGGCGCACCCTGCTTCGGCAGCACCTGCAAAACCGGCTGTTCCCCTTGTGGACCAGCCCCAATGTCGCTCTGCGGAGGGCAAAACGATGGCGACGCGGAACGAAGGCTTTCACGACTTCCCTGGCGAGGTGCATGCTCAACGTCTACTCCCGTTCGATATGGCGCCGGGGCTCGGTACGGGCGCTCCGGCTTGCCCGCCGTTGCCTGCTCCACCGCTCACCTGCTCTCCCGCATGCCTAGGGCGGACGACCGGGGGGCGGCAAAATTCCCAGAATTATTTGAGGGCGGGCGGGGAACTTTCTGGAGAAGGCGCTGTTGAAGACTATGGGCCGGATTGCGCCGATGGCGCCGCATGAGGGCCCCGTCCCGACCTCGAAAAGGTTCGCGGTGCCGGCTCTCCGTTCCGCCGGAGAAGGGGCGATCCGCGCCCCCCGGCACAAGGACGCACCGATTGGCGCCGAGACGAAGAGGAGAAGCTGTGGACCAGGGCCAGCCGCGCGTGCTTGTTGTCGAGGACAACCTGCTCATCGCCATGGAGACGGAGTCTCTGGTGGAGGAGTGCGGCTGTGCGGTGGTCGGCCCCGCCGCGAGCGTCAGCGAGGCGCTGCACGTAGCAGGATATACTGGCCTCGAAGGCGCCGTTCTCGACATCAACCTCGATCGCGAGCGGGTCTGGCCAGTCGCGGAAGTACTGAAGGAGCGCGGAGTACCGTTCGTTTTCGCGACCGCCTATAGCGGCGCCGAAGTGCCGGAGCGGTTCATGCATCACACGCTGCTGACGAAACCGCTCGAGCGCGACTCTCTCCTCGAGGCCCTCAGGGAGATCGGCACGATCAGCGGCTAGCCGTGGAGCGTCAACAGGTTGTCCGTATACTTTCCGTACAGGGCAACAAAAAGCCGCCCGCAGGCGGCTAATGCATTGAAAAAATTGGCGTCCCCTAGGGGAGTCGAACCCCTGTTTTCGCCGTGAGAGGGCGACGTCCTGGGCCACTAGACGAAGGGGACGTGGCCGATGGCCCACTTCATAGGAGAAGCGGCGCCGGCGATCAAGCCCATTCCGCGGCCGCGGCGCGATAGTCGCCGCAGCGCCCCGGATCAGCCGTCCTTCACCGCGAGGCGGCGGAAGCGGCGCTGCGCCAGGCCCGGCCCCTCGGCCTCGAACAGATGCGCGGTCGGCGCGGCGGCGCGGCCGCCCGTGACGGCGACGACCAGCCAGAGGAAGCCGGGCTCCCACGCGGCGGCGAGGTCGCGGGGCGACGGGCCGGCCCGGCCGTCGGGATGGCTGTGCCAGCAGCCGACGATGTCTTGCCCGCCCCCGCCCGCCTCCGTCTCGCGGGCCAGCGCGGCGCGCAGGTCTAGCCAGGCCTGGGGGTCGATCTCGAAGGCGCGTCGGCGGTCGGCGGCGAGGTTGGCGCAGGGCACGGCGCGGGTCACGCGGAGCGGCGCGCCGTCCCGCCGGCCGGCGAGCAGGCCGCAGGCTTCCTCCGGCCAGGCGGCTTCGGCGGCGGCGCGGATCGCCCCCGCGATGCCGGGCGGCAGGAGGACGGCATCGGGCGCGGGCTCCACGGTCGCCGCCGCCACGGTCAGCGCGTCCGGTCGATGGTCAGCCGCTGGAGCCGGCGGCCGGTCGCCGCCTCGAAGATCTCGACCGTTTCCGACCCGTCGGCGAGGCGCAGCCGCAGCAGCACCCGGTCGCCGGCGAGCCGCGTCTCCGCGATCTCCGCCCCCCAGGGCAGGGCGATACGCGATTCCTCGGCCGCCGACCGCGCCGCTTCCGGCCCGGTGCCTTCTCCGGCCGCGACCGGCGCGGATTCGCTGGGCGCGGAGGCGCGCTCCACCACCGCATAGACGATGACGACGAGACCGGCGGCGATCAGCACGCCCATTCCGATAACCAAGGCCTTGAGCGCCCGCATGGTTTGCCCCACTCTCCGTTCATGATCGAAACCACGCCCGACCCCGAGCCCGGAACCGCCGGCGCCGGCCCTGTCTCGTCCGGGCGCGGCGTGATCCATCGCGTCGCCGCGGCGGAGGCCGGCGCCCGGCTGGACCGGGCGCTGACGGCCGCGCTGCCGCACCTGTCTCGCTCGCGGCTGAAGGCGCTGATCGAGGCGGGCCACGTGTCGGCGGCGGGCGCGACGATAACCGAGCCCTCCCGCCGGGTCAAACCGGGCGAGCGCTTCGCCGTCTTCGTACCGGAGGCTACCCCCGCCCTTCCCGAGGCGGAGGATATCGCCCTGCGCGTGGTGTTCGAGGACGACGCGCTGCTGGTGCTCGACAAGCCGCCCGGGCTGGTCGTCCATCCGGCGCCGGGCAACGCGACCGGCACGCTGGTCAACGCGCTGCTGGCCCATTGCGGCGACAGCCTGTCCGGGATCGGCGGGGTGCGCCGGCCGGGCATCGTCCATCGGCTGGACAAGGACACCAGCGGGCTGATGGTGGTCGCCAAGACCGAGCCGGCGCTCGCCGCCCTCGCGGCGCAGTTCGCCGACCGCAGCATAGAGCGCCTCTACCGCGCCGTGGTGTGGGGCGCGCCGTCGCCCGCCGCCGGCGAGATCGAGGGCAATATCGGCCGCAGCCCGCACAACCGGAAGAAGATGGCGGTGGTGGCCCGCGGCGGCAAGCCGGCGCTGACGCGCTACCGGACGGTGCGCGCGCTGGGCCCGGCGGCAAGCCTGGTCGATTGCCGGCTGGCGACGGGCCGCACCCACCAGATCCGCGTTCACATGGCGCATATCGGTCACGCGCTGCTCGGCGACCCGGCCTATGGCGGCGGGCCGGGCGCGGCGCGGCGGCGGGCGCTGGGCGAGGACGCGGCGGCAGCCGTCCGCGCGCTGGGCCGCCAGGCGCTGCACGCCCGTACGCTGGGATTCCGCCATCCCGTGACCGAACAGTGGCTTATTTTTGCCTCAGAGTTGCCACAGGATATGAGGAGCTTAATCGACAGTTTAGAGATAGTGTAATTTTAGCTTGATCGCTGCGGGCCGAGCCGGTATTCTTTCTGGCAATCACAAGGAAGGTCGGGGGAAGGGGGTCCGGGCGCCATCAGGCGCTCCGCCGGTGTATGTGCGGCAACTGCCGACCAATTACGAAGGAGAAGCACGAAATGGCCAGCAACGTTCCCTCCGTTCCGTCTCTCGATCCCGGCACGAACCTGACGCGGTACCTCCAGGAAATCCGGAAATTTCCGGTCCTGGAGCCGCAGGAAGAGTTCATGCTGGCCAAGCGCTGGGCCGACGAGGGCGACACCGAAGCCGCGCACCGGATGGTGACCAGCCATCTGCGGCTCGTCGCGAAGATCGCGATGGGCTATCGGGGCTACGGCCTGCCGCTGGGCGAGCTGATCTCGGAAGGCAATGTCGGGCTGATGCAGGCGGTCAAGCGGTTCGATCCGGACCGCGGCTTCCGGCTGGCCACCTACGCCATGTGGTGGATCAAGGCCTCGATCCAGGAATATATCCTGCACACCTGGTCGCTGGTGAAGATCGGCACCACGGCGGCGCAGAAGAAGCTGTTCTTCAACCTGCGCAAGCTGAAGGGGCAGATCCAGGCGATCGAGGACGGCGACCTGACGCCCGAGCACGTGAAGCATATCTCCACCGCGCTGAACGTGTCGGAGGAGGACGTGATCTCGATGAACCGCCGCCTCGCCGCGCCGGACAACTCGCTGAACGCGCCGCTGCGCGTGGAAGGCGAGGGCGAATGGCAGGACTGGCTGGTCGACGACTCGGAAAGCCAAGAGGAAATCCTGGCCGAGCGCGAGGAGCTGGCGAGCCGCCGCAAGATGCTCGGCGCGGCGCTGAAAATGCTGAACGAGCGCGAGCGCCACATCTTCACCGAGCGCCGGCTGAAGGAAAGCCCGCAGACGCTGGAAGAGCTCAGCACGCAGTACGACATCTCGCGCGAGCGCGTGCGCCAGATCGAGGTCCGCGCCTTCGAGAAGGTGCAGAAGGCCATCCGCAACGCCGCGGTCGAGCAGCAGCCCGAGCTGCAGCACTGACAGGTTCCCGGCGAGACGGCGTGCGGCGGCCCCCACGGGGGCCGCCGTCGATTCAGGAGATCGCCTTCTCGGCGCGGATGGCGGAGTCGAGGGCGGCGGCAGCGCGGCTACGGGCTTCGTCGGCCGGCTTGTCCGCCGCCTTTTCCTCCTTGGCCTCGCCACCGGGCAGGATCGAATCGCCCCACTCGTTGATGAGCTGCTTCTGCTTCTCGCGCAGCATGTAGATGCGTCGCCTGCCGTTCAGCGTGCGGACCATCGCCACCGCCCCCGGCAGGCCCAGGAACAGCAGCCATCCCAGCGCCGAAGCGCCGTAAATGACGAACCAGGCGAAGACGTCGGTGACGATGTTCATCGCCAGCGACATGGTATTGCCCTTCATCCACAGGTTGTGCAGGAACGGGGCCAGCCCGGCCAGGTTCATCCCGGCGACGCAGCGCGTCAGATAGCGGCCCGGCGTCATGTCGACGATGAAGGCGACGAGCGTCGGCGCCATGCCGATGAACAGCAGAGTCGCCGTCGGCAGGGCGGCGAAGATCGTCCCGACCAGCGTCACGGCGATCAGGGTCGGGCTGCCAAGGCGGCGCTTCCTGGCCGCGTTCTGCTTCGCCATGGCCTAGAGCCTCCTCATATCAGCACGACGAGGGCCATCGCGGCGAGCGACACCGCGCCGCTGATGCCGGACGCGAGGCGCCAGCCGAGACGCTGCGCCGATTCCTGGAACTCGTGCGACTCGAGCTGCGAGATTTCGCGCGCCGCGGCGGAGAATTCCCGCTGCGCCCCCCGCCGTCCGGCCTCGTCGCGCTTCAGCATGGTCTCGTTGTTCAGATAGGCGTTGAGCTGCACAAGGCTGCCGCCCTGCCCGACCGCCGAAAGCCGCTTGCGCAGCTCCTCGCGCATGCTGCGCCCGTTGATCCGCTGCACGGTCTGTTCCAGCTCGACCGCCAGCCACTGGGTCAGGAACGGGACCTCGTCGGGCCCGTAGGTGGCCTGCAGCTTGGCGAACAGCCGCAGCACGCCGAGCTTCATGTCCAGCGACGCCCCGCCGGCGGATTCGAGCCGCGACAGGATGCGGTCGATCTGTCCCTTGATCCGGGCGGCGATGAACGCGGTCAGGTGGCGGTCCACCAGCGGGCTCAGCTCGCCGCGCTTCTCCACCGTCCGGTCGAGCACCGGCAGCAGATCGCGGACGTTGTCGATATAGACCCCGCCGACCAGGTCGCTGCGGCAGGGCAGCGCCGGGTTGAGCTGGTAGAGCAGCCGTTCCACGCCGTAGCCCGGCCCCTTGTGACGCAACAGGGCCTGGGCTGATTTCAGCTCCTTCATCTGGTCTTCCATCAGAAGCTGGTTGCGGGCCGACTGGGCGAGGAACCAGTCCAGCGCCACATTGTTGCTGATGGCTTCCGCGAGAAGCTGTATCTGCGTGGCATCGCCGGCGTCGAACGCCGCGGCGAGCATGGAGCCCAGCGCGTTCGGCATCACCACCAACCCTTTGTAGCGGAGCGGCCCGGTCTGATCGAGCAGCATGCAGATATGGGCGACCATGACCGCGTCGCCCTCGCCGCCCTTGCCGCCTTCCGAAGCGGCGACGATGGCAACGACGCGCTCGGCCAGCTCGGCGTCCCCGCCGCTGCGCCGAAGCCAGTTGACCATACCGTCGCCACGCAGCACCTTCGCCGCCGCCTTCCAGTTGCGCCCGAACCCGTCAGCCAGGGCGCGGCAGTTGAAATAGTCCTGTCCCTGGAAATGGAACGGCCGGTCGGCCGCGGCCTTGCGGACCTCCTGCACCGAGGAGCGCAGCCCGCCGCCGAGCCACTGTTCGAGCTCCTCCAGCCCCCAGCGCTCGTTCATGTCGTCGGACAGCAACCCGCGCAGCAGCTCGCGCAGCCCGAAGGGCGGCCGCTCGCCGGCCATCAGCGCCGTATAGGACCCCTTCTGGAGCTTCAGCATGTTGATCTTGTCGTCGCTCAGTTCGGCGACGGGGCAGCGTCCCATGGAGAGGATCAGCAGCGTCGCCCCCAAGGCGTAGAAATCGTCCTGGATCGAGCCGTTGCCCCGCGCATAGGCCGGGGTCATCGCGGATTCGATGGTTTCGAACACCGCCGGCTGGGTCGCCGCCGGCGCGCTGGTCACGCAGTCGCCCAGCAGCACGGATGCCTTGACCTCGCCGTCCCAGTAGATGTTCTCGGGCCGGATCGACCGGTGCGTCAGCCCGCGCTGGCCGAGAAAGGCCAGGGTCAGCAGGGCCGGCGCCAGCACCCGGCGGGAAATGTCGTCGCCGGACATCGGCACGATCCTGCCCTTCCAGTCCGTCATGAGGGGCGGGTTCGAGGGCCGGCGGAACACCACCGCGAGATGCTGCCGGGGCGAGCCGGGCACCCGCACCGGCCCCCAGTCGAGCGGCTGCAGCACCTTGGCCTCGCGCATGTGGCGCAGGTTGTTCATCATCACCAGCCGCGGCTGGGCGTCGCCGGGCAGCACGCGGGCGAACAGCGGGTCGTCCGGCGCGCGCTCGTCATGCACCGCGTAGGCCTCCGCCGCGCCCAGATCCAGCTCGGGCAGGCGCGAATCGGGCGCGAGGCGAAAGCGCCTGGCGATCACCGTGTCGCGATCCCCGCCGAACACGGGCGACCGGTCGTTCTCTGTGGCCGCCGGTTCAGCAGACACGCGCGCAACTCCCGCAAAGACAGTTCCCGGAACCGGACCAGTCTAGGCGGCGAGGGCAAACAGACCGTTAATGCCGGTGCGGCGCATGCGGCGGAAACCGGCGGTTTCCGGAGCGGAATCGGGCCGGGGCGTTAAAAATGTTCCGCGTGGGACGTTCTTCTGCCCCCGGGCACGCACCACCGGCGGCGGCCCCGGCGCGTTCAGCTCGCGAAGGGGTCGCGGACCAATATGGTGTCGTCGCGCTCCGGGCTGGTGGACAGCATGGCGACCGGCGCCTCGATCAGCTCCTCGATGCGGCGGATATACTTGATCGCAGTCGCCGGCAGATCGGCCCAGCTGCGCGCGCCGTAGGTGCTGTCCGACCAGCCTTCCAGCGTCTCGTAAACCGGCTCGACCCCGGCCTGGAGCACGCGGCTGGCCGGGAAATGGCTGTATTCGCGGCCCTCGAACCGGTAGCCGGTGCAGACCTTCAGCTCCTTCAACTCGTCGAGCACGTCGAGCTTGGTCAGCGCGATGCCGTCGATGCCGCCGACCTTCACCGCCTGTCGCACCATCACCGCGTCGAACCAGCCGCAGCGGCGCTTGCGCCCGGTCACGGTGCCGAACTCGCGGCCGCGGTCGCCCAGATGCTGGCCGACCTCGTTGTCCTGCTCGGTCGGGAACGGACCGCTGCCGACGCGGGTGGTGTATGCCTTGGTGATGCCGAGCACGAAGCCGGTCGCCCTGGCCGCGATGCCCGAGCCAACCGCCGCCTGCGCGGCATGGGTGTTGGACGAGGTGACGTAGGGATAGGTGCCGTGGTCGACATCCAGCATCGCGCCCTGCGCGCCCTCGAACAGAACGCGCTTTCCGGCGCGCTTCGCCTCGTCGAGGCAGCGCCAGACGCTGTCCGCATAGGGCAGCAGCCGGGGCGCGACCTCGCGCAGGGGATCGAGCACCGACGCCGCGTCGACCCTGGGCGCGCCGAGTCCGGTCAGCAGCGCGTTGTGGTGCAGCAGCAGGTCGTCCACCAGCGCGGGCAGTTCCGCCTCGTCGGCGAGATCGCAGATCCGGATCGCGCGCCGCGCCACCTTGTCCTCGTAGGCCGGGCCGATGCCGCGCCCGGTGGTGCCGATCTTGCCCGCGCCCTTGGCTTCCTCGCGCGCGCGGTCGAGGATGCCGTGCAGCGGCAGGATCAGCGCAGCGTTCTCGGCGATGCGCAGCCGATCCGGGGTCACGTCCACCCCCTGCTCCGCCAGCCCGTCGATCTCCCTGAACAGCGCCCAGGGGTCGATCACCACGCCGTTGCCGATGATCGAGAGCTTGCCCTGGCGCACCACGCCGGAGGGCAGCAGGCTCAGCTTGTAGACCTTGCCTTCGATGACCAGGGTGTGGCCGGCGTTGTGCCCGCCCTGGAACCGCACCACCACGTCCGCCCGACTGGACAGCCAGTCGACGATCTTGCCCTTGCCTTCATCGCCCCACTGGGCGCCGACGACAGCCACATTGGCCATGATTCAACCCCTTACCGGCGACGGCACACCGCCGTCGAGCACATGATCGCAGCCCAGCCGCGCCGCCTCGGCGCGCGGATCGGCGTTTTCGTCCAGCGACGCCACCGTCACCCAGCCCGCCTCGTGCAGCGCCTGCGCCGCGGCGGCGTCCACGCCCACCGGCAGCAGGATGCAGCGCTGCGCGGGCGGCGGTGTCAGCGTGCGCAGGATGGTATCCACGTAGAGCGTGAAGCCGGTGGCGCGTTCGCCCTCGCCGTCGTCCTCGCCGCCGCGCGCGCGGTAGCGCCCGCCGCCGGCCAACTCACCGCGCACCCCGCCCGCGAAGACGGTGAAACCGATGCCGGTATGGTATTCGAACCCGCGATGCTCGACCGGGTCCAGCGTCAGCGGGAGGTCGGGCGCGCCGTTGCGGATCAGCGCGGCGATGGCGCCGACGCGGTCGCGCTCCTCCGCTGCCTCGTCGGGCAGGGACACGGTCTGGAGCCGCGGATAGACGTCCTCGAACCGGCCGGTGGCGGCCAGCAGCGCGGCCAGCGTTTCCGCCGCCGGTCCGGCATGCGCCGCCACGCCGACCGAATCCTTGCGATCGAGCGCCGCGCGCACCATCCGTCCCGCCTCGCCCTCGAGCCCGAACCGGGCGCAGACCAGCGGCACCAGCCGGGGCGTCGTCAGATCGACGCTGAGCCCGCCGACGCCGATCGCGGCCAGCGCCTCTGTCGCGGTCACGATGATCTCCGCATCCGCCAGCGGCCCGGCGGCGCCGATCAGCTCGGCGCCCACCTGGACGAACTGGCGCTCGGGGCGAAGCTGCGTGCCGCGCACGCGCAGCACCTCGCCGGCATAGGACAGGCGCAGCGGCCGCGCGGCGGCCGCCAGCCGGCTGAGCGCGATGCGGGCGATCTGCGGCGTGATGTCGGCGCGCACCCCCATCATCCGCTGCGATACCGGGTCCATCAGGCGGAACGTGTCGGGCGACACGGCGACGCCGGCCCCCGAAAGCAGGCTGTCCTCGAACTCCACCAGCGGCGGCTTGACGCGCACGTAGCCGCGCGCGCCGAGAAAGGCGACCAGCCTTTCGACGATCTCCGCCTCGAACGCCGCGTCGGGCGGCAGCATGTCGCGCAGCCCCGCCGGCAGCAGGGCCTTGTGTTCCAGATCGCTCATGATGCGCTTGGGTCCGGACCCGCCCCCGGGCGCGATGCGCGGCCGGTTGCGGGAGAATGACATCCTTCTTCGGGGAAACGCCCCTTTTCCGCGTTTACGTACCGGGTTTAGCCGCGGGGCGCAAACGGTTTAGGGGCGGGGGCAAGGATCGTTCGACCGAGGACGGATCGGCCTGCAGCGGGCGGTCCGGGCCGGATGGAGGCGAAGGACGGGTTACGGGAACCGTTGGCGCCGCGTGCCCGTCGATCGGATTCGGGCGAAATAGCAGGCTGTGGAGGATTCCACGCGCGGCCCGCGCCTCGAGCCCGCCCGAGGCGTCAACGGATCGCGGCGGCCAGGGTGCCGCGCATCAGCCCCTGCATGCGGCCGCGGTAATGGTCGGGAACCGGCACCCGCCGGCCCGGCGCCTTGGCGAGATCGTCCCAGCGGCGAAGCCGGACGGCATCCGGCGCATAGGGTCGGGCGATGAAGGCGGCCGCCATATGTTCATCGAACGGGCCGCCCTGAAGCTCCAGCGTGCGCACGGAGACGCGCGACAGCGTGCCCCAATAGCCGGGCTCCACCGCGCAGAGATAGCGCTTGGCGGGCACGTGCAGCCGCACGGGCTCCGACACGTCGGGTCCGAACCACCGGGACAGCAGCTCCGCGCCGCGCTCCTCGTGCAGGTCGTCGAAGCCGCGCCGGATCGCGTCGCGCTCGAACCGGTGCAGCAGATGGCCGATATCGTGCAGCAGCGCCGCGATCACCAGCGCGTCGGCCGCGCCGTCGGCCTCGGCCAGTGCCGCGCTTTGCAGCGCGTGTTCGAGCTGGGTCACCTTCTCGGTGCCGTAAGACCGTTCGCCATGAACCGCCAGCGTTTCAAGCAGGAAATCCGCCGAGCCCATTTCCGGTTTCCCCGTTTCGTTGTCCATCAGAGCACCCGCTCGCCCTGGCGCCACACCGCGGCGACGGCGGGAACGCCCCCGTACAGGCGGACCCTGAGCAGATCGGCGCGCCGCCCACGCGCGATCACGCCCCGGTCGTCCATGCCGGCAGCGTCGGCCGGGTTGGCCGAGACCTTGGCGACGGCATCCGGCAGGCGGATGGCATCGTCCCCGTCGGCCAGCCCGAACACCGCATGCAGCATTGAGCCGGGCACGTAGTCGGACGAGATCACGTCGAGCAGCCCGCGCCGCGCCAGCTCCGCCGCCGAGACGTTGCCGGAATGCGAACCGCCGAGCACCAGGTTCGGCGCGCCCATGAGCACCTTCAGCTCGTGGCGCCGCGCCTCTTCCGCCGCCTCCACCGTGGTCGGAAACTCCGAGATCACAGCGCCCAGCGCAGCCGCCTCGCGCACATGGTCGGGCGTCGCGTCGTCGTGGCTGGCGATGGCGAGGCCGCGGGCACGGGCGCGCTCGACGATACGGGCGCGGTTGGGGGCGCTGTGTTCCTCATGCGCGCGTTTCTGGCTGGCGGTGAATTCCGCCAGCGCCTCATCGGTCAGCCCGTACTTCTTCTGGTAGTAGGTGCGATAGGCTTCCGGGTGGACGAACTGGCGCTGCCCCGGCGTGTGGTCCATCAGCGAGATCAGCCCGACCAGCGGGCTGCCCGCATGTTCGTCGAACAGTGCCACCACCCCGTCGAAGCTCAGCTCGCAGCGCAGGTGGATGCGGTGATCGGCGCGCAGCAGCCCGGCCTCCTGCGCAGCCGTGATGGCGCCCATCATGCGGCGCAGGTGGACGACGCGGCCCGAGTCCTTGAACAGGTCGCCGAGACACACCGCATCGAATACGGTGGTGATGCCGGCCGCGGCAAGCTGCGCGTCGTGGCCCATCGCCGCCGGCACCGCCGGCCAGGCGACACCGGGGCGGGGGCTGAAATGCTTCTCCAGATTGTCGGTGTGCAGCTCCACGAAGCCGGGCAGCAGGTAGTCGCCGTCGCAGTCGGTCGCCGAAGGCAGGTTGGACCGGCCGGAATCGACGGCTTCGATGCATCCGTCCTTCACCTGCACCGTGCCGCGGATCACCTCGTCGCGCAGCACGATGCGCGCGTTGGTCAGCACCGTGTCCGCCCGAATGTTCATGCCCCGACCTTCCCCGCCTTCATTTCGAACAGCCTGTCCGCCACCGCGTCGCGCACCTCGGCATCGTGAAAGATGCCGACGACGGCGCAGCCCGCTTCCGCCTTCTCCCGGATCATGGCGGCGACGACCTCGCGGTTCCTGGCATCGAGCGCGGAGGTCGGCTCGTCCAGCAACAGGATCGGGAAATCGGCGAGAAGCCCGCGGGCAACGTTGACACGCTGCTGTTCGCCGCCGGAGAACGTGGCCGGGGCCAGCGGCCACAGCCGCGACGGGATATTGAGCCGCTCCAGCATCGCCCCGGCGCGGGCGCGGGCGTCCGCCGCCGCCACCCCGGCGCTGCGCAGCGGCGCGGCGACGATGTCCAGAGCGGGCACGCGCGGCACCGCGCGCAGGAACTGGCTGACATAGCCCATCGTGGTCCGTCGCACGGCCAGGATTTCGCGCGGCGCGGCGGCGGCGATGTCCACCTCGCGCCCGTCATGGCGCACCAGGATGCGCCCTGACTCGGCGCGGTAGTTGCCGTAGAGGCAGCGCATCAGCGACGACTTGCCGGATCCGGACGGTCCGTGCAGCGCCAGGCATTCGCCCGCGCGCGCTTCAAGATTGACGCCGCGCAGCACGTCCAGCCGCACCCCGTCCTGGGTGTGCAGCAGGAAGCTCTTTTTCAGCCCCTCTGTCTGCAGCATCGCCTCGCCCGCCGCGCTCACGGCTGCAGCACCGAGGACACGAGAAGCTGGGTGTAGGGATGGTGCGGATCGTCCAGCAACTGGTCGGTCAGCCCGGTCTCCACCACCGCGCCGCCGCGCATTACCATCAGCCGGTGGGTGATCAGCCGTGCAACCGCCAGGTCGTGGGTGACGACGATCGCCGCCAGCCGCAACTCCTCCACCAGCGCACGGACGAGATCGAGCAGCCGCGCCTGCACCGAGACGTCGAGCCCGCCCGTCGGCTCGTCCATGAACACCAGCCGGGGACGCGTCACCAGCGTGCGCGCGATCTGCACCCGCTGCTGCATGCCGCCGGAGAAGGTTTCCGGCATGTGGTCGATGCGGGCGAGGTCGAACTCCACCTTTTCCAGCCAGTCGGCCGCCTCCGCGCGGATCGCGCCGTAGTGGCGGGCGCCGACCGCCATCAGCCGTTCGCCGATATTGGCCCCCGCGCTGACGTTCATCCGCAGCCCTTCGCGCGGGCTCTGGAAGACGAAGCCCCAGTCGGTGCGCATCAGCATGCGGCGCTCGGCCTCCGACAGCGCGGCGAGATCGGTCAGCCCCCTGCCCCGCATGTCGAATTCGACCGTGCCCACGGTCAGTCCCAGGCGGCCGGAGAGGCAGTTCAGCAGGGTGGACTTGCCGGAGCCGGATTCGCCCACGACGCCCAGCACCTCGCCCGGCCACAGATCGAACGACACCGCGCGGCAGCCGACGATGGCGCCGTAGTGGCGCGCGAGCCCGCGCACCCGCAGCAGCGGCGATTCCGCGGCGGCGCTCATGCCGCGTCTCCATCGGCTTCGGCGGCCCGGCAACGCTCCGCGCAGTAGTCGGTGTCCGAGCAGACGAACATCCGCCCGCCCGCGTCGTCGGTGACGACCTCGTCGAGGAAGCTGTCTTCGGCGCCGCAGAGCGCGCAGGCCTCGTCCCATTTCTGGATCTCGAACGGGTGGTCCTCGAAATCCAGGCTGCGCACCTCGGTATAGGGCGGCACGGCGTAGATCCGCTTCTCGCGCCCCGCGCCGAAGAGCTGGAGGGTCGGGCAGCGGTCCATCTTCGGATTGTCGAATTTCGGGATCGGCGACGGGCGCATGATGTAGCGGCCGTTCACCCGCACCGGATAGTCGTAGGACATCGCGATGCGGCCGAACTTCGCCACGTCCTCGTACAGCCGCACATGCATGACGCCGTATTCCTGCAGGGCGTGCATCTTGCGCGTCTCGGACTCGCGCGGCTCCAGCCAGCGCAGCGGCTCGGGGGTCGGCACCTGGTAGACCAGGATCTGGCCTTCCTTCAGCGGAGTCTCGGGAATCCGGTGCCGGGTCTGGATCAGAGTCGCCTCCGCCGTGCGCTCGGTGGTAGCGACGCCGGTGGTGCGGGCGAAGAAGGCGCGGATGCTGACCGCGTTGGTGGTGTCGTCCGCGCCCTGGTCGATCACCTTGAGCACGTCCGCCGGACCGATCACGCTGGCCGTGACCTGGATGCCGCCGGTGCCCCAGCCATAGGGCAGCGGCATCTCGCGGCTGCCGAACGGCACCTGGTAGCCCGGGATCGCCACGGCCTTGAGGATGGCGCGGCGGATCATGCGCTTGGTCTGCTCGTCCAGATAGGCGAAGTTGTATCCGCTCTGCGCCGGCATTCCGTCCATCGCCATCACTCCGCTGCCGCCGGGGCGTCCGCCGCATAGGTTTTCCGCAGCCGGCGAATCAGCTCCAGCTCGGACTGGAAATCCACGTAGTGCGGCAGCTTCAGATGCTGCACGAAGCCCTGCGCCTCGACGTTGTCGCTGTGGTAGAGCACGAACTCGGCGTCGTGCGCCGGGGTATCCGCGTCCTCGCCCAGCTCGGCGGCGCGCAGCGCGCGGTCGACCAGCGACATCGCCATCGCCTTGCGATCCTGCTCGCCGAAGGCGAGGCCGTAGCCGCGGGTGAAGCGGGGCGGCGCGCGCTCCGAACCGAGGAACTGGTTGACCATCTCGCATTCGGTGACGGTGATGTCGCCGATCTCGACGGCAAATCCCAGTTCCTCGGGCACGATCTCCACCGCCACCTCGCCCATGCGGATCTCGCCGGCGAAGGGGTGGGTGTTGCCGTAGCCGCGCTGGGTGGAATAGCCCAGCGCCAGCAGGAAGCCCTCGTCGCCGCGCGCGAGGTTCTGCAGCCGCACCGCCCGGTCCGCGGGAAAGGCGAGCGGCTCGCGCGTCAGGTCGCCGGGTGCGGCCCCACCCTTGCTCTCGCCGGGCGGCTCGATCAGCCCCTCGCGGTCGAGAATGTCGAGCGCGCGCGGCATGGCGGAGGTATTGTCCGCCGGCGCGGTCGGCGCCTTGGCGGGCGGCGCGCCCTCCGCCGCCAGCGCGAAATCGAGCAGCCGGTGGGTATAGTCGAAGGTCGGCCCCAGCACCTGCCCGCCCGGAAGGTCCTTGTAGGTGGCCGAGATGCGGCGGCGCACGTCCATCGCCGCGGTGTCGATCGGCATCGAGGCGGCAAGGCGCGGCAGGGTGGTGCGATAGGCGCGCAGCAGGAAGATCGCCTCCACCAGGTCGCCGCGCGCCTGCTTGATGGCGAGCGCCGCGAGGTCACGGTCGTAGACCGAGCCTTCGGTCATCACCCGGTCCACCGCCAGCGCCATCTGCTGCCCGATCTGCTCGAGCGTGAGCTCCGGCACGGCGACGTCGCCGCGCCGCGTCTCGGCGAGCAAGCAGTGCGCCGCCGAGATCGCCTTTTCGCCGCCCTTGACCGCGACATACATCGGTCAGCCCTCCGCACCGGAAACGATGGTGGTGCGCGGCAGCGCGCACAGCGCGAAACCGGCTGTGAACAGCACATCCGCTCCGCGTGGGAACGCGCCTTCCTGCCCCCCGCGCCAGGCCCAGAACGCCTCCGGCACGCCGTCGACCTGCAACAGCGAAGCGCCGTCGATCCCCGGCCCCGACAGAAGCCGCCCCTGCCCCGGACGGAACCGCGCGGCCTGTACGATCAGCGTGGCCGCCCGTTCCGGCGCCTCGTCGCTGCCGCTCGGAAAATCGCCGAAGCCGGTCGAGACGCCCGGCGCCGCGACGATGACGAAAGCAGCCTCCGCCGCATCGCCGGTCACCGGGCAGCCGCAATGGAACGCGAACCAGCCGCGCACTTCATCGGTGTCCGCCGCGACGTCCAGCCAGAGCGGCGTGTCCATGTCGAGCAGCGCCAGCGCGATGGCCGCCGTGGCCGGAAACAGCGGCGCAGGCGGCGCCAGCCCGACGCCGGCTTCCATCACCCGCCCGGGATGCGCCATGGCATGCAGCGCCGCGCGGAACGTCGCCTGAGCATCCGACACCGGATCGGCAAATCCGGGGGCGAGCACGGCGGCGCTCATGCCTCGTCCTCGCCGCGGACCAGGGTGAAGAAATCGACCGCGGTCGCCATGGTTTTCGCGCGGGCGCGCCGCCTTGCATTCTCGATGCGGCGGCTGACGGGCCGCAGAAGCGCCGCGTCGATGGCGCCGCGCCGCGCCGGCAGCTGCATCAGCGCGTCGAACAGCGCGGCCAGCTCGGCGTGACGGACGTCGCGCCCGGCGACATAGCCGTGCCCGACCGGGCCGTCGGCCAGCCGCACCGAAGCGCGCGTCATCGTCATCTCGCCCAGGTTGAAGGCCGTGCCGGACCCGCCGGCCCGGCCGCGCACCATCACCAGACCGGTTTCCGGCCGGCGCAGCGCCTCGAAAGCGGGCGCGTCGTCCAGCGCGGCCCAGGCTTCCTCGAGCTCCGGCAGCCGGGCCCGTGCGAGCAGCCCCATCCAGCGCCTTCGCTCGACGGGTGCGGCTGTTTCAGGGTGCTGGGCAGGCATGAAGGGCGGCTCGGACAAAGCGATTGCGGAACTGCAATCAAACAGTCCTGGGTGACGCGAATGTGACAGGAGGGTTTAAGTTTCAAGACGCCTTCATCCGCTGCGCCGCGCGGTATCGCACGCAATATTTCTGTCATCGAAGCGTCGTATTGTCGGAGGTCCAATGACTGCGTACCGCTATGCCATCTTCTTCGCGCCGCGCCGTGACAGCGCATTCTGGCAATGGGGCAGCGCATGGCTCGGCCGCGACGCCTTCACCGGCGAGACCGTCGCCCAGCCGCTGATGTCCGGGATAGAGCCGGACCGGCTGTTCCAGGTGACCTCCGAACCCCGCAAGTACGGGTTTCACGGCACGCTGAAGCCGCCCTTCCGCCTCGCCCCCGACACCACGCGCGGCATGCTGCGCGCGGCCGTCGCCGCCTTCGCCGCCCGGCAGCTGCCGTTCCGCCTGGGCGGAATGAAAGTCGTCCGGATCGGCCGGTTCCTCGCACTGGCTCCGGTCCCGCGCAGCAGGGCGATGGATGCGCTGGCGGCGGACGCGATGCGCGCGTTCGAGTCGTTCCGCGGCCCGCCGACCGAGCCAGAGTTCACGCGCCGACGCCGTGCCGGGCTGACGCCGCGCCAGGAGGCGATGCTCTGCGAATGGGGCTATCCCTATGTGATGGACGAGTTCCGCTTTCACCTGAGCCTGACCGGGCCGCTGCGGCCGGACGAGGCGGCGTCGATGGAAGCGGCGATCGGGGACCGGTTCGGCGAAACCCTGCGCCGGCCGGTGGCGGTAGACTGCCTGTGGCTGTTCGAGCAGAACCGCCTCGGGGCGCAGTTCCGCGCCGTCGAGCAGCACGTGCTGGGCGCACCAAAATCGGCGCCGGGCAGGCAGGACGGATCGCCCGCCTGCGCAGGCGCTGCGACGGCGGGTCGGGCGCGGTAACGCAGGGTCGCACGCACGCAGGAAGCCGTGCTATCCGGCCGTTGCCGTTTCCGGACCGATCAGCCGCTCGCGCAGCCGTTTCGAGATCCGGTCGATAATCGCCACCGTGACCAGGATCAGGATCAGGATGAAGCACGCCTCTTCCCAGCGGTGCGCCCGGATGCGGTCGGAAAGCTGGAAGCCGATGCCGCCGGCGCCGACGATGCCGAGTATGGTCGCCGAGCGCACGTTGGACTCGAACATGTACAGCGCGCTGGAGAGGAACATCGGCAGCACCTGCGGCAGGACCGCGAAGCGCAGGGTCTGCACCTGGCCCGCGCCGGCGGATCGCACCCCGTCGATCTGCCTTTTTTCGATGTTCTCAACCGATTCCGAGAACAGCTTGGCGAGGGTGCCGGTGTCGGAGATGAAGATCGCCATGATGCCGGCGAGCGGGCCGAGTCCCACGGCACGCACGAAGATCAGGGCCCAGATGAGCTGGTCCACCCCGCGCAGCATATCCATGAACCGGCGCACGCCGAACCGCGGGAGGCGAAACGGAAAGGTATTCCGCGCCGCGAGGAAGGACAGCGGCGCCGCCGCAACCGCGGCGAGGAGCGTACCGAGGAAGGCCATCGCCAGCGTCTCCAGCAGCGCCCAGAGGATTTCCCCCGGATCGTCGCCCTGGCTGGGCGGAAACATCTCGCGCACGACGATGCCGAGCTGGTCCATCCCGCCCAGCAGCCGGGCCGGAGAAAAATCGAACCGCGCCAGGCAGTAGACCGTCAGCAGGGCGAGCGCGATCCAGCAGAGCCAGCAGAGCAGCGCGCCCTGCGACGGGCCGGCGAAGGCCTGCGGCAGGCAGCGGCGCGCGGCGGCGATCTCGACCGGGGTCAGAGTCTCGACGGTGCGGATCATCCCAGCGTCTCCCGGCCGATCAGGCGATGGCGCAGCGCTCCGCAGCCGATATCGATCAGCGCCACGGTCAGCACGATCAGGATCAGCATGGCGCTGATATCCTCGTAGTAGAGCGAGCGCACGGCGACGATCAGCTCGATCCCGATGCCGCCGGCGCCGACGAAGCCCAGCACGGCAGCGGCGCGCACGTTGATCTCGAACCGCCACAGCACATAGGAGGCGTAGTTCGGCAGCACCTGGGGCAGCACCGCGTAGCGCATCGTCTGCACCCAGCTGGCCCCCATGGCGCGCAGCCCTTCCACCGGCTTCATGTCGGCGTTCTCGTTCGCCTCCGCGAACAGCTTGCCCTTGGCGCCGAAGGAATGGATGGCGATGGCCAGAATGCCCGGCAGCGGCCCGAGCCCGAAGGCGAAGACGAAAATCAGCGCGAAGACGAGGTCCGGCACCGTGCGGCAGAATTCGAACACCCGCCGGGCGACGAAATAGCTCCATCGGTTGGGAGCGAGATTCTTCGACGCGTGGAAGCAGAGAAGCAGCGCGGCGACGGCGCCCATCATGGTCGCCAGATAGGCCATCAGGACCGTTTCGA
>WHUE01000002.1:0-32630 GCA_009377375.1 Alphaproteobacteria bacterium | reverse complement strand
GAGCAGCAGCGCCAGCCATTTGTCCAGGGCGTAGAACCAGGTCCCGAAATCCTCGAACAGGCTGTCCCGGCGCAGCAGCGGCACGGTGCGCAGGATATAGTCGCCGAGCTTGGGCGCGCCCTCGACCAGCGTCGCCGGGTTGAAATTGCCGACGACGGCGGCGCCGACGAACAGCGCCGCGAAGAGGCCGAGGCCGAGCGCGGTATGCGCCGCACGGGTGCGCCGCAGCCGGTCGTACTGGCGCGCGAACGCCTGCACGGCGTCGGGCGGCGCGGTGCTCATACTGTCGGATCCTCTCGGCGGAAGCGGGACGGGATGGCGATGCCTCCCGCCCCGGATACTTCGCAAGACGGCAAAGGCGGGCCGCGCTAGCGCTTGCGCCGTGACGCGCGCTTCTCTTCGGCGACCTGGACGATGGTCTTGTACATCGCGTGGTCGACGGGGATGAAGCCGCTGGTCTGTCCCTGCGCTGCGGCCTCGGCAATCTTCATGTCGTCCCTGGCGAGATCCAGGAAGATCGTCGTCAGGCTCTGCTTCAGCTCGCCCGGCATGTCGGTCGGAACCGACCACAGCGGGTTCGGGATCAGCGGCGAGGTCCAGATGATGCGGATGTCGTCCAGCTTCATCATGTTGCGGTCCATCATGAGGCGGAGCTGGCCGGCCTTGTGCCCCGGCGACGTCCAGGTGAAAGCGGCGTCGAAGTTCTTCTTCAGCACGCCGATCACGCCTGGCTCGTGGCCGCCGGCGAATATGGTGCGGCCGAAGAAGTTCTGCGGATCGACCCCCTCGTCGCGCAGCGCCACCGACGGAACCAGAAAGCCCGAGGTGGAGTTGGGATCGGCCCAGGCCAGCGTCTTGCCCTTGAGGTCGGCGAGGGACTTGTAGGGGCTCTCGGCATTCACGATGAGGATGGAGTGGTAGCCCTTCCCGCCGTCCGGCTCCACGTTCATCACCAGCGGCTCGATCCCGCCGTTGCTGTCGAGATAGCCGGCCGCATAGGAGGCGGGGCCCAGCCGGCCCAGCTGGATATGGCCGCCGGAAAGCGCCTGGACGATGCCGGCGTAGTCGGAGGCGGTGAACACCTCGACGCTCACGCCCAGCTTCTTCTCCAGATAGGCCGCGAGCGGCTTGAAGCGGGTAAGGGTGGCCCCCTGGCTCTCGGTCGTAACGCAGCCGAGCTTCAGCGTCTGGTACCTGTCGCGCCAGTCCGCCGCCGCGCCGGTGGCGAAGCCCGCGAATACAATGGCAGCCGCCGTCGCGGCGGTAAGCATGCGTCTTATCGTCATGGTGTCCGTCTCTCCTTGCTCGATCCCGATTCGGCCGTATGCGGCCGTTGCGTCTCCCTGCGGCCTAGGCGGCTGCGTAGGCCGCGGCCTTTTTCGGCATCCCCAGACCGGATACCGAGGTGAGCTCCTCGCGAAGGTCCGCTTCGTCCTCGCCCACCTGATAAATCTCGCGCACCACGTCCACCGTCATCGCCTGGGGGGCGCCGTCGAACACGACGCGGCCCTGCGCCATGCCGACGATGCGGTCGCAGTACTGGCGGGCCGTATCGAGCGTGTGCAGGTTGCAGAGGACGGTTATCCCGTCCTCGCGGTTGATCGCCTTCAGCGCATCCATCACCCGTGCCGCGTTGCGCGGATCGAGCGAGGCGATAGGCTCGTCGGCGAGCAGGATCGCCGGCTCCTGCATCAGGGCGCGGGCGATCGCGACCCGCTGCTGCTGGCCGCCGGAAAGCGTCTCGGCGCGCTGGAAGGCGTGCCCGGCCAGCTCGAGCCGGTCCAGCGCCTGCACCGCCAGCACGCGTTCGGCTTCCGAGAAACGCTTGAACAGCGACGACAGCGTGCGATGCCGGCTGATCCTGCCGAGCAGCACGTTGGTCAGCACGTCGAGTCGCGGCACCAGGTTGAATTGCTGGAAGATCATGGCGCACCGGCTGCGCCAGACGAGCAGGTCGCGCCCGGCCAGCCGGTCGACGCGGCCGCCCGCGTGATGGATCGCGCCGTCGGTAGGGTCGGCCATGCGGTTGATCAGCCGCAGCAGGGTCGACTTGCCCGCGCCGGAACGGCCGATCACGCCGACCATCTGGCCCCGGGGGATGTCCAGCGTCACGCGGTCCACCGCCTTGATCCTGTCGTAGCTCTTGCTGAGGCGCTCGAGGCGGAGGGCATCGCCTGACATGGATATCTCCTTACTGGCGCAGTGCGGTCTTCACGACTTGTTAGCCCCGGCATATGACCGTTGCGTGTCACTCTTCCGTAAGTTTCGTTACGGCGAGCCGACGGGCGCTGTCCGGCCGGTAGGGGAGACCGCGCGACGCGGCCGAGCTCGACGAAGGCGGCGTCAGAATCTCGCCGTCGGAAACCCGCACATCAGCCGCTTCGTGCACCGTGTTTCTGCATCGAGCGTCACGACGAGCGCGTCGAGGATCAAAAGGTGGCGGGCGTCCTGCAAATTCGCGGGATTCTCCATGCGCCGCCCCGCCGGCAACGCCGGGATCAAAGACCGAGATACGCCTGGCGAATCATCGGATCTTCGGACGGCGTCCGGGTCGGGCCGGCCAGGCCGACCCACCCGGTTTCCATCACCGCGGCCGATCGCGCACATCTGCTGTTCTTGGAGAGCGTGGTCGCATCCCGATGCTGGCGTTCGCGCAGGATCGGAAACAGGTCGAAGATGAGGTCATGCCTTTCGGCGCAAGCAGTGCCTGTCGAAGGCATGGGAAGGCCTCGGCCCGGTCGGCTACGCCGTGCCGGCAAGCCGGATGCAGGCTGCCGCGGTTTCCTCCGACAGCCGCTCGACGAGCGCGGCCGCCGACTGCCGCCGCGCCATGCGCGTGCCCTGGCCCGCCCACAACGACAGGAACTCCGCCCTTCCTTCCCGCGCAGCCGCCGTCCGCAGCGGCCGGGTCAGCCCGTTCTGCAGGGGAAAGGGCAGGATGGCGCCCGCGTTCTCCGGCCGGTCGAGCTCCGACATGAAACGGTTGACGATGCCGCGCGCCGCTCGGCCCGAAAAGGCTCGGGTCATCCGGGTATCGTTCTCGCGAGCCCGGAGGATGGCATTCTTGTAAACCTCCGGAACGCCCGCCTCGTCGCAGGTGAGGAAAGCGGTGCCCATCTGCACCGCATCGGCGCCCAGCGCGAGCGCGGCGGCGATCCCGCGCCCGTCCATGATCCCCCCTGACGCGATGACCGGCACGCCGACCGCGTCGACGATCTGAGGCACCAGGGACATCGTCCCGACGGCGCCTGCCGCGAAGTCGCCTGTAAACGTCGCCCGGTGGCCGCCCGCTTCGCTTCCCTGGGCGACGACGGCATCGACGCCGGTCCGCTCCAGTGCGGAGGCTTCTTCGACGGTGGTGGCGGTGCCGAAGAGAAGCATCCCGCGCCGCCTGATTGCTGCGACGGCATCCTCTGGAAAGACGCCGAGGGTGAAGCTGAAGGCAGCCGCCCCCGAGTCCAGGGCAGCCGCGAGCTGGTCGTCGAAGGACGCGGCCGGCCGGGTCGGCAGCGACGGCGGCGGCAGGCCCAGCTCCGCGAAGAAGGGGGCGACGCAGGCGAGCGCCGGGCCTGCATCCTCCGGCGGCCGGGCGGGAGGTTGCGGCGCGAACAGGTTGATCCCGAACGGGCGCGAGGTGCGGGCCCTGACATCGCGAGCCGCTTCACCGATCTGCGCCGGGGTCAGGTATGCGGCGCCGATGAATCCGATCGCTCCTGTCTCGCAGACGGCCGCCACGAGTGCGGGCGTATCGCCGCCGCCTGCCATCGGCGCCTGTATGACCGGACGCGAGAGGCCGAGCCGCTGCATCAAGGGTGTTTTCTGCATGCCTTCCTCCTTCCGAATGGAGGGAAACGCTACGCGGCCCGGTCCGGAATGAGAAACGCCAAGTCGTGATGCCGCCCATCGGAAAAAGCGATGGCCCGCTATTCGGCCGCGGAGGCCTGCTGTGCAACCGGCCGGACGAGCCGGAGAAAGGCGCTCAGGGCGCTCGACCGATATGCGTCGCGCCGCCGGACGAACAGAGTATCAACCTCGGATTCGGAGGCCGGCAGCTTCTGGACAGAGAAGCCGTTGCCTTTCCACACAGAGCCGATCAGTGCCCTGGGCAGGAGCGTGATTCCGAGCCCGGCGGTCACGCAGGCGGCAATCGTCTCCAGCGTGCCGAACTCGAGCTGCCGGAAGTTGACGATCCCTCGCCTTGCGAGGATATCCTCAAGGCGCTGGCGGTAGGAGCAGCCAGCTCGAAGCACGATGATCTTGAAGTCGTCCCGGTTGCTGAACTCATCGAGGCTCCCGGCATGCGGCGGCATCAGGACCACGAGCTCCTCCCGGAAAACAGTTTCGACTTCGAGTTGCGGATGATCGACAGGACCGCACACGAAGGCCCCCTCCAGTCGCCGGTCGAGCACGCCCTTGACGAGCTCGCTGGTCGTTCCCGTTCGCAGCACGAGATCGACATCCGGGAAGGTGGAGACGTATTCGGACAGGCTCTTCGAGAGCCTGAGCGCCGCGGTCGTCTCCAGGGCGCCGATAGCGAGCGATCCCTGGGGAGTGCCGTCGTCCCGGGCCACGCGCCGCGCTTCGTCCAGCAGCGCGTGAACGCGCGTCGCATAAGGGAGCAGACGGTCCCCGGCTTTGGTGAGCGAAATTCCGCGGCTGTGGCGGTCGAACAGCGTGGTTCCGAGGAACTCCTCCAGGTGACGAATTCGGGCAGTGACGTTGGACTGAACCGTGTTCAGCTCCTCCGCCGCACGGGTCATGCTGCCCAGTCGCGCCACCGCCTCGAATATCCGGAGATCGGCTGCATCCATTGTCGCGTACCGTGTCCCTCTACACGCAGCTTATCCTGACCACCGCTGATGGTCTAATTCCTTTGACGTCCAGCCCGGGATCGTTCCTCTCTCCGCCGTCACCGGGACGGCCGCAGTCCGGGTGCGCTCGAAAGCGTGTCCAGCACCCCGCGTATCGGCGTCGGCGCGACGCCCAGCTCGCGAAGGCCGGGCAGCGCCGGGGCGGCCACGTTGTCCCGCTTCATCAGCGCCACCTGCCCCTCGGTCACTGGAGGCGCTGGCAGCAGCCTCGCCGCCGCCGCGAGCCCGTCCCACAGAAAGAAGGGCAAGGGGAGCAGCAGGCGTCTGCGGCCGGTGCTGCGCAGCACCATCGCCATGAGTTCGCGGTAGGTGCAGACCTCCGGCCCGACGAGTTCGTACAGCCGTTCCGGCCGGTCGTTCCCGGCCAGGGCGCTGGTCACGGCCTGTGCCACATCGTCGACGAAGACCGGTTGCAGCCGCGTCGTTCCCTGCCCGAACAGGGGAATAACCGGCATCCACCGGCCGAGCGCCGCCAACGTGGTGAGCAGCGCGTCATCGGGACCGAACATCACGCTGGGCCGGAGCAGGACAGCGTCCGCGAAGCCGTCGCGCACGGCCGCCTCACCCAAGCCCCGGTGCCGCACGTAACTGGAAGAAGAGGCTGGGTCCGATCCAATTCCCGAGATGTGCGCCAGTCTGCGAACGGCGTGGCGCCGGCATGCCTCCGCCACATTGCGCGCACCATCCACATGCACCCCGCGGAACGTGACGCCGCCGCCCTCATGGTAAAGGCTGACCGCATTGGCCACTCCTTCGGCGCCACTCACCGCGGCATCGACCGCATCGGCATCGCGGACATCGGCACGAACCGGGGTGGGTCCGTCTTCCGTTCCCGACGACATGCGAATCTTGTCCGGATGCCGGGATGCCACGCGCACCGCGAAGCCGTGGCCGAGCAACCCGGCGACGATGCGGCGGCCCAGAAACCCGGTTCCGCCAAAGACGGTAAATATCCTGCGCGGCATTCAGCATGCCTTCCGCGAGCTTGCGATGCGCCGCCGTCCTCGCGATAGAATAGGTCCGCGCCCAAGGCGCATTCCGTTTTCCGTTATACTGCGAAGTTCATGATGCGGCACCAGAGGGGCGATGCGCCCATCCTCGGCGACGGCCCGAACGAGGTCGCCTGTGGCGCACCCGACACCTATCCCCTTTGCACTCTGAGCCCGAGACGCTCTCGCCGAGGATTTCGGGTTCCCGGAGGCGGAGAGCGCCGCGTTTGCCGCCTGCAAGCGGCGAAATTCAGCCATTCCTATGGCGCGCGGTCTTGCCGCGTCCCCGGCCGTAAAATGGTGGTGGGCCGAGTGGGATGAAACTGGGTACTGGGCTGTCCGTGCATCAATTCCGCTGCCGAAGCTCCGCTGATCGCCATTTGCGAATGACGAGTCCGCGAGGGTCTTCGCCGACAGCGGCTATGCCGGCGAGCGCGTTGCCCGCACCACCTCCCGCGGGCACGACCGCCTGGGACGGCCCGAAGGCGTGGTTGGCGGGGACGAGCTGCGAGCCGTCCTCGCTCACGTAAGGTGTCAGGCGGAACAGCGCGGTAACCGGTTCCGGTCGCTTGTTCTCCATTTCGAAAGGCGCGTGCGGGGTGGTGCCGACAGGATTCCGGAGATTCATGGTCAGGGCGGAGCTTGCAGCCCCCGCAGCCGCCGCGTCCTTCTTCGTGGCGGCAAGCCTGACGAGAAGGTGATCGCTGAATGCCGCGCTCATATCTATCAGCGTGCTGTAGTAATCGAGGTGCTCGTTGATGAGCGACTTGAAAATCTTTTCGCCGTCCGCGGGGCTGCCTGGGAGCGAGACCGCACCGCCCCCTCCACAAGGTGCCGTGACAGCTCGGCATTTGCCTGAAGCGCCTTGATGCCGGCCTTTATCTTCGCCGACGTCACGCGAGCCTGCTTCTGCCGCAGCTCCTCGTAGCGCGGAATGCCGGCAAGCGTCTGTACCCTTTACGAAACCGGTCCTCAACCGACGCAGACTCAGCCGCAAGCTTGCCACAGGGGTTTTGGGATCAGGCCATGCTCCGGCCTTCACGCATCCCTATTCGCTCCCCGGCCTTGGACACGTATTGGCCTGCAGTCGGACGGCGGCTCCTCAAGGTCTTCTCGCCGGCCAGCACGTTCTCGGCGCGTTCCCACCGCGTCTCGGCGCAGCACGAGGTAGTGGTCCCATCCATTACGCATCGCTGTCGCGCCGTGCACCCACGGTACATGTCCAATGTCGCTGCCAGACGGTTCCAGAAGCTGCGGGGCAGCACTTCCGGCTAGATCTGCTACGACGACGCCCGACGCGTCCAATTCTCGCGGGGAAGCGCTCGCTGCAGCCGCACCAGCGGGCACGCTTGACGCAGATGGCGTCATGTCGGACCCTACGCCAGAGCCATCTACAGGGAGGAATGCAGAAGATGAAAACACATTTTCCCGCAACTTCGGCCTTCGCCGCCATTGCCGCCTTCTTCCTCGCAGCGCCGGGTGCAGCCGCAGATGACGCGACCGACTTCTACAAGGGCAGGACGATCACGCTGGTCGTCGGGTTCAGCCCGGGCGGCGGCGCGGACACGTTCGCGCGCTTCTTCCAGCCCCATTTCGCCGAGCACATGCCCGGCAAGCCAAGCGTGATCGTGCAGAACATGCCTGGCGCTGGCGGACTCAAGGCGCTCAACCACGTCTACAACACGCCGCCGCAGGACGGCACGCGCGTGATGCTGACCTCGCCGTCGCACACACTCGCCTATCTGCTCGACCGGGAAAACATCCGCTACGACGTCAACGAGATCAAATGGATCGGCACGCTGACCCAGGACACGCAGGGCTGCGCCGCGTCCGGAAAATCGGGTATCAGGAGCATCACCGAGACGAAGGACAAGCCGCTCATCGTCGGCGCGACGGGTCCTAACTCCACCAGCGCGCAACACGCGCTGCTGCTCAAGAACATGCTGGGCTACAAGCTTGACATCGTGACCGGCTATCCGGGCACGGCACGGGTGCGGCTCGCGATGGAGACCGGTGAGGTGCAGGCCGTCTGCGCCTTCTGGGCGTCCGCCATTCTGGGACCGCAGGCGCAGGACGTGAAATCGGGCAAGCTGGTGCCGATCATCCAGATGGGTCGGAAACCGCACCCCGCCTGGGGCGACGCGCCGGTGGTCTACGATCTCGCGCGGGACGAGGACGAGCGCCGGATCATGCGGGTCGTATTCGGGACGACAGAGCTGTCGCGGCCGTTCGCCGCGCCGCCCGGCACACCGGATGTGCAACTCGCCGGGCTGCGCAAAGGTTTTTGGGAAGCGGTTAATTCGCCCGAGCTCAAGGCCGACGCCGAGCGCAAGAAGCTCATCATCGACCCGCTGAACTGGTAGGACACAGAAGCGGAGCTGAAGGAGATCCTCAGCACGCCGCAACGCCTGATCGAGCGCACTAAAAAGGCGATCAGCAAGTAGGCCGGGAAGAACGTTACCGAGGTGCGGCAATTCTGCGGACCCCCGTCCTTCGGCTATGCCTTCCATCTCGCACACCGGCATGCGGACCATCGGTAGGGAGGGCTGGAGCGGCCCCCTTTTTGGCTGATCCGCAACCACCCTGACCGCACGATCAGGAGGAGGTGAGGTAGTGTCAGACAAGAGCCAGCGCCCAGCGATGGACTTTAACGGCGACAGCGCCGCCTCGATGGGAACCCGTTAAAAGCGGGAATCCGAGCTTCAACGGCCCGATTGCACGAAGGAAAAATGGTTGAGCCCCGGTGAAGCGCGCTGATTCGCGGCAGCCGTCGGAACAGTCCCGAAGCCGTCCCCCGGCTTCCTGTGCGCCCTATTTCTGCTGTCTTGGCAGAACGCCGTAAACCTGCTGCTCCAGCGCGTCGATCAGGTTCTCGGTCCCACCCGATGAAAGCGGCCCTTGGTATTCGGCCTTGCGGGTAGCGAGTTCGCTGATCCCGTTACCGATTATGACATCAATGAGCCACCAGCGTCCTTCCTTCGGCGCGGCGACGTAAGTGACGGCAACGGGCGTCTTCTCAGGCTCATTGATCTGCGCATCCACGAGCACCAGGCTGCCGTCCGTCGTACGCTCACGCAGAACAGAGAAGGTGACTTCCCGTTGGTGGGCGAGGAAGGCAGCCACGGTGGCGACCATGATCCGGCGGGACGATTTGATCAAGCGTGCGCGCTGCTCCTGCGTTGCACTCTCCCAGTACGGCCGCGTCATAGTCCGCGCCATGACTTCAATGTCGAACGTGTTGCCGATAATGGGCGAGAGGGCATCGTAGCGCCCTTTTACCCCGAGTTCGTGGGCACGCTTCATTACATCGAGGAGGCTTTTCTGAAACGCCTCCACGGTTGCGCGTGGTGTGCCCAGAGAATCGGCGCTAGCTCCGCTCCCCGAACAAAACATTGAGAGGAGGCCGAGAACGAGCAAAGGCGCTCGCCAATCACGCTTGCAGGGCATGCAGGGTCCACCTCTTGGTTGGCGCGCTGACAAGGCCCCGGTCCCGGGGCCCGTTAAACCTGTCCGCCGCCGATCCCCGGATCAAGATGGCTACCCGTGACCATTTCGTGCCCGGCTTCTGAAACAGTCGGACTCCGCTGCCGCGAGGTCGGAAGCGCAGATCCGGGAGCGTGGGGCCTTCCCGCATTCTTTAGCTCGCGATGGCCCGCTACAGGTCGCGGAGGCGAGGCGGATCGTAAACCACGAATACGACCATATCGCCGGGTCCCGGATTGCGCAGCGAATGCCGTTCCCCTGCCTTTACGAGGCACACCGTCCCTTCCGCTACCGCCCAGCTCCGATCCTCTACCGTCACCTCGCCCGACCCGCTCAAAAAATACAGCAGATGGTTCCATGGTTCGATGTGCGGGACAGAATGATCCCCCGGCTGAAGGCGCACGAGTTCGCTGTTGAACGCCGTCGTATAGCTTTCATCCGAAATCGTCTTGTATTCGTACCCGCGCGCCCCGGGCAGGTCACGCAGGTTCCTCCAGGGCTGGTCGCCGACTGAAAACACTCTGTGCATCGCGCTTCCTCCATGCCGCAGCGACAAGGCTGCTGCCCGCCGCCTGCTTCCAACTTCTCAAGCAACGGCCGTACGGCCGCTGCCCCACAACGGGGACGCCACTTCTCCAAGAGGCGCTCAACTTTCCCCGTCGTCGTCTCTCGCCACCTCCGTGTTCATCTCGACGTCGCTTCGACGGCGCTGTGCGGCGATCTTGCCGGTTTCCCAGTAGTCTCCCCTGACTGCCAGCTCTGCCTGCCGCTCAAGCTCTTCCGACCAGTCGCCGAGGGAATAGCCGAACCATGGCGTCTCCGGACGCAGCTTCTGAAGGCCGAGCGTGTCTTCCCAGATCTCGCGGGCGCGCTCCATGAACTCCCTCCTCGGCAGAGAAACAGGCGGGTAGTCCTGCTTCAGCGTCGCGTCGATCAGAAGCGCGGAGTCCTCAGACCCTCGTACGTGGTCCCTGGGTCCGTGCCCCCCGTCCTTATGCTCGATGATCTGCATATCCAGATGCGGTTTGCTGCGGAACGCCAGGGCCCAGAGCAATGCATCGGCGTTCTCCGGGTCGATGTCGTCGTTGACGGCGATCACCAGCTTGCCTGACGCGCGCTGCAAAGCTGCCGCTCCATAAAGCGCACGCCAGACCTCGGTGTTCGGCGTATCGCGCTGAAGCTGGATCACGCACACCTTGCGGATGTTAGTCAGCGGCTCGTGCAGCGAAACGTTGATGACGCCCTTGATTCCAAGAACGTCCCGCAGGTGCTGAAGAAACACCATGGTGTGCGCCGGACGACGGATGCCGCTCGATTCACTCGGCGACACCTGGCTGATGAAAGAGCTGTAGATGGCATCGCGCCGCCGGGTGATGCAGGTCACCTCCATCACCCCGTTGAACTCCTGCAGATTCACATAGCCGTGGGACTCGCCGAAGGGTCCTTCGGGCTCGAGATACTCCGTGCTCACATATCCCTCGATCACGATCTCCGCTTCCGCGGGGACCAGAATATCCACCGTTCGGCAGCGCACGACGTTGATCGGGCCGCCGACAAGCCCGCCGGCGACAGCCAGTTCGTCGAGCGCCTCCGGCACTTTCTGGACGGCGGCGTACTGCACCGCCGGCGGGCCGCCCACGGCCACCGCGCAGGGCATCGGTTTGCCGAGCGCCTGCCATTTCTTCCAGTGGATGTATCCGCCGGTGCGCAGCTCGATGGACGTGTTCATGCCGAGCCGGCGCGGAGACTTGATCTGGCCGCGGTAGTTGCCGACGTTCTGCACGCCTGTTTCGGGATCTCTGGTGATGAAATTGGCGTTGGTGAGATAGGGCGCGTTGTCCCAGCCCGGCGTCGAGATCGGAACGGGGAGTCCGTCGAGCCCCTGGCCCGGCACATCCAGCCCGGCGCCCTCGACGATCATCTCGTGACAGGACGCGTCGGTCACCTCAACAGGCGCTATGGGCCGGTTGAAAGCCTGAACCCATTTCTCCGAGAGCTTGTCGAGCGCGCAGCCCATCCCGACACTGTACACTTGCGGACTGGCGGCCATGGCGCCGACCACCACCGGCATGTCGTACTTTCGGCCCTTGCTGTCGGTCACGTTCGTGAACAGGAAAGCCTTGCGCCCCTCCTCGGGAATCCCGCCGCGAAACTGCCAGCGAACCAGGGGGTGCAGTTCCGTATCCTTGTTGATCGGCACGTCGACGGTGAGGAGAAGCCCCGCCTCCTCCAGCGCCTTGAGGTGGTCGCGCAGGTCGGAATAGGGACGCCGGAGTTCGGCATTCTTGGCGGCAACAGTCACAGCTTCAAACTCCTATGAGTGCGGGTTCATGCGGGAGAGACAGCACATCCACCGCGCCACCATCACGCTGTGCTCTGGACTCCGGCAACGGTTGCCGCTGCACAGCGGGCCCAGACGGCGATACCAATCACAGCTTTACCGGGGCAGTCTCTAGCATTGACGGACGCGCCGAAAATGCCTCGCACCAAGCTGCGAGGCGTGGACGATCCCGGCGCCACTCCAGATGGTTCATGCGGAAATCCAGCGTGCCGAGCGCGCAACCGATGGTGATATGACCGATCGTTAACGGATCGGTCAGCGTATCCGCCTCCTCCTCGAGAGCATCCAGCGCGCGCCTAATGGCGTCTGTCTGGTGAGCAATCCATGTTGGGGACTGGCGTTCAGGCCTTCGCTTCGATTCGATGTTCACAAGCACGGAGGCCTCCAGGATTCCGTCCCCGAGGACCGTGTGCCGCAACGCCCTCCATCGGGCCCTGCCGGCTGGTGGAAAGATCTTTGGACCGTCGTGCAAGCTGTCGATCAGTTCACATATCGCGGTTGAGCCGTAGAGCACTTCGCCGTCCGTATCGACCAATGTCGGAATCTTTCCGAGCGGATTGGCTGTGCGAAGCAGCTCTGTGCTCTCATCGCACTGCTGGACACTCGTGAGAATGCGCTCGATGCGAGCGGCGGTGCCGGTTTCGAGCGCAGAGACCCACACCTTTCGTACGAAAGGTGAGTTGGGCGACCAGTAAAGCTTCATTCGCCGACGCTTTCGGGAGCGCGGCCGAATGCTCCGAGTACACCGGATGCAATAAGCTCTCCGATCTCACGGTCGGACTGGCCCAGCGCGTGCAGGATTGCAACGCTGTGCTGTCCGAGCCGCGGGGCAGTCGCAAGTGGACCGTCTGAGGGAATCGGCGGGGCCCCCGGTATGTTGGCGAGGGGAATTTTTCCGACCACTTCGTGATCGATTTCCGCAAATGCCCCGGTCGCATCGACATGTGGATCGGCGAGCACGTCGCCAAAGTCATTGACCTTCTGGTTCAGCACTTCGGCTTCGTTCAGGATGTTGACCCACTCGTCAGCCGTTTTCTCACTGAACGCCGCCTGTAGGGCGCTTCGCAGCGCATCTGCGTTCTCGTCCTGTGCTTCGTAGCTGGCAAAGCGGGGATCGGCGGCCAGCTCCGGTCGCCCCAGGGCGTGACAAAGACGCGCAAACTGCGCAGGGTGTCTGGCGCTTATGTTTATGTAGCCTTCGCGGGTCTCGTACACCCCGATCGGCACGTAGATGTCATCGGGCGGGCTGCCGTTCTCCATTGCGTACTGAGTGATCTTCGGCGACTGGAACGCAAAGCCCGCTTGGCTCATTCCGATGTCGAGGTAGCGACCGCCGCCTCCGGCGAGGCGGGCGTAGAGGGCTACAGTGGCGGACTGAAACGCATACAAGCCGGCTATCGCATCCATTACCACCATCGACACCTTCTGCGGCTTTCCGGACTCGTTCCGGTTTATCGACATGAACCCCGTATAGGACTGGATGATGGAGTCAACGGCCCCTCGAGCGCGGTAGGGGCCGGTCTGGCCGAAGCCGCTGATGGAGACATAGATGACGTCGGGATTGAGGGCGCGCAGGTCCGTGTAGCCCACACCCAGCCGGTCGACGACCCCGGGACGAAAACTCTCCACCACGACGTCCGCGTCGCGCGCGAGTTGCAGCACAATTTCGCGGCCGCGTTCCTCCTTGAGATCGAGCACTATGCTCTGCTTTCCACGATTAAACGCGATGAAATGGGAGGACAGATCTTCATAGGCGCCGCCCAAACCCCGCGCCCAGTCGCCGGCAGGCGGCTCGATCTTGACGACATCCGCGCCATATTGTGCGAACAGCATCGTGCAGTGGGGGCCTGCGACTCCCTGGGTCAGGTCGAGCACCCGCAGGCCTGAAAAAGGCATGTCACTGGTTGACGTCATATACTCTCATTACCGATGCAAGGTTTACCGTCTGGACATTCGGCCCAGACCGACGGTGGCAGGACCATAACGCGTTGGCATCCGTCGGCGCCAGACCCGCTAGCTAGCGGACGCGTGGCAGGGCGGCTGGTCGCTAAAGCCTTCTGCTCACTCACTCAGCCCGTACTGCCACACCTCACCCAGCGTCTCATGCTCGGCCGATCAGCGGCGCCGCACCGGGCGTGGTCGTAACGACAGCCGACCGGAGTTGGTGTCATATCGCCATACCCCTTCTCGGAGACGATGGAGTGGCTTATGATGTCTGGAACCGGTCTGGAATTAAATCGTCATGGATTCCGACCGCTAACAATACGTCCCTAGAAAAGAATGTGCAGGAGAATCATGTATAGAAGTCGAATTGGTGCTTTGTTCAGCGTTGGATTGTCAGTATCCGTTGCCCTATGCGGCCCAGCAGCCGGTGAATCGGTTTCCGATTTCTATAAGGGCGAAACGATAACGGTTCATGTATCGGTGTCGTCGGGAGCGTATGACCTATACGCTCGCCACCTCGCGCGGCACATATCGCGCCATATTCCGGGCAACCCGACCGTTATCGTTCAGGGCATGCCTGGAGCCGGAGGCGCGAAGGCCGCTAACTACGTTTACACCGTAGCGCCCAAAGATGGCACGGCGCTGCTCGTGCCTCTGAAACCAGTAGCGATGGCGCAGGTGTTGGGCACCGCCGCTGTCCGATACGACGCTTCGAAGTTCAACTGGATCGGAAGCATGGTGGATGCGCCCGGCGTACTGACCGTCTGGCACACCGCACCCGCGAACTCCTTCGCCGATGTCCGGAAGCATGAGACGCTTATGGCATCCTCCGGAGTTGGCGCCGAAACCTACATCTTCCCGACGGTGATCAATCACGTACTGGGGACGAAATTTCGCGTAATTACCGGTTACAGTGGCATGTCAAAGATGCTGCTCGCAGTGGAATCGGGGGAGGTCCACGGCGTTTCGACCGTCTATGGCAGCTTGAAAGGCCTCAGGCCGGAGTGGTTGAAGGAGAGCAAGGTCCGGTTCCTCGCCCAGGTCGCAGCGAAGCGGGCGCCGCAGATTCCCGATGTCCCTACCGTCCTCGAGCTGGCTGAAAATGAGGAACAGCGAGAAGTTCTTCGCTTCCTCACCCTGAGCGACAACATTGGCCGCTCCATTCTGGCGCCGCCGGAGGTGCCCGCCGATCGCCTTGCCGCGCTGAGAGCCGCGTTCGACGCTACCGTGGAAGATCCGCAGTATCAAAAAGAGGCAGCGGAACGAAACATGGACCTCAACCCCACCGCGGGGCTGGCGGTGCAGAAAGACGTGAACGAACTGATCTCCACGCCGCAGCGAGTCCTCGATCGCGTGAAAGCAGCCTTGAAAGCGAAATAGCCTGACGCACGTGGTTCCTTCGTCATTCCGATGAAGCCACTTATTCGAGGGCATGTTGCTTGCAACGGTGCAGGCGGTAGGCTGGTGGGCCGCCTGCACCGCTGGCTGTGCGGCGGCGCTGGCGGAGCGATTCCGGCACGACGTTCGGGCGAAGACCCGGGCACGGCCGCCTTGATCACACAGTAGAACCGACGCTGACAGCTCTGCGAGCTTCTACTTCTGCTGTCTTGGCAGAACCCGGTCAGCCTGCTGCTCCAGCGCGTCGATCAGTTTTTCGATCCCGCCCGACGCCAGCAGCCCCTGGTACTCGGACCTGCGGGTGGCAAGCTCGCTGATCCCATGATCGAATACGACATCGATGAGCCACCAGCGTCGTTCCTTCGGCGCGGCGACGTAGGTGACGGCAATCGGCTTCTTCTCGGGCTGATTGATGTGCGCGTCCACCAGCACCACGCGTCCGTTCGTCGTCCGTTCCCGCAAAACCGAGAAGGTAGCTCCCTCCTGGTGACCGAAGAGAGCAGCCACGGTGGCCGCCATCATCCGATGAGAAGCTTTGACCAGGCGGGTCCGCTGCTCCTGCGTTGCGCGCTCCCAGTGTGGCCGCGTCACCGTCCGCGCCATGACCTCGATGTCGAACGTGTTACCGATAACCGGCGAGAGCGCATCGTGACGCCCTTTTGCCCCGAGTTCGTGGGCGCGCTTCATCACATCGGCCAGGCTTTCCTGAAATGCCTCAACCGTCGCGCGTGGTGTGCCAAGGCCGTCAGCGAAAGCTCCACTCCCCGGATTAAACACCACGACGAGGCCAAGCGCGAGCAGTGGCGCTCTCCAGCAGGACTTGTATGTCATCGGAATTTCGCCTCTTGTTTCGCGGCGGCCACGGCGAGCCGCCCCACCACAAGCGCCCGTTAAACCCGTTGGCGACCGATCGCACCCGTGACCATTTCGTGCCCGGTTTCTAAAACAGTCGGGGTCCGCTACCGTGAGGTCGGAATTGCAGTATCCGGAAGCGCCAATTCACATCACCTTGGGAGGCCAACATGAAACTGTCGGGCTTTACGGCTTTCGCCTCGCTCGTGGCCGTGTCACTGCTGCAGTCTGGAGGCGCCGAGGCCGCCTCCGATTTCTACAAGGGCAAGACGGTCACGATCGTCGTCGGCTACGGCGCTGGGGGCGGCGCCGATGTCTACGGACGCTTCATGGCGCGACATCTCGGAGGGCACCTGCCCGGCAAACCGAACGTGATCGTGCAGAATATGCCGGGTGCGGGGGGGCTGAGGTCCGCGAACTACGTCTATACCGCCGCTCCCAAGGACGGAACGGTCATCATGACGATCCAGCCGACCCTCGTCATCGAGCCGCTGCTGGGCAACAAGGACGCCCGCTGGGAAGTCGAGAAGTTCAACTGGCTCGGCAGCCTGTCGCGCGACTTCAATTCCTGCGTCGCCTCGGGCCGGTCCGGCGTCAAAAGCATCCGGGAGGCGGAGAACCGGGAGATCGTGGTGGGGACAACCGGTCCGAGCTCGATGGACATGCAGACTCCCGTCGCGCTCAAGAATCTCCTGGGGCTCAAACTCAAGATTGTTCCCGGCTATACGGGGAGCGATACGGCACACTTTGCCATGGAGACCGGCGAGATCGACGTCTACTGCGCGTTCTGGGCCTCGTTGGCGATGGGCCGCCAGAAGCAGAATATCGACAAAGGCGTATTCGTGCCGATTGTGCAGTTCGGCTCAAAGCCGCACCCGATCTTCGGGGATGCGCCGGTCGTGCACGACCTTGCGCAAAACGATGAGCAGAGGCAGCTCCTGGCCTTCATCTTTCGGCCGACCGAGTTCGGCCGCACCTTCGTCGCCCCTCCGGGTGTGCCGGAAGATCGAGTGGACATGCTGCGCCAGGCTTTCTGGGCGGCTGCGCACTCCGACGCGCTAAGGGCGGACGCAGAGCGAACGAAGTTGCTGATCGACCCGATGGACGGTAAGGACACCGAGGCGGCGCTTCGCGAGATGGTCGATGCGCCGAAGGAGATCGTCGACCACGCGGTGCGGGCCATGCGCCAGTAGGCGTAACGGGCGTCAGGCCCACTATCCTGCGTGAAGCCGCTCAGGGCGAGAAGGTGGGCGATTTCGAGGAGGAAGCCACTTCGACAATAGCACGGCGCGGCGCTACCTCCTCGGGGATGCGGCCCACAGCCAATGCACACGGCGCTCCTGGCGGGGTCGTGGGTGGAAGCGATAATGAGCGCGAGCGACAAGAGTGCCGGCATACTGCCTCTATCTCGCAGAGTCGTCACGATCACGCGCCGTGCGCCCATCACGGGCGGCGGCGGCGCAACGTGCGATATTCCGCTCATGGACTTCGAGCATGTCTTCCAAGTCGGCCTGTAGAGATTCGTCGCGGATGCGCGGCAGTACATCGCGCAGTTTTCGAACTACCCAGCCCTGCCCTCGTTGAAGCAGGCAAAGCCGGCCGGCGAACGTCTCTTCGGCCACCAGCTTTTGATAGAATGCGCCGACGTCCCGGCGCGGTTGCGCGCCCAACCGCTCGATATGGCGCGTCAACATAAGACAAAATCGCGCTTCATCCCTGGCTATGTCGCGCAGCGTCATCTGAATGTCCGACGGAGCGAGCCGTTTGCTCATTTCCCCCACCCCCTTGGCGCCGGCACGCTCGCCCTCAAGGAGCTCGTTGAGGAAGGAGAGGACCTCGTCCCGGAAACATGACGACGCGAAGGAAGGGCTGCTCGCGGCCGGCCCTCCCTCGTTCTCCAGGCTGGAATCCACAGACGCGCTCCTATCGCGCGGCGGGTCGGATTTCTGTCTGAAACCGCTCATTCGGCGCTTTTCTCCGGCTGACGTTTGGCTTGAATCCACTTGAATCCGGCCTCCGTCACGATGGCATCCATCGGAATGTCGTGCGGCTGGGGGCAAATCGTCTCGATGCGCCCTGCCTCGATGCCGATGCCGATTAGAAGCGGGCGCGGCATCATCGTCGCGACCGTCCGATCGTAGTAACCGCCGCCGTACCCCAGGCGGTAACCGTCTATGTCGAAGCCGAGCAAGGGTACGAGCAGGATCGAAGGATGGACAACTTCCCTCGTGGCGGGGACAGGAATGTTCCATACCCCGGGCTGCAATTCCGTGCCGTGACGCCATAACCAGAATTCGAGCGGCTCGCCGCGTCTGACAACCACCGGCAAGGACGTACGGCACCTCGCGCCAACGGCCCTGCGAACATCGATCTCGCCTTTGAACGGCCAGTAGATGCCCACGCAGCCGCTACGCAAATCGTCGAAGCGCTTTCGGAGTTCCTCGACAATGGCGAATCGGGCATTCTCCCGCTCCAGCCGCGGCAACGCCATGCGCTGCGCCAGAAGCGCGCGGCGCGTGCCGCGCCGCCATTCGTTTACCTCTGGCCACGTCTTCGTCTCATGGAGAGCCGCGTCTCCACCGTCGCCAGAGGCTCGTTTCAATCCGATCGTCATCGCCCAGTCAGAACCCCACCGCCCCGAGCACGGCGGCAAGAACAAACGCCAGGAAAACGGCAAATGCCCGCTGACACGTTCCTTCCAGCTTCGAACGCGGAGGACTCCAGTAGTCGGTCGTCACAATCATGCGCCAGAGCGGAGATCGACGAGCCACCGGTCCTTCTGCACCCGGCGCCATCGTCTTCTCCGCAGCGGCTTCGGGGGCACCGCGCGCAATGCCCGTGCCGACGGAGGCGACGCGTCGTCCGTGACGAAGCGCGAGGGCATTCGCAGAACCATCGGGATCGAGCGCCGGCCGCTGGCGCGGAAACTCGAGCAGGACGAATTTCGGCGAATGCGGCATCATAAGCTGTCCCCGCTGCGGCGCGTCAGCTCCACCTCGTCGAGCAGCCCTGCTGCCCAGCCGAACACCAGCGACAGCACGAATCCCGCCATACCTAAAGCGAAGGCCCATTCGAACACCGTGTGCAGGATTGCCTGGGTCATGACGCGTCTCCTTCGTCCTGTCGGTGGACCGGCGCGCCCTGCCGACCGCACGTCCCTCGTGTCGGTGTGAAGGTTGCGCTATGAACCTTAGATTATGGACGCGGTTGATTTTTCCAAACGATAAATTTTCGGTGTTTATATCGTAATTTTCGATATTACTATGGGGTTCCAATGACCTCACGGAGCAGTCGTGGATACGGAACTCGCCCGCACGTTCCTCACCGTCATCGCCGCAGGAAACTTCATAAAGGCGTCCGAGCGGCTTCATCTGACTCAATCGACGGTGAGCGCGCGGATAAAGTTGCTCGAGGAGTTGCTGGGCTGCAGGCTGTTCATCAGAAACAAGGCGGGAACGGCCCTTACACCGGCGGGGCGCGAGTTTCAGAAGCACGCATTGACGCTCGTGCGCACCGTCGAACAGGCGCGCCAGGACGTCGGCGTCCCGCGCAGTTTCCGTGCCGCTCTGGCGATAGGCGCACGTATCGGCCTGTGGGAAAACCTGCTGCTGAAGTGGCTTCCCCTTATGCGAGAAGAGGCGCCTGACGTTTCGTTCCGTGCCGAGATCGGATTCGAGTCCGACCTGATGCAGGGTCTGGTCGAAGGCAGACTCGATATCGGCGTCATGTACACGCCGCAAAGCCGGCCCGGCCTCAAAGTCGAACAACTGCTCGAAGAACGGCTGATTCTGGTGACCACCGGAACAGGGACCGGCTCGCAGCCCGACGAGGGTTATGTTCTGGTGGACTGGGGGCCGGAGTTCCACGCCAAGCACAACGCCAGCTTCCCCGACTTCGCCGGGCCGGGGCTGGCCGCGAATATAGGGTGGCTCGGCCTTCAGCATATCCTCGCGTCCGGCGGCTCGGGCTATTTTCCCGAGCGGCTCGTGCGGCCGTACCTGGACAACGGGCGGCTGCAGCCCTGCCACGGCGCGCCAGATTTTCCGCTTCCGGCTTACGTCGTCTGGGCCGTGAAGGAGGATAACGACCTGATCGCGTCCGCGCTGGACCAGCTGCGGGCCGTTGTCGTGAAGGAAACTGCCCCGGATGCATCCCGATCCGGATCCACTGCGCCGCCGGCGCAAGGGACTGCGACGTAAGAGAACGATCTGGGTTGACCATTCGAGAGGACCATTCCCCCTTCCCGGGCGGCGCGCGATTTGCCCAGCACACGATCCCTGATAACGTGCCCGAACCTGACGGCCGTCGGCGGTGTTCTGTCGTAAGGTGGATGCAATCGCACAGGGAGTCGGTTTATGACGCTTCTCATACAGTCCGATGATCTGGCCGGTCTTATCTCCATCGAGGATGCGATCGGCGCCGTCCGTTCAGGCTTCACCGACCAGGGAAACGCGCCTTTCTTCAGCGCACCGAAGGTTCGCATACAGCATGAGGACCGCAGGGTGACCGTTCATCCCGGCGGCTGCCCGTCCTTGCAGACCTCCGGCATGTTCATCCACGCCGAGCGCTTCACCTTCAATGGCAATGCGCAGCAATACGACCGCGCCGGGAAGCGCGTTTATGTCGCCTATGACACCGAGACGGCAGCCCTCAAGACCATCATCGTTGGCTCCCTGCCGCTCTTCCCGTTCGACACGCCGGAACAGACCTATGGTACCGAGACGCCAATCACCAGCGCGGTGGGAACCGATCTGGTCGCGCGCGACAACTGCCGTGTGCTTGGTCTGTATGGCACGGGCCTTCAGGCGCGCCGGCATCTCGACGTGATGTGCCGCATTCGCCCGATCGAGGAGGTTCGCATCTACAGCCGGAATCCGCAAAGTCGCGCCGCGTTCGTGCAGCAGATGCAGAACTTCGTCGACGTCCAGCTTCGCGCCGTAGACCGCCCCGAGGCCGTCGCAGAAGGCGCCGATCTGATCTGCTGCGCGACCAACGCCAACATTCCCGTGCTTTATGGCGAATGGCTGGAGCCGGGGCAGCACATCACCTCCATCGTCAATTCCAACAAAGGGGTCAAGGAGCAGGCCGGTCTCGCCGCGCCGCGCCGCGAGATCGACGATGAGGTCGTGCGCCGTGCGGAGCTGATACTGGTGAACGTACGGGAGCAGTCCATTATCGAGGAGCACGGGGATCTGTGCGAGCCCGTGGCAAAAGGCATCACATCCTGGGACGACATCCTGGAGATGGGTGAGCTGCTGACCGGCCGTGCAGAGGGCCGTTCGTCAGCCAGACAGATCACCCTGTTCAAGCAAAATTCCGATCAGGGAGTCGGGTTCATGGCGCTGGCGAACCTTGCTCACAACATCGCGAAGGCAAACGGGATAGGAACGGAGATCTAGCGCATCTCCGCCTCTCCCGGAGCCGCGCCGTCCCGGCACGTGCGTCGGCCTGCGGCTCAGGGGGCGCGGTTGCGCAGCAGCATGACCGTGACCAGCACCATCGCTGCCAGCAGCGCTGCACCCACAATGTAAAAGCTTGCTTCCAGCCCGGCAGCGGCCGCGATCAGACCCATCACCAGCGGCATGATCGCCGACGCAACTTGGTTTGCGGTCGCTCTGAGCCCCGCGCTCTTGCCCTGGTGGCCCTTCTCGGTGCGCCGGGTCATTAACGAGATCATCAACGGCTGGCTTACACCCATCATGCCACCGTAAAGCGCCATGGCGACCAGCAACGCGCCGTAGTTCGGCAGGAGAGGCGTCGCGGAGATCAGCACGATCTGCGCCGTCACCGTGAAGATCACCAACCAGTGATCGGCGAACAAGCGAGCAAGCCTGCCGGCGGTCAGGGAAGCGATGCTGCCCAGTATCGCCCATGCGGACATCAGCAGGCCGATGCGCACGCCTGACGTACCGATCTGGTCGAGCCACACCACGTAAAACGACTGCTGCACTGCGACCGCCGAGTGCCGAATTACAGTCACAGCGACGACTAACGCGATGGCGGGAACGAGAAGGAGCCGCATCGCATCGGCATAGTCGCGCCACCGCGGCAGAATATCCGATGCCCGGCCGCGGGCGGCAAGCGCCGGATCTCGCGGCAGCGCAATGGCAGCCAGCAAGCCCGCGGCCGCCCACAGTGCGAGTACCGCGAACGCGCCCCACGGACCTGTTTCGTCCCAGGCGATGCCGACGACCGGCGGTCCGATTAGCGCGCATACGCGCAGAGAGAAGGAGAGCCGGCCGGTATAGGTCGCGCTGCCCTTCATGTATTGCCCGATGAAAACCTGGCTTCCGAGCCAGCCCGCCGCTCCTGCAAATCCGGCCGCCGCCTGCAGCAGGATCAGGGGGCCCAACCAGGGAAGCAGGGGATAGGCCATGTGAAGCACGACACCGGCGATCCCGAGCACGATCATCGTCCGCCGGACACCCATTCGGTCCATCAGGGCGCCGCCATGAATCGACAGCACGACGAGAAGGATGTAGCGCGCGCCGAGCGTCAGCCCGACGAGTGCCGGAGGCGTGTCGAGCGCCACGATCCAGAGCGGAATTGCGACATTCGCCATAGTGTTGAGGCTGTGGCTGAATGCGCCCGTAGCGTAGACAGCGATCTGGACCCGCCACGGCACGCCGGACGACACCGTCTGGTTCTCGGCAGTCGGATCACGCGGTTCCATCTACCTGTCGATGTCCGGCAGACTCAGGCCACGGACTTTACCACCTGAGATGCGGAGCGACATAGCCGGGCAAGCAGACGAAACAGGAGAACGAAACCAAGAGCCCGCGGGTGCGCCCATTCGGACGCAACCTCCAGCGACACCCGCTATCGCAGGAAGGCCCCCTGGTGCGCCCAGTCCGGGTCGCCCGACGCCACTTTATGCCGCTGCCGCTCTGGCACCACATCCTCGGCTACAGGGAAGGCCACCGCCGACGATGGTGAAGCCCTGGTGCGGGCATTCGCGTTTCTACCCCCCGGTAAAACTGCCGTGTTTCCAACTCACTCCAGGCGCTTCTGTGGTCCCGGGCGCGGAAATGGCCGCCTCGTGGCGCCTCCGTTCGCTCTGGACGAGGCCAGATGCGCCTGAGAGACATCTTGAGGGGAGGTCTGGCGGAGGGAGAGGGACCGGTGCAACCTTCTCCAGGGCCCTTCTTCCATCCGGGCATCCGAACCGTCCGGCCCGGAGGCCCGGTGCAATGACCGGAAATCGGCCTGTCAGCCGAAGACCGCCTTCTCGTACGTCACTCCCGCCTCCGGACCCACGTCGAACAGCTTTCTTTCATGCATCCAGCGCTGGGTGGTCTCGAACATCTCCCGCGTGTAGGGCAGGAAGACGACGCGCTCGCCAGTCCCGAAACAGCGCGTGTCGACCATGTCGTGGAATCGCTCCGGGATCTCCTTCAGGAAGTGGTGCTTGTACCGCTCCGGCTCGAGGTCGATATCCATCTGCGCCCGTTCCAGCGCCCTCATGTACGCCTCGATCGCGGCGTGGTTCGTTCCCGCCGGGAAAATGTAGCCCATCATGAAAGTCGTGTCGCAGACCCGACGGAAGCCCTGCTGCTCGAGCACGTAGCGCTGTGGGCCCCAGACGTTCACCGCCGAGATTTTGCCCGCCAGCGCGAGATCCACCCGCGACCAGGGCGCGCCACCGAACTTGAGCCTGATTTCTTCCTGAGGCAGGAAGACTTCGAGAGCCTGCACCGCGGAGTAATGGCTGCCCGAGTGATAGCCGACCGCGACCTCTTGCCCGGCAAGGTCCGACGGATGCTTCACGTCGGAGTCGCCAGCCACCAGGATCGCCGCGTCGCCCACGCTGTATGCCTTGCCCCACATGACCCCCTGCTCGACCTTCGCAGCCTGGTTCACGGTCCAATGACAGGCGCAGGAGATATCTCCGGCGTCCTCCCCTTTGCGGCCGCCCCCCGCCTGGTAGCTTTCGAACGCGCCGAAGAGCACATCATCTATCGGGCCTTCCGACCTGATCTGCTCCGGGCTGACGATATTTGCCGAGCGGTCGTCCGAACTGAACTCGTAATCCAGGCCCTCATCGCGGAAGTAGCCCATTTCGTCCGCCACCCACTCCTGCAGGCGGCCGTGCGGCTGGATCCTGAACTTCGCCATCGGGACTCCTCCTTCGCTCGGCAATTGTCGCTACGATAGCCGTGAAAACGATTTCAGCCGGGACCGATGATGTCAAGCGCGGCCGGGCCGGCGGGGATTGGCGTCGTGGCCTCTTGTCCGGAAAGGCTTGCGCGCCGCCGGCATTCAGGACGTCTCCCGGCCCTATGCGCTGTGCACAGCCTCGGCGTAGGACCCACCTGTCTCCTGACCGACGTCGAACAGCCCCCGCTCATGCATCCAGCTCTGGGTGCGCTCGAAGATCGCCTGAGTATACGGCTGCGGCACAACGCGCTCGCCGGTCCCGAAGCGGCGCACATCGACGCTGTCGCGATACCGTTCCGGAATCTCGTTGAGAAAGTAATGCTTGTACGTTTCCGGCTCCAGGTCGATGTCGGCCTGAGCCCGAACCAGCGCTCGCATATATCGTTCGACATCCTGCGAATCCACATCCGCGGCAAACATGAAGGCCATCATGAATGTAGTGGAGAGGATGCGCCGGAAACCCTTCTGTTCCAGCAGGTACAGCTGAGGACCCCACACGTTCACCGCCGGTATCCTGCGCGCCAGCGCGGCATCCACACGCGACCACGACGTGCCGACGAATTTCAGCGCTATGTCCTGGGGATCGAGAAAGACCTCGAGCGCCTGCAGCGCGGAATAGTGGCTGCCCGAGTGATAACCGACTGCCACCTCCACTCCCGCCATATCCTCGGGGGCGCCGATCTCCGATTCGCCGGGAACGACGATGGCGGCGTCGCACACGCTGTACGCCTTGCCCCACATGGTCCCTTCATGCAGCTTTGCCGACTGGTTCACCGTCCAGTGGCAGGCGCAGCTCACGTCGCCGGCGCTGTCCCCGCCGCCTTTCCGGCCGTGTCCCTCCGCATAGCGTTCGAAAGCCCCGAACAGGGTGTCTACGATCGGCGCATCCGAAGCGGCTGCGGCCAGTGGCGGAACGTTCCTGTAGCTTGCCTCCACGTTGAGGTCGTAATCGAGCCCCTCCTCGCGGAAGTAGCCCTTTTCGTCGGCCACCCAGTCGTTCAGGCGGCCATGCGGCTGAATGATGAACTTGGCCATGGCGCTTCCCCCCAAGGCGCTTCTGTAAAACGCGGTCAAGGTAACGTCGAACGCTCCCACCTTATCCAGGCCACGTCAAGTCGCGCCGGCAGGACGGAACTGCCTCCATGAGAATCATGTCAGGCCAATGCGCACCAGTCTCAAAATTCAGGCTACAGCGCTTTTGCGCCCCAAGAGCTGCCTATTCAGCGCGCCGCGCGCGGCGAGGAGGTGGGCAATCTTGAGGAGAAAACCCCAATAAATCCATTAGTGGCCGCGAACGTCGTGTAGTCAACGAGGCCGACCTCCTGCCTGACGGACGCAGGAGCGGCCGGAGTCGACCGTCAGTCTACGGGATCCACTGGAAAACATACGGGGGACCAACGCGGCGTCCGCCTTGCGTGAGGATGTCGGCTTCCAGCAGCTCTGCGTCCCCGGCTACTTTTATGACCGGCACGGCGTGGAGAGCGTCGCGGACCTCGGGAAGGCCGAAGTGGCGAAGCTGTTCGACAGCGACGTTGACGGCGCTGGCGAGCTCTGGCTGGGTCAAGAGGGCTGGCACTCGACGGTGATCCAGCGCGCGCATGCGCGCGACCTGGGCTACGCGCCGCTGTTCGACATGCGGATCGGCCCGGAGAACGAGGCCTGGGAGAGGCTGGAGCGGCACATCAAGGCGAAGCGCCCGATCCTGACCTACTGCTATGCGCCGCACTGGACGACCAGCGCGTTCGATCTCCACGCTCTGAAGATGCCGCCCCACCGGCCGGACTGCTACGCAATGGCCGATCCGTCGAAGGAGGGCGCCCTGGAGCGGTCGCGGGCAGCGTGCGAGGGCCCGACGCCCAAGATCTACATCGCATTCTCTACCCGGCTGTTCCGCAAGGCGCCTCCGATCGCAAAACTGCTCCCGAACCTGGAGCTGAACGCGGAGACGGTCAGTGGCTGGAGCAGGGCGATCAAGCGCGACGGCGCCGAGCCACGCACCTTCAGCCGCGAATGGGTGAAGCACTTCTCGATGCAGCTCGTCGGCGCCCGATAGCGAGTGATGACCACCAACTTCTCTCAAATGTTGGTTTCGGGGACCGAGCACTTGGAAAGTAAGGACGCTCGACGAACACGTGGTCGGTAATACAGTGCCTAGATCCTGTGTGGGCAACTTGGGTTCCTCATCGTCAAGATGCGGCAGTAGGTATCCCCCATCAACACCACGCGGCTAACTTCACAGCGCCGTCATTTCAGCCAAGCCGGGCAAGCCCTAAGTCTGGTGTGTCCCCGCTGGTGCCTTCCGAGTCTCGCGTCAGCAACTCGCTGAGCTTCTCGGCCAACTCCCGCCGGCGATAAGGCTTGGTGAGGAGCGCCTCCCTTCGGCCACGATGTCCTGTGTCCGCCAACGCGTCCGAGAAGCCGGAAGTGTAAAGTACCCTGAGCTCGGGACGACGCTTGCGTGCTTCGCCTCCTCCACGCCCAGCGCAGCAAGCCGCAGGTTAATCGTGCAGCGCCTTGCGAAGTGCATCCGGCGCATCGGCATAGAAGAGAACCGTCAGCCGAGGGCGTTACGAACGGCACGGGCAAGTTCGAAGTCGCGGTATGGCTTGCGGAGAAAGGGCTCCAGGTTATCCTCGCCGATCTCCGCAATAACGTCGCCGCCGTACCCCGACGTAAAAAGCACGCTGAGCTCGGGTTGCCGATGCTGCGCCTCAATCGCAAGTTGATACCCGTTGATTGCGCCGGGCATGATGATATCGGTGAATAGAAGCCGCACGTCCTCGGCGTGCTCCAGCGCCTCGCGAGCAGCGGCCGCATTCGCCGCTTCTATGACCCTGTAGCCAAGTTCGCGCAGAACGTTGACGGCGGTCTGCCTCACTGCGTCCTCATCCTCGACGACGAGCACGACCTCATGGTCGCGGGCGCATGGCAATTCGGCAGGCTCGCTGCGGGCGGCATCGTCAGTCGGTCGAGGTACGGCTCGTTCGTAGCGCGGCAGGAAAATGCGGACTGCCGTCCCCCTGCCGACGGTGCTGTCGATCTCGAGGCTGCCGCGCGACTGCTTGACGAAGCCATGGATCGTACTGAGGCCCAGCCCGGTGCCGTGCCCCTTCGCCTTGGTCGTGAAGAACGCCTCCCCCGCGCGCTTCAGGACTTCCTCGGGCATACCGATGCCATTGTCCGCGATTTCGAGCATGACGTAATGGCCGACGGGAAGATCGGTCGGACGACGCGATGGGTGCTTGCAAATCTCGACATTGGCCGTCGTGAGCGAGACACGACCGCCGCCGGGCATTGCATCCCGCGCATTGACAAGGAGGTTGAGGAGCGCCGCCTCGATCTGCCCCTGATCGACATAGACCTGCCACAAATCCGCCGCTAGCTTCTTTCGGATTTCGATGCGCTCCCCCAGCGTGCGCGTCAGCAGATCGCCGAGGCTGTGGATGAGCGCGGTGAGATCCATGAATTTCGGAGACAGGCTCTGCTGCCGGGAGAATCCGAGCAAGCGCTTCGTCATGTCGCGGCAATGCAGCGCGCCCTGGAGCGCATGCTCCACTCGACGTGCCGTCCGGGTTTCGAGTCCCTTCGCCCGCCGCAGGCTGTCAAGGTTGCCGATAATTACCATAAGCATATTGTTGAAGTCGTGGGCTATCCCGCCCGTAAGCCTGCCGACGGCGTCCATCTTCTGGGCATGCACCAGTTGCTGCTCAAGCGTGCGCCGGTCGTTTACATCGAACATGGTCCCAAAGATGCGCAGGCGATCCGAGCCCTCCGCCGTCATCGCTACCCCCTGGTCGAGAAAGTATCGATGGACGTCGTCGCAGCAGCGCCAGCGGTATTCCACCGCGTAGTTGTCGCCCGGCGCGAGATCCGTCAGCGCTTCCAGCACACCGGTCCGATCCTGCGGATGGATGCGTCCGGACCACAGGCCCGTATCGCTGACGAAATCGGCGCTGTCGAAGCCGAGCAGGCGTTTGACGCTGTCATTGTGCAGAAAGGTGCGGACCATGCCGTGCTCCGCGCATTCGGCCTCGTAAACGGCGATGGGCAATGACCGGATAATCGTCGCCTCCCGCTTCTCCGTCGAACGCAGCTGGTGCTCCGCATTCATGCGCTCGCCGCGGATGCGGAGGTTCTCCTCCAGCAACAGCCTTTCCTGCTCCGCCCTGAACCGAATCTCGTCCGCCTGTTTCTGAAGCTCTATAAACACCGAAACCTTGGCGCGCAGAATGACGGGCTCGACGGGCTTGAAGACATAATCGACGGCGCCGGTGGAATATCCCCGGAACACGTGGGCCTCGTCCTTGTCGTAAGCGGTCAGGAAAATGATCGGAATGCGCCGCGACCTTTGGCGCTGCCGGATGATCTCTGCCGTCTCATAGCCGTTCATCTCCGGCATCCGCACGTCCATGAGGATCGCGCAGAACTGGCGCCGCAGGACCAGTCGCAACGCCTCCTTGCCCGACCTCGCACAAACGACCTCCGCGCCGAGCCCGGACAGCACCTCCGACACCGCGAACAGATTTCGCCGGTCATCGTCGACAAGCAGAACGGCGGGCTGCACGGGCGCCGCCGCAGCATCGAAAGGCAAAGTGGTATGCGCTATTTCAGTCATTTGCGCTGCACGCCTCCTATCGATCGGTTGCCCGACCTACGCGTGTTTCGTGGCTTCGCGAGGCTTGTAGAGCCACGCGCGAATTGTCGAAATCAACTGGTCGGGATCGACCGGCTTCGCTATGTAGTCGGATGCGCCGGCGTCGAGACACTTCTGGCGATCCTCTTTCATCGCCTTGGCCGTCACCGCTATCAGCGGCAACCGCTCGAATCCGCCGCCGAGACTGCGAATCCGCCGAATCGTTTCGTAGCCGTCCATCTCCGGCATCATGATATCGACCAGAACGACGTCGATTTCCGGCGACGTGCGCACCAGCTCTACGCCGCTATGGCCGTCTTCGGCGTGAACGACCTCGACCCCGTACTGCTCGAGCACGCTGGTGAGCGAGAAAATATTGCGAATGTCGTCATCGATAATTGCCACCCGGATGCCCTCGAGCGCCGGATCCTCTCGTCCCATTCGCTGGACAGCTTCTTGCGCCTGATCGGGGAGATCGGCGACCCTCTGGTGCAGGAACAGAGCCGCTTCGTTCAGCAGCGCGTCCCGGCTGTCGACGATGCGCCGGTTGATCAGCGGCATCGGCGCCTGAAGGGCTTCGGCATTCTTCGCCGAAAGCTTCTTCGGTGCGTATACGATGACCGGCAAGCCGTCCGGCACCGCGGCGCCGCGAAGGCCCTGCAGAAACCCGACGCCCTGCGCCGGCGCCGTCGACAGGTCGACCGCGATGCAGTCATGACGCCCCGTCTCCGCTTCCGCCCTGGCGTCGCCGGGCTTGACGGGCTTTATGACGACGTTCGGACGGCCGCTCAGGAGTTTATCGAGGCCGGCGTTGCGGCTGCCGCTGCGAACCAGGAGAAGCGTCCGCTCCGACCGTTCGGCAAAGTCCCTGAGGCGACGGAATGCGGCGAGCAATTCCTCCCGTTCGGCCGGCTTTCCGGTGAAACCGAACGCCCCCATGTTCAGGCTGCGGCGCCGCTGCTCCTGCACGGAAATGACATGCACGGGGATATGGCGCGTCTCGACGTCGTGCTTGAGCCGGTCGAGCAGCGCCCAGCCGTCGACGTCCGGCAGGCCGATGTCGAACGATATGGCGTCGATAGGCAGCTTGCTGGCCATTGCCAGGACATCCCCGCCGCGTCCCGTCATCACCGCCTTCATGCCGGCCTCGTGGGCAGCATCGAGCAGCACATTGGCGAAGTTGATGTCGTCCTCAACGATGAGGACAGCCGGCGCCGAGCCATCGAGCTGGGCGCGGTCGTCCACCACCGGTCGCGGCCGCGGCACGTCCGGTGCCTCGGCATCCGTCCGTGTTTCAAGCGCTGTGGCCTGCGCCGCTACGGACAGGGCCGACTGTTGGCTGGCCTCGATCGGTTGAGGATCCAGGGGCAGGTAAAGCGTGAAGGTGCTGCCCTCGCCGGGTTTGCTCTCGACCTTGATTTCACCGCCGAGCAACCGCGCGATCTCACGGCAGATCGACAGGCCGAGACCGGTGCCTCCATACTTGCGGCTGGTCGAGCCATCGGCCTGCTGGAAGGCCTCGAAGATGATCTTCTGGTTTTCCCTGGAGATGCCGATGCCGGTATCGGAAATAGCAAAGGCGATTACCCGGTCGGTCCTGGACAGAACCGGGTGGTCGCTGCTCCAGCCGCTGGTGGCCAGTTCCCCGCGGACAATCACGCTCCCCGTGGGCGTGAACTTGAAAGCGTTCGACAGAAGGTTGAGCAGCACCTGCTGAAGCCGCATCTCATCCGTGTAGATACGAGCCGGCAGCGATTCGACGAAGTCCACTTCGAACAGCAGCTCTTTTTCTGCGGCCACCTGGTCGAATGTACGCTGAAGATATTCCTTCAGGGCATCGAGCCGGAGCTCGTCGAGCTCGACGGTCATCGCACCCGATTCGATTTTCGACAGATCGAGGATATCGTTGATCAACGACAACAGGTCGTTGCCGGACGAATAGATAGTGCGGGCAAATTCGACCTGCCTGCCCGACAGATTGCCGTCGGCGTTATTCGCAAACAGTTTGGAAAGCACCAGCATGCTGTTGAGCGGCGTGCGCAGCTCGTGCGACATATTGGCGAGGAACTCGGACTTGTATTTCGACGTCAGCGCCAGCTGCTCCGCCTTTTCCTCGACGGCCTTCTTGGCCTGCCCGACTTCCTGGTTGGTGGCTTCCACCTGCTTTTTCTCGAGCGCCAGCAACTGCGCCTTTTCCTGCAGTTCCTCGTTCTTGTGCTGGAGCTCTTCCTGCTGGTTCTTCAGCAGCTCTTCCGACTGACGAAGGGTTGTAGCCTGTTGCTCGAGCCGATTGTTGGTGTTGCGCAGCTCTTCCTGCTGGCTCTGCAGTTCCGCGGTCAGCCGCTGCGACTGCTTGAGCAGGTCCTCGGTGCGCATGTTGGTGGCAATAGTATTGAGCACGATGCCGATGCTCTCCATCAGCTGATCGAGGAAGGAAAGGTGCGTCTCGCTGAACCGGTTGAACGACGCCAGCTCCAACAACGCCTGCACCTCGCCCTCGAACAGCACCGGCAACACGACGATATTGAGCGGCGGCGCCTCGCCAAGTCCGGAATTGATCTGGATGTAGTCGTTCGGTACATCCGTGAGAAGAATACGCTGCTTTTCGAAAGCGCACTGGCCGACGAGACCTTCGCGAAGGCGGTATCGGCTGGACAGCGATTTCCGCTCCTTGTACGCGTAACTGGCCAAAAGTTCGAGAACCGTGTTCTCCTCCCCATCCTCCGTTTCGTCTTCCTCCTGCCGCGCCATGTAGAAAACGCCCAGCTGCGCCTCCACAAGCGGCGCGAGTTCGGAAAGCACGAGATTCGATACCGTTACGAGATCCCGCTCGCCCTGCAGCATGCGCGTGAATCGCGCCAGGTTGGTTTTCAGCCAGTCCTGCTCGGTGTTCTTGAGGGTCGTGTCCTCAAGGTTGCGGATCATCTCGTTGATGTTGTCCTTGAGCGCCGCCACCTCGCCTGACGCCTCGACCGTGATCGACCGGGTCAAATCGCCCGTGGTCACCGCCGTGGCGACCTCGGCGATGGCGCGCACCTGGGTGGTCAGGTTGGCGGCAAGCTGGTTCACGTTGTCGGTGAGATCGCGCCACAGCCCGGCGGCGCCCGGCACCTTCGCCTGGCCGCCGAGCATGCCCTCGATACCCACCTCGCGGGCAACGTTGGTCACCTGATCGCCGAAGGTCGCGAGAGTGACGATCATGCCGTTGATCGTCTCGGCCAGAGCCGCGATCTCGCCCTTGGCATCCACGGTGAGCTTGCGAGTGAGATCACCCTTCGCAACCGCAGTGACGACGTCGGCGATGCCGCGCACCTGATTGGTCAGGTTGGTCGCCATCATGTTCACGTTGTCGGTGAGGTCCTTCCATGTGCCGCCGACGCCCTTCACCTCGGCCTGGCCGCCCAGCTTGCCCTCCGTACCCACCTCGCGGGCCACGCGCGACACCTCTGAGGCGAACGAGTTGAGCTGATCCACCATGGTGTTGATGGTGTCCTTCAGCTCGAGGATCTCGCCCTTCACGTCCACCGTGATCTGCTTCGAGAGATCGCCGTTGGCGACCGCGGTCGTGACCTCGGCAATGTTGCGCACCTGGCTGGTCAGATTGGTCGCCATCGCGTTCACGTTGTCGGTCAGGTCCTTCCATGTGCCGCCGACGCCCTTCACCTCGGCCTGACCGCCCAGCTTGCCCTCCGTGCCCACCTCGCGGGCCACGCGCGACACCTCCGACGCGAACGAGCTCAGCTGGTCCACCATGGTGTTGATGGTGTCCTTCAGCTCGAGGATTTCGCCTTTCACGTCCACCGTGATCTGCTTCGAGAGATCGCCGTTGGCGACCGCGGTCGTGACCTCGGCAATGTTGCGCACCTGGCTGGTCAGATTGGTCGCCATCGCGTTCACGTTGTCGGTCAGGTCCTTCCATGTGCCGCCGACGCCCTTCACCTCGGCCTGGCCGCCCAGCTTGC